>CAZPZJ010000040.1:0-3162 GCA_964591055.1 uncultured Leptospiraceae bacterium
GCGTGCTGAAAAAGCGCAGCGTGGTGTTCGTGATCTCGGACTTCCTTGACGAGGGTTACGAGGGCAGGCTTCGGCGTCTGGGGCGCAGGCATGACGTGATCCCGGTCGAGGTGTCGGACCCGGCGGAGTCGCGCATGCCGCTTTTCGCGCTCGCCGAGTTCGTCGATATGGAGACCGGTGAGACGTTCCTCTCGGAAGCGGCCCCGGTGAGGCGTGGGGGAAACGGGGACAGGGAGATCGAATCAATCAAGCTGTCCACCGACGGCTCCATAGAGGGGCCGATACTGAAATACTTTGAAAAGCGCAATCGCGCACGCCGACTTGGAATATGAACAGTGCGTTACGGCATTACGAGGCGATGAAAAAGCTTGCGTACGCGGCGCTTGTTGCAGCGATCGCTGCGGCCTCCTGCTTTTCTCTCGCGGCGCTGGCCCAGAACATCGATTATCCCCGCATCGAGGCGAAAGCGGACCGCGCGACCGCGACGATCGGCGAGATGGTTGCATGCACGCTTGAGCTGAGGGCGAAAAACCTCTCAGGCATCGTCGTGCGCCTGCCGGAGGAAGGGCCCGTCTTCCCCGCGCCGCCCGCGGGTGCTCCCGTCAAAAAGGCGGCCGGAGACGGCGAAAAGGCGCCCGACGAGCACGTGCCGTTATATATGGTGTATGGCGCTGTAAAAGAGGAGGACGCTGAGCGCGGAGAGCAGCGCTGGCTGATCAAACTGAGCGTCGCGTACTTCCGTCCCGGCAACCACCTGCTGCCCGAGATCGAGATGTACGACCGGCAGAACGTCCGTATCGGCTACAGGCAGCCTTCAATCGAGGTGAAGGCCGTCAATCCTTCGGGCCAGTTCCAGGAGATTGAGCCGCCCCTGTCGCTGGGCGGCAATTACACCAGGCTCATCCTGCTCATGATCGGCGCGGCGGTGCTGGGCGCGGGATGCTTCTTTCTCTTTCGGTGGTGGAAGTCGAGGCGCAGGGAGCCCGATCTCCCGCCCGCCGTCATCCCTCCAATTGAAATCTTCATGCGCGAGACGGGTGCGCTCATCCGCAGGCGTCATGTCGAATCGGGCCGCGTCGAGGAGTTCGTGATGGAGCTCTCGAGGATATTCAGGAAATTCGTCTCGGCGACGCAGGGATTCGACGCCATGGAGATGACGGGAAGCGAAATGCTCGCGGCGATGCACTCGGCGATGCATGCGGGCGCGTTCGCCGAAGCGCGCGCCGATCTTTGGAAGATGATTGAGCTGTGGGACCTTGCCAAGTTTGCAGAGTTTTCCCCCTCGGCGGAGACGCTCAACGCCAACTTCGATCTCACCGTGCGTCTCGCGAGAAAACTCGCGGCGGGAGGCGGCTGATGGGCTTCGAATTTCAGCACCCATGGGCGCTGCTCCTGCTTGTCCCCGTGGCCATCGCGGCGGCGTACTACGCGTACGGGAAGCTGTATCGACGGGGAGCCGCGATCGCCGTCTCGTCCGGGAAGATCGTCGGGCGGAGCAACTCGTTTCGCGTGGCGACCTACCGCTACCTGCCTGTCCTGCGCCTGGTCGCAGCCATTCTCCTTGTCATCGCCATCGCTCGCCCCGGACGCGGAGTGAGCTCGTCGAGCGTGCGCACGATGGGGGTCGATATCATGATCGTGCTGGACGTGTCCGGGTCCATGAAGGGCGAGGACTTCAAGCCGAAGAACAGGCTTTCTGTCGCGAAGGACGTGATCGCGGAATTTATCCGGCGCCGGGCGAATGACCGGCTGGGGCTCGTCGCCTTCGCGGGCGAGGCGCATTTCCAGTGCCCGCTCACGCTGGAGCATGACATGCTCGGCGACATCATCGCGGAGATCGACTTCGACACCGTGCGTGAGGACGGTACGGCGATCGGGGAGGCGCTCGCGCTCGCAGCAGCGCGCATGGTTGACAGCAGGGCGAAATCCAGGCTGGTGCTGCTTCTCACCGACGGGATGAACAACCGCGGATCGATCGATCCCGAGACTGCGGCGGCCATGTGCGCCGAGGCGGGGATTAAAATCTACGCCGTGGGGATAGGGAAGGAGGGCAGGGTGCCCTACCCGGCGGGCTCGGGATTCCTGTTCGGGCGCCAGTACCTCTACAACCACTTCGACGAAACCATGCTCAGGAAAATATCGGAGGAGACCGGCGGCAGGTTCTATCGGGCGACATCCGCGGGCGTGCTGTGGGACCAGGTTCGCGACATCGACACGCTCGAGCGCAGCGTCATTGAAACGCGGGTGTACCATGAATTCCACGACGGCTTTTACGCGTTTCTGCTCGCCGCCATGATCGTCTTCTTCCTCGAGATTGCGCTCAGATCCGTGCTGTACAGGAAGGTGCCATGAGCTTCGGCAGCCTGCACTATCTCGCTCCCGTCGCCTCCGGGGCCGTCGCCGTGCTCGTCGCGTTCGCGTTCTACCTGTGGTGGAAGCGCTCCGTGATGAGGCGCATGGCGGCGAACCGGGCGCTTCGTGCGCTTCTGCTACAAGGCGACGGGCGCGTCGCGATCGCCAAGCATGTCATGATCGCGCTGGCGATCGTCCTCTTCGCCTTCACGTTGCTCAGGCCGCAGTGGGGCGAGTACCCGCGTGAGGCGTCGAGCGAGGGAGTGGACCTGCTTGTCGCGCTTGATGTGAGCCGCAGCATGCTTGCGCGCGACGTGCATCCGTCGAGGCTTGAGCGCGCAAAGGACGCGGTGCGGATCATGGCCCAATCGCTGCGCGGCAACCGCGTGGGGCTGGTGCTCTTCGCCGGGGACGCGTTCATCCAGTGCCCGATGACGGGCGATGTCGGCGCACTCGAGATGTTTCTCGACGCCTCCGATCCCTCGGCGATTGAAAGGCAGGGCACCAATATAGGCGCGGCGTTCGACATGGCCTACCGCGTGTTCAACCGGCGCAGGATGACCTCCCGCAACCTGGTGCTCATCACCGACGGCGAGGATCACGAGGGCGCCGTTGACGGGGCGGTGCGCAGGTTCAAGGACCTGGGGGTCGCCGTGTTTGTGGCGGCGGTGGGTCGTGACAGCGGAGAGCTCGTTCCGGCGGGCGGCGATCGCGGGGAAGCGGGCGAGGAATACCTGCGCGATGAAAGCGGGGGCTTCGTGCGCACAAGAAGGAACGATTCGCTGCTGCGCAGGATCGCCTCCGAAACCA
>CAZPZJ010000040.1:3262-5024 GCA_964591055.1 uncultured Leptospiraceae bacterium
GATCCTTACCGCGACCGCGTGGATGAGGGCAACGCGCACTACCGGGACGGGCAGTACGACAAGGCGCTCGACAGGTACCGCGAGGCGGAGAAGTATGCGCCGGGCGGGAAGGGAAAGCACAGGCTCGGCTTCAACCGCGGCGACGCGCGCTACATGCAGCGGGACTACGACGGCGCGGTAGACGAGTTCCGGGAGGCGCTCAAGTCCGATGATCCCGACGTCCAGAAGCGCGCATTTTTCAATATGGGAAACGCCTTCCTGAAAAAAGGCGACACGCAATCCGCCGTGAGCTCGTACATCAACGCGCTTCGCATCGATCCCGGCTACGAGGCGGCCAAAAAAAACATTGAATATATTCTCCAGAAGAAGCAGGATAAGAGCAGTGACGGGCGGAAGGACGGCAGTGACGGGTCCGGCGGAAAAGACGGCCGAAGCGATCAGAAGCAGCGTCCGAAAGACGGCAGGGAACAGGTCGACAGGGACGGGGAGAAACAGCGGCGCGGGGCGAAGGGCTCCATGAGCCGCGAGCAGATGAAAAGCATTCTCGATTCGCTGAAGAACAAACCGGTGCGGCGCTACAGGGGTGGACAGGATGGCGGAAGCGGTACGGAGAAGCCGTGGTAGGATGGCGGCGGTGCTGGTCGCGGCGTTCGTAACGCTTGCCGGCGGGACGGCGTTTGCGGCCACCATAGAGACCGAGATTGACCCGCCGCGCGTGTACGTCGGGGACAGCGCCACGCTGCGGGTAAAAATTTCCGGAGCCGGGAGCGCCGAGCCGGGGCGGGTTCCCGCCGTCAGCGGGCTCGATATCGCCTTCGCAGGAACCAGCCGCTCCTTTCAGTGGATCAACGGGCGCACGTGGTCGGGATTGGTGCTCAATTTTTCAGTCTCGCCCAGGCGCGCCGGTACGTTCACCATTCCTCCCGTTGAGGTGCGCGCCGACAATGCGCGCCTCACCTCGCGCCAGATGACGCTCGTTGCGATGGGATCGGTGTCGAGGGGCCGGGACGGCGGCGCGGCCGATCCGGGAACTGCGAGAATCGGCACCCGCGTCGAGCTTTCCAAAAAACGCGTGTTCGCCGGAGAGCCGCTCATCGTGCGCTACTCGATGCTGTATGCCGGCCTTGCGCTCGAGGAGCCGCCGTCCATGGAGCAGCTTCCGTCGGCGAAGGGATTTGTCCAGCGGCAGATCGAAGAGCCCCTTCCTGAATCAGCGGTGAAGGAGGCCGGCGCTGAAATGTCGAAGGCGCACATTGCGACGTTCGTCATGGTGCCTACGGTGACGGGGAAAGCGGAGATAGGGGGCGGGAGCGCGATGACGGCGGTGTCGCTTCCGGGATCGGTGTTCTCGTTCCCGTCGAGAAGGCGGGTCACCTTTGAGTCGCAGGGCGTCGAGGTGCTGCCGCTTCCTGAACAGGGGAAGCCCGGCAACTACAGCGGAAACGTGGGGCAGTTCGCGCTGGAGCTTGCGCACGGCGACGGAAAGGCGCGCGCCTTCAGCGAATACCGTGTGAAGGTGAAGGTCAGGGGAAAGGGCAATCTGCTGACGCTTTCGCAGCCCTCGTTCGAGACCGCGTCGGGAGTCCGCGTCATCGTGACCGAGGGCCAGTCGTCGCTGGGTGTCGAGAACAACACGCTCGCCGGCGAGCGGGAATTCGTCCTTGCGGTCATTCCCGAAAAGGCGGGAGCGATCGATCTCGGGGCGGTGGCGATCAACTGCTTCAATCCTGCGAGCGGCCGCTACGAGACGGTAAAAACCGCA
>CAZPZJ010000040.1:5124-6319 GCA_964591055.1 uncultured Leptospiraceae bacterium
CGCTATGACGCCTGGTACCGCGAGATCGTGCTTGCCCAGCGGGACGGATTCGGTCCCGGTTTTATGCGCTCGGCCGAGAAGGCGCTCGGCCGGATATCCGATGAGATTGGCTTCGGCGCCGATTCCGCGTCTTCGGGGGTGAGAGAGGGCCTTGAGAAATGGAAGCAGCGGTTGTACGCCGCACGGTACGGCGGCATGCCCCTCTCCGAAGAGGAAGCTCGCGGGCTGCAGGCCTTTGTGAAAGAAGCGGTTGGAATGCTCGGCAGGGGGCGGCGCTGACCCTGCGAAGGGCCGCCCCCTGCCGTTAACGGAAAAGCTCCATGATCCCGGAGTTCGCGGGGTTTTCAATGACTCCTTTCTCGGTGATGATCGCGGTGATGTTCCCGGAGGGGGTCACGTCAAACGACGGATTTCTGATGAAGACGCCTTCAGGCGCGATCTGCACGCCCTTGATGTAGGCGACCTCCTGGATGCTTCTCTCCTCAATCACGATGTCGCTTCCGGTTTTCGTTTCGGGGTCCAGCGTCGAGACGGGGGCCGCCACGTAGAACGGAATGCCGTGCTCCTTTGCAAGCACCGAGTGCGTGTAGGTGCCTATTTTGTTGGCGGTGTCGCCGTTGGCTGCGATGCGGTCCGCCCCGACGATAATCTTCTTTATCGCGCCCGTTTTCATGAAGTGGCCGGCCATGTTGTCGGTGATCAGCGTGACCTCGATGCCGTCCCTGAAAAGCTCCCATGTCGTCAGCCTTGCGCCCTGAAGGTAGGGACGGGTTTCGCACGCGAAGACGGATATCTTCTTTCCCTCCTCGATCGCGGCGCGGATCACGCCGAGCGCGGTGCCGTATCCCCCGGTTGCAAGCGCCCCCGCGTTGCAGTGCGTCATAACGACGTCGCCGTCGGCCAGAAACTTCGCACCGTTTTTCCCTATCGCGCGGTTGGTCGCTATGTCCTCGTCGTAGATGGCGAGCGCCTCCCGTTCGAGCGCGGCCTTGAGCTCTTCGACGTCGGCTCCGGCCCCGGTTATCTTCCTCATGCGGTTGATGGTCCAGAACAGGTTCACCGCCGTCGGCCTGGTGGCGGCGAACGTGTCGAATACGCGGCTCATCTGCTCTTTGAATTCGCTGATCGAAGTCGCCGTTATTTTCTTCGCGGCGAGCGCGATTCCCATGGCCGCCGCGATGCCGATGGCGGGCGC
>CAZPZJ010000040.1:6419-21346 GCA_964591055.1 uncultured Leptospiraceae bacterium
GCGCGTACGTCGAAGCCGGGGCCCTCGTCCTCGATGACGTACTCGGCGTATTCGCCGGTAAACTCGTAATAGATGGTGACTTTGCGGTCGCGGTATTCCGGCAGCCCCCGGCGAAGCTCGACTTCCTCGTTGAATCCGTTGAGTCCCCGCTCCTCGCGCACGCGTGATGTGATCTCGAGGTTGCCGTGGCACACGGCGTTGGAAAGCGCCTCCCTGAGCGCAAGCGAGATGTTCTCGGCGGTCGTCTTGTTGCAGAAGCCCGTGGATGGAAGGTGTTTTGTAAGCTTGTACGAGAGCACATTGCACGCGGTCAGGTCCGAGCCGAAGCGGAAGATGCGGCGGTCGTAGAGAATGTACTGGCCGAACGTGTCGGCGAGCTGCTTTTCCTGCCGGGCGCGTATGATGCCGCGGACCGCGGAGGCGATCTCGTTGACGTCGCAGGGTTTGCGGATGAAATCGCACGCCCCGTAGCGGAGCGCCCTGATGGCGTCCTCGATGTGCGCCTGCGCGGTGAGTATGAGGACCGGAATGGGATTTTCCATCGCATTGATGTAGCGGAGAAACTCGATTCCGTCCATCTTCCTGAGCATGATGTCGGTGATGATAAGGTCGATCTTCTTCTCGCCGGATTTGATAAGGTATAGGACTTCCTCGGCCTTTTCGGCGGAGATGACGCTGTATCCCTGTTTGAGCAGCTTGCGCTGGAGGGCGTAGCGTATCATCTCCTCATCGTCGATGATCGCGATCGTGGGATTGTTCGATGTCATTGGTCTTTCAGGTCCGCATCCCCGAGGATGAGGTGTCCCATCTTTTCCTTTTTCGTTTTCAGGTATCTCAGGTTTTCGGCGCCGGGCTCTATTTCGATTGGAACGCGTTCCACCATTTCAAGGCCGTACCCCTCAAGGCCGATCAGCTTCTTGGGATTATTGGTCATCAGACGTATGGTGTGCAATCCCAGGTCAACGAGGATCTGCGCTCCTATGCCGTAATCGCGCAGGTCGGACGGGAAGCCGAGCCTGATGTTGGCTTCCACCGTGTCGAGGCCCTGCTCCTGAAGGTGATAGGCCATGATCTTGTTGCCCAGGCCGATGCCGCGGCCTTCCTGGCGCATGTAAAGCAGAACGCCCATGCCTTCGCGCTCGATCATCTGCATGGCGCGGGAGAGCTGCGAGCCGCAGTCGCACCGCCGCGAGGCGAACACGTCGCCCGTGAGGCACTCCGAGTGGACGCGCACCAGCACGTTCTCCCTGCCGTCGACGTCGCCCTTGACCAGCGCGACGTGCGTGGCGTTATCCACTTCGGTTTCGTATGCGATGATGTGGAAATCGCCGTGCTCGGTGGGAAGGCTCGCCTCGGACACGCGCTTGACCAGCCGGTCCTTGTGCTGGCGGTACTTGATGAGATCGGAGATGGTCGCGATCTTGAGATTGTGCTTTTTCGCAAAGATGTCCAGGTCGGGCCGGCGCGCCATGGTGCCGTCTTCTTTGATGATCTCGCAGATCACGGCGGCGGGCTTGAGCCCGGCAAGCCTTGCCAGGTCGACCGACCCTTCGGAATGGCCCGCCCTGACCAGAACGCCTCCCCGTTTCGCGGCAAGGGGGAAGATGTGGCCGGGTTTCAGCAGGTCTTCCGGCCCGGTTTTTTCGTCGATCAGCACTTTCACGGTGTTTGCGCGGTCGGTTGCGGATATGCCGGTGGTCGTACCCTCCTTGGCGTCGACAGAGATGGTGAACGCGGTGCAGAACTTGTCGCTGTTCTCCGGACACATGAGTTTGAGGCCCAGATCGTCCAGCCTGCGCTGCGTCATTGCGACGCAGACAAGCCCCCTGCCGTTGGTGATCATGAAATTGATGACTTCGGGGGTGCAGTGTTCAGCGGCAATGATGAGGTCTCCCTCGTTCTCGCGGTCCTCGTTATCGACGAGTATGATCATCCTGCCGCTTCGGATTTCATCGAGGGCTTCAGGGATGCTGCACGTGTTCATACGCCACCTTTTCCGGGTTCAAGTATCCATACCATAAAAAAAGAACCTGAAATGGCGTCAAGATATTAATGACGAAACCGGAGAAGGGGGGGTTTTTTTTGATTTGGGGGTTGACGGGCTTTTTTTTTCATGGTACTATTATTTAATATGGCGGATTATTGTTTTGTGTTCGCTAAAAGTTTGAATGTCATTCAAGAGGAGGATTTGATGAAAAAAGTACTATTACCGCTCGTGGTGATGGCTGTCGCGTTCATGTTCGCCTGCGCGTCCCAGCAACCGGCAGCGACCGACCAGGGGACTGCCGCCCCGACTGTATCATCGTCAGGCCCGGCCACCCTCGCGGTATCCGCCAGCAACGAAACGCTTCGCATGGCGTCAAATGAGCTGGACGTGTTCCCGCCCAGCAGGGCGGCGTTGAGCGCGAACAACAGGCAGATGCTCGGCTCCAAGCTGGTGCAGATTGTGGGCGAGGTGGTGAACAAGGTGCCGGAAGGCTACGTGGTCCAGATCACCGGGCATTCGGCCAAAGTGCGTCTTGATGAGGACGCCGACAGGGTTTCAACAGCCCGCGCGAAAGCGGTGTACGATACTCTTGTCAGGGGCGGCATCAGCGCCAGTAAGCTCACGTACAAGGGAATCGGCAATTCGCAGCCCAAGGATGGCTTCGGGCCCAAGGACAAAGAACAGCGCAGGGTCACTTTCGTGGTTGTTCCCAGGTAACCGGTCCCAAAAGGCTTCACACCTAAAAGCTTCCCTCCAGACGGGAAGCTTTTTCTTTTTCATGAAGGCGCAGGCTCACTCCTGTTCGAAAAAAAGCGCCACATAGTTTTTAAGCGTGCGCACGTACTCGAGCTTGATGGATGTCTCCACGGCCCAAGTGGAGGAGGGGAACCGCTCCAGCGTCACAAGGAAGAGCTCCTCGGCCCTGAGCAGATATGAGACGGCGATGTCCCGCTTAAAGCCGCCCCTGTTGTGGCGGTCGAAAAACAGCTCCTTGTGGGAGACGTGCAGCGCGTCGTCACCCTTCCTGTACATCCTGTACGCCTCGACGTCGACAAGGTTGCGGTACGAGTCAAGGATGTTGAGGCATTCAGACGCCCTGTAAAAGGAGAAAATCATGGCGTTGAAGGTCTCGAAGTGCTCAATCAGCTCGGCGTCATCGGTGCGCTTTTTGAGCCCGCGGATGAGGTGATAGCGCTTCCGGAGCACGAATACGATGTCGTTGAACACGCTCCGGTTGTAGTGCTTTTCCCTGTTGGCAAGGTTGTACAGCCCGTACTGGAAGTACTTGTACAGCGCGTCCTTTGCGTCCTCGCGCAGCCTCACGAATTTTGCGATCAGCGCCTCGCGCAGGGCCATGTCCTCCGCCTCCCCGCGGTACGGCTGTTCTGCGCGCGGTTCAGGCGGCTCCCTGCGCGGCGGGGGGGGAGAGGGTTGTTCCTCGGCGGCGGCGCCATTGTCCTCGCCGAAACGCCGCCCCATCACGGTCGTGTACGAGAGGTTGAGCTCGGTCATCATGGCGGTTGCCCACTCGACCCTGCCCGGGTTTTTGTCGGGATGGAACTTCATCGCCAGGGCCTTGTATGCCCGGGATATTTCCTCGTCGGGAGCGTTTTCAGAGACTCCCAGTGTGCGGTAGCAGTCTTTCAGTTCCATGGCTGTGCAAAGGGTGAGGGATTGCCGTGCCCCGGCCGGAAACGGTCCGGAGCGACGCGCAATCAGCGTTTACCAGAGCGGCTGGATTTTGTAAACAGATTAATAATCCGGCAGGGGGAGCGATTGAGTAATTAGTGTTTGACACGCGTGAAATGATATTGAACAATTGCCGGGCTGCACGGCGGGCCGTTGCGCTTTCCGACGGAGCCGGGTGTTTGCCCCGAAGGACGGTGATTTTATTTCACTCAGGAGTAACGTGTATGAAGAGATTTCTCGCGATGTGTGTTGTGTTATGGGCCCTGTGTCTGATGGTTCCCTGCGGCCTTTACGCGGACGGCCATGGCGATGCGGCGATCCAGACTCACGCCCAGGCAGTCGCCGCACAGCCTCAGGAGGGGCATGCGGCCGCCCATCCCGATCTGGGATCCCGGCTCCCTCTCTGGACGGTTATTCCGTTTGCAGGGATACTGCTTTCAATCGCGCTCTTTCCACTATTCGCGCCGCACTTCTGGCACCATCACTATCCCAAGGTGTCGCTGGCATGGGCGCTCGCATTCGCCATACCGTTCCTGATCGCCTACAGGGGCGTTGCGCTTCATGAAATCCTTCATATATACATCATCGACTACATCCCCTTCATCATCCTGCTCGGGGGGCTGTTCACCGTGGCGGGGGGCATTTACGTCAAGGGTACGCTCAAGGGGTCCCCTGCTGTCAACTGCCTGATCCTCATCATCGGTACGGCGCTCGCCTCGTGGATCGGCACCACCGGCGCCGCCATGGTGCTGATACGCCCGGTGCTCCGCTCAAACGCCTGGCGAAAGTACAAGGTGCACACCATCGTCTTTTTCATATTCCTGGTCTGCAACATCGGCGGCGCGCTCACGCCGCTCGGCGATCCGCCCCTGTTCCTCGGGTTCCTTCACAAGGTGCCGTTCTTCTGGACCATGAAGTGCCTGCCGGCGATGGGGTTTGTCTCCATCCTGCTGCTCGCGGTGTACTTCATCATGGACTCGTACTATTACAGGAAAGAGGATAAATCCGCGATCGACGACACGGAAAAGCAGCCCCTCAAGATTGAGGGCTGGCACAACTTCTTCCTGCTGGGCGGCATCGTGGGCGCGGTGCTCTTCAGCGGCCTGGTGCAAATGGGCGAGATCAGCGTGTTCGGCATCCACCAGTCCGTCCAGAACCTCATCAAGGACGCGGCCATCATTCTCATCTCGGTGTTGTCGATGGTTTCCACGAAGAAGGAGACGCGCCAGGGCAACGAGTTCAGCTGGGATCCCATCAAAGAGGTGGCCTACCTGTTCGCCGGCATCTTCATGACCATCATCCCCGCGCTCGCGATCCTCAAGGCGGGCGAGCACGGTTCGCTCGCAGTGCTCATCCGCACCGCGGAGAAACCCGCCCATTACTTCTGGCTGGCCGGCTCACTCTCCAGCTTCCTTGACAACGCGCCGACGTATCTCACGTACTTCAACACGGCGCTCGGCAAGTTCTTCCCCGGCCAGCCCGAGGCCGCGGCTGTTGCACAGCTTGTCAGCGACACCGTGATTCCGGGGCACGGGGGGTTGCGCTACAGCGATTACCTGCTGGGCATCTCGCTGGGGGCCGTGTTCATGGGCGCCAACACCTACATCGGCAACGCTCCCAACTTCATGGTGAAGTCCATCGCCGAGGAATCGGGAGTCATCATGCCAAGCTTTTTCGGTTACATGTTCAAGTACTCGATTCCGATTCTCGTGGTGATTTTCATCCTTGTGACGTTCGTGTTCTTTTAGGCGCCTGGCGGGAGTCGAAAAATACTGGAAAAAATACGCCCGCTGCCCCTCAATGGACGGCAAGTGCGCGGGCGATATGAGGAATACAATGCCATTCCGGCCTCAGGGCCGGAATGCTGTTTTAGCCCGCGGCCGGGAAAGCCGCCGGACCGGCGCGTGAGCGCCTTGCGGCAATTCAACAACAAGAGTGGTGCGACATGGAGCTTCCTTCTTCCTACGATCCCCAAAGCGCCGAAGAGAAATGGTACGGGCTCTGGGAAAGCCGTGGTTATTTCCACGCAAACGAAAACGACGGCAGAAAGCCGTACTCAATCGTGATCCCCCCGCCCAACGTGACGGGCAACCTGCACATGGGCCACGCCCTCAACAACACGCTGCAGGACATCCTGATCCGCTGGAAGCGCATGCAGGGTTTTTCGGCCATGTGGATGCCGGGCATGGACCACGCGGGCATCGCCACGCAGAACGTGGTTGAGCGCCTGCTCCGCGACGAAAAAAAGACCAAAAACGATCTGGGGCGCGAAAAATTCGTCGAGCGCGTGTGGGGCTGGAAGGAGCATTCGGGCGGCCAGATACAGCACCAGCTCCGCAGGCTCGGCTCGTCGCTCGACTGGCAGCGGGAGCGCTTCACCCTGGACGAAGGGCTCTCCCGCGCGGTCAGGAAGGTGTTTGTCGAGCTCTACCGCGAAAAACTCATTTACCAGGGCGACCGCATCATCAACTGGTGCCCGCGCTGTGAGACGGCCCTTTCCGACATCGAGACCGAGTACCGCGACCTCAAGGGAAAGCTCTACCACATCAAGTATCCCATCAAGGGGGAGGAGGGCTTCATCGTCGTCGCCACCACGAGGCCCGAGACGATGCTGGGCGACACCGCCGTCGCCATGAACCCGGACGATGAGCGCTACCGTCACCTGCTGGGGAAAACGCTCATCCTGCCGCTGATGAACCGCGAGATCCCCATGATCGCCGACGACTTTGTGGGCATAGAATTCGGGACCGGTCTTGTCAAGGTCACGCCGGCGCACGACCCCAACGACTTCGAGATGGGGCTGCGGCACAAGCTGCCCGAGATCAACATCCTGGACGAGAAGGGCTTCATCAACCAGAATGGCGGCGCGTACCGGGGGCTCTCCCGCTTCGAGGCGCGCGAGAAGGTGGTGGAGGATTTGAAGTCGCTCGGTTTGCTCGTCAAGATCGACGACCACGACCACGCGGTGGGGCACTGCTACCGCTGCAACACCGTGGTCGAGCCCTACCTCTCCAAGCAGTGGTTTGTGAAAATCGCGCCCCTTGCCGAGGAGGCAATCGCCGCCGTGAAGGACGGCCGAATCACCTTCGTTCCAAGAAGCTGGGAGAAAACCTACTTCGAGTGGATGTACAACATCCGCGACTGGTGCATCTCGCGCCAGCTGTGGTGGGGCCATCGCATCCCGGCGTTTTACTGCCAGGGGTGCGGCGAGATCGTGGTGGATATGGAAGATCCGGTGAAGTGCCCCAAATGCGGCGGCTCGGACCTCAGGCAGGACGAGGACGTGCTGGACACCTGGTTCTCGTCGGCGCTCTGGCCGTTTTCCACCATGGGATGGCCCGACGCCACGCCCTCGCTTGAAAAGTACTACCCGACGAGCGTGCTGGTCACCGGCTTTGACATCATCTTCTTCTGGGTGGCGCGCATGATCATGATGGGGCTCAAGTTCATGAAGGACATCCCCTTCCACGAGGTGTACATACACGCGCTGGTCCGCGACGAGCACGGCCAGAAGATGTCCAAGTCGCGGGGCAACGTGATCGACCCGCTCATCATGATGGAGCGATACGGCACCGACGCGTTCCGCTTCATGCTCGCGGTGCTGGCCGCGCAGGGGCGCGACATCATCATGTCGGAAAAGCGCATCGAGGGCTACCGCGCCTTCTGCAACAAGATATGGAACGCCACGCGCTTTATCCTGATGAACCTGGGAGAGGGTTTCGCGCCGCGCATGCCGCAGGCTGCCGACCTGGAGCCGTTCGACCGCTGGATTTTGCACCGGCTGAACGCCGCAGTGCGCGATGTGACGACGGCCCTTGAGGAGTATCGCTTCAACGAGGCGGCGCACGCAATCTACGATTTCTGGTGGGGTGAGTTCTGCGACTGGTACCTCGAGCTCGCCAAGACGAGGCTCTACGGCGGGGGGAGCGAACGGTCGGGTTCCACGGCGAAACAGGTGCTCTACCACGTGCTCACCACGGGACTCAAGCTGCTGCACCCGTTCATGCCGTTTATCACCGAGGAGATATGGGACCGCGTCAAGCCTGCCGGAGAGGGCCTCATGATCAGCGCGGCCTGGCCTGTCGCCGACACCTCGCTGGAATTTCCGGCCGAGGCTGCCGAGGCGGCGCTGTTCCAGGAGATCGTGTACCGCATCCGCAATGTGCGCGGCGAGCTGAACCTCCCGCCCGACAGGAAGGCCAACGTGGTCTTCAAAACCTCGAGCGAACCGGTCCGGGCGCTGATTGAGCGTGAGAGTGAGCGCGTCCGGGCGCTGGCGAAGGTCGAGTCGATTGCGATCGACCCGGCGTATGCCCCTGACAAAACCGATTCATCGGCGATCCTTCCCGACCTGGAGATATACCTTCCGCTGAAGGGACTTATCGACGTGGAAAAGGAGAAGGCGAGGATTCACAAGGAGATCGACCGCAACGCCCAGGACCTTGCGCGCATCGAGCAGAAGCTCGGAAATCCCGATTTTACGGGCAAGGCGCCGGTTCATGTCATTGACAAGGAGCGGAAGCGGGCGGGTGATCTCACGGAGGTGCTTGTGAAGCTGCGGGAGAGCCTCGCAAACCTCGGCTAGCGCCGAGTGCCCTGCGTCGCCCCGACGATCACCGGCGGCGAGCCGTCCCATTCGAATGGCCTGCTCAGCCGGTGGACCACCTCTCCCTTCTTTTCCCACCGCCGGTTTTCGTGGTTGCGCGAGCGTACCAGGCAGTACGGCTCGCCCTTTTTGAACAGCAGCACGCTCGATTCCACGCCTCCGGGAAACTCCCTGATGATGGAGCCCACGTTCACGAAGAGCGTGCCGCCCGTCCCGCGGTTGACCTTCCACTTGCCGTTGAAAAATCCGGGGATATGCATGTTGCCCGAGAGCCATATGTCGACGTGGCGCTTTCGCATTGCTTCGATAAAGCGCTCCGAATTTTCGATGGTGTTGTCGGACACGTCGCTGCCGAAAAGCCCGCAGCCGGCAAGCTGCGCATGCGTCACGGTCACGATGATGCTGCCGGGATTGCGGTCGAGCGAGTCACTCCACCATTGAAACGCGTCCGCGCTGACTCTCCGCGGCGAACCGGAGAATTCCTCGCCAAGGAAAAGAAACAGAAGATTTCCCGCCCTCGCGGCGTAGCGGCTTTCCGGTCGGATGAGCTTTTTGAAATTCGCCGTGTCCCTGACGTCCCGCTCGCCTGGGATCTCGAACCATGAGGGGATGCCTGCGCGCGTTCTCGATTTGAGGAACCACCTGAACACGTCGGCTGACTGATTGTCGTGAACAATGTTGCCCGCGACAATGGCGGCGTTGATTGAGGGCATCTCCGTGCGAATGTCGGCAATGGCGCTTTCGTAGCACTCGCGCTGGGAGTGGCGGGACGGCCGTATCTCTGAATGGGCCCAGACCGCAAACGTGTGTTTTGATGAGCCCGGCCCTGTGAAGTCGGAATCCCGCAGGCCGGACCCGCCGCACGCGAGCATGGCTGAAAAAAGCATGGCCAGCGGAAGCAGTATTGTGCCGGGCTGTGATCGTTTCATGGGTATATATGGAACACTCCCGGGAAGGAAAGTCCAGAACAATTCGTCCCGGGCGATAAATAATGTCGGAGGACAGGTGCGGGGGAAAGCTCAATGGGGTGCTGGGCGATTGATCCATTGTATAATAAATGCAACGAAGAGCCGGCCTGCCGGTTGCGGGACGTGGTTCTACTCCAGCCCCATCGCCTTCAGCCACATTCCGGTCGGCTCGATGATCCGCCGGTTTTTCAGGTCGAAGAGCCCGCCGGTGAACACCGCCTCGCTGCAGAGCACGCCCTGTTCGTTGTGCATCATCTGTTCGGTGATGAATAACCTTTCCGACTTCATCCCGCAACGGGAGGTGATGGTGATTTTCTCCCCAAGCGTGATTTCGCGCCGGTACTTGATGGTCGCCTCCGTGATGACGGGCCCCTGCTGGAGCTTCGCCATCTCGGCGTAGCCGAACCCCTCGGAGGTGACCACGTCCCAGCGCGCGTCCTCGAACAGCTGGAGGTACACCGCGTTGTTGACATGCCCGAACCGGTCCAGGTGTTTTTGTTCGATGGTTGTGCTGTAGGTGTATGTTTTGCCCATTGCTGTAATCATAAGTTCTGTCCTGAACGCAGATGTGTTGTCGCTGGCGAGTCAACCACTCTGAGCAGTCTGTTTTTTTCGGACGATTGTGTCAAGTATTGTTATGCGTAGGCTAATCAGGTGAACAGGAAAAATTATTTTTTCTTGACACCACCAACCGACTGTCCGAGAAGAAATGTGATGAAACGGCATAATCGGACGCTTATGAATGCGCGAATGGAAAGAGCCCCATGAGTGAAAGGCGCGACAGGTTTACCCGTGCGCATGGCGATTACTACCCGCTGGTGTTCAGCGCCGTGCACACGAAAGTTGAAAACATCGACGATGTGATGGACATCTGCCAGGAGGTTTTCATCAGGCTGTACGAGAAATTTGACGAGGTGGAGAACGTACGCAAGTGGCTTTACGGCGCGCTTCGCCTGGCGGTGCTGGAATATTACCGGAAAAAGCGGGGAGGTGCGGTCGACATTGATGATGTATTCAACGACCTGAGCCTTACGTTCGTCAACGGCTTCAGGGATGCGCGCATAATCATTCTCGAGGCCATTGAAAACGACGAGTTTTTCCGGGACGAGCTCGATAGGCTGGTGTTCGACCATGTCGCAATGTACAATTTCAGCTACAGCCATACCGGGAAAGAGCTGGGCCTTACCAAGCGACAGGTGGAATACCGCTACCGCCGCGTGGTGGACGCCATTCTTGATTACCTTGCGAAGAAAGGGATAAAGCACATCGAGGACCTCTTATGAGAAAATCCGCGGACATATTCGCCCGGCTCCTCGAACGCTTTAAACTCAGGGAAAGCGTGACAGATGACGTGCAGAGGATGATTCTCTCCCGCAGGCGCGACGCGCTGGCAATGACGCTTCGCGCGGTCAACGATTACAGCGTCTGGTACGGAATGGTGCTCCGCGCGTACTTCGGCGCCAGGCGCGCCGGATTTCGTGTGAGCGTAGGGGCGAGTAAGACAATTGTCGTGCTGGTCGCAGCCGTCCTCTTGGCCTCACTGGCGGTAACACTGATTCACTCTGTTCATATCCCCGACAGGAGCGGGCGGTTGTCAGGCATATCGAAAGACGTCCATGATTATAACAGTGGCGTTAAGGGCGGGGACAATAATGACAGTCAAAAAGACTTGACGAAAAAGCATGACGATAGAAATTTAAATGACAATAAAAATTTATCGGTCAAGGCCTGCAAACTCGGCATTGCCGCCTTTACCGGAGAAGAAAACGCCGGCGAGATAACACGCGTGATCGCTGACGCCCTCATACGGCTTAAGGGGCCGGACAGGGTGATAAGGCTCACCGCACGTGGCGGGAAAGCAGCCCCAAGGATTCTTATGGGCTCCGTGGGAAAGATCGGCGCAACCTACATCATTACGTCAAGAATCGTAGACGTCGAAAAAGGGACAGTCTTATACAGCACAAGCGAGAGCGTGAATTCCAGTGATGAAACTGCGCGGGCTGGCGAAGCGATCGCCGAAAGGATCGCGGCCCGCATTCAATAGAAATTGCGGCGAAGTGGAAGTGGAAGCATGAGAGTATCCCGTGTCTTTTGTGTCATTATCGTGTGTGTTATTCTGGCGTGCGCCGTCGATACATCGCATGCAGAGGGCCGAAGGCGGATAGCCATTCTTGAGCTCGGGGCGCTGAACGTTCCTAAAAACTATGCGAAGATCGTGGGCGATCTCCTGGAAGTGGAGCTCCACAAGTCGGGAGCGTTTGATATCCTCGAGCGCAAACAGATGGAAATAATTCTCAACGAGCAGGGCCTTGCGCTTTCTGGATGCACCGACGAATCGTGCGCCATACGCATCGGCAGGCTCCTTTCGGCCGACATGGTGGTAACCGGAAGTTTAAACAAACTCGGCGATTATCTGTTGACCATCAAGGTGGTTGACGCGCGGAGCGGTGCGATTGTGCTGGCTGATTACGAGCGCTCAATTCCCGAAGATCAGCTCCCTGATCGGGCCGGCAGAATTGCGAAGAGATTATCGTCGGCCATCGGGAGCGTTGCGCCGGGAAGAGAAAACCAGGCGATTGAATCGGCCGAAAAAGAGGATAACTTCCATGCCCGCCGCACCGGTAATCGGGTGTTTGTTGTCGAATGCGGCGTGCGCGGATATTATGTAACTCCCGCCGGACGCTTCTCCGAGATCGCGAAGCCCGGTTACGGCTCCTCACTGTACTGTGGCGTGCGTGATGTGTTGATAAGCGGTCTTTTTGCTGGAGTCGACCTTGGGTACTGGCGCTTTGAGGGAAATCGGGAAAACGTGGAGTGGTGTTCGATGGTCCCGGTGATGGTTGAGGCTGGGTACGCCTTTCACGTTTTCCGGGGATTGTATATTTCACCGGTAATGGGCGGCGGTTACAGCTACAATACCATGAATTTTAAACGAACGGTATGGACTTCCACTTACGAGGCAGAACATGAGTTTGAACCCGTTGCCAGAGGCGGATTATGTACCGGATATAACCATGGCTCCATTTCAGCGAAAATAGGCGTGTTTTACACGGGTATTTTTGAAAAAACGGAAAGGCTCGACAGCTATATGCTAAGCGCCGGATTAGGCGTGTTTTTGTAGACTTCGGAGTCTTAAAAAAGTTATATGGAAAAATTCAATGAAGCAGATTGTCGTTGTCACTTTCGCGTTTCTTTTACTTTCATGCGACGTTGACCTTTTCAACAGCGCTTTAATTGATGTAAGTCAGGACTTTATCCGGTATGCGAACAATCCTGTAATGGTGCCTACGGGCGGCGGCTGGGAGAGTAAATCCATGGAACGGCCCTGTGTGGTGATCGACGGAGATGTCTACCGCATGTGGTATATCGCGAATAACGGCACGACCGCGCAGATGGGGTACGCTACATCATCCGACGGGATTACCTGGAGCAGGTATGCGGGCAATCCGGTATGGACAGGCAACATACAGGGTGTCTGTGTGCTGGTCGAATCCTCCTCAAGCTATAAGATGTATTATCATGAATCGGGCGATACGGGTATCCGCCTTGCGACATCCAGTAACGGCCTGACATGGACCGCCCAGGGTGTGGTGCTCAACGTGGGATCGTCAGGCACATGGGAAGACAACTTACTCGCGTCCCCCTGCGTCATACGGGAAAGCGACGGCACCTATAAGATGTGGTACAGCGGCCATGACGGTTCCGGATACGGCATAGGGCTTGCGACGTCAGACGACGGAGTCAACTGGACAAAGTATTCCCGCAACCCGGTATTCATCGTGAGCGCAGCCGGGTGGGATAATATTAATGTGTCCCGCCCGTCAGTATTCGTGTATGATGGCACGTATTACATGTACTACCAGGCCAGAAGTTCCACCACAAACCTGAATTATATCGGGCTCGCGACCTCGGGAAACGGAACCGCCTTTGTCCGCTATGGAACATCCCCTCTCATCGACGATAGCGAAGCATGGATCAAGGCGAATGATTTTTATGGCATGGGTAATCCTTCCGCACTCGTACACGGCGGGAAGGTGCACATGTGGTACAAGGGAACTCGAAGCGATAATACGGGAGCGTTTGGGTACGCGTATACAGGGGATTAGGAAGGGCACAATTCCCGCGATTGCTAAACCGTGCTTTGCTCTAAAACTCTCCCACAAGTCTGAATTTCCAGTGAAGATAATACCGGATTATAATATCCATCCATACTATCCGTTTTCTGTTCCTGCTGAAAATAATCATTTCTACTCTCCGGTTCCACTGAAAACACATTTTTTGTGACGATCCAAGTCTTTCCGACGTTTATCTCTACCTCCATCATGGAGGGCTACTATGTGTGTATTGTGTCTGTCACATGTCGAAAAGGCCGCGCTCAATCCGGGAATAGATGATATCCGTATCGACGCTGATATTCTAAAAAATGGTCATCGAGCTCTATAATAATGAGAACATCTACTGTGAGTTTCGGGACAGGTACGGTCCCGATCCGGTCAACAGCGGACTGAAGAGAAAGATCAACTGGCTGATCCGGGATGTTATCGTGCAGAATCATTTTAATGAGTTCATGGAGCTCTGTGAAAAGAATGGGGCCACCATCTTTCACGAAGACCTTGAGTCCGACAAACGGTACGCGAGCAACGCGCGGCTCCATTTTGTTATCTTCCTCCGCGAAGACCTGAAGTACAAGCCGTCAGTGAAAATCGTTGATGTCTTGAAGACGAAATGGCTGAGGGAAGGGCGATAACGAATCAGCGAAGAAGGCTGGTAAAAGCACAATAAATCGGAAATAAAAGGAGAAACGGAGTAATAGTCAGAGGGATATGGAGTTTGCTAATTCAGAGGATTAAAAGGAACAATGAGATCATCGCTTTGCATCCAATTATGCGAGGAGAATAGCGTTGATACGGGCAGGATGAAATATCTTATTAAAACAAGTGGATAATAATGGTGAGCAGGATCATGGTCATGTATGACATCGGAAAGGAGCCCACAGACGGAGACTTTAGGACCGATGATGACTTATAGCCGGCTTTAGCCGGAAGAGAAGCCTCCGCCTTTAGGCGGTGCGTGGGTCACTTCTGCCGAACTGAATGATCTTTCCTGAAGTGATATCTTCCATTGTGACGCCAGGCGTTGTTCCGAAGAATTCTTTAATGGCGGCTACGGTTTTTGGGGAGTTGTCCTCTGACGGATATATCCAGAGGTCAATGTCAGCGGTGTTTCTCGGCCAGCCGTGATAGGCGAGCGCATCAGCCCCCACTATAATGAACAGCACCCGCTTTTTTTTCAGTATCTATAAAAATTCTTCAAGATCCCTGTGCATAGTTCTCATTACGATACGATTTTCACAACAGGTTCCACTCCCCGGTGGGATTCATGTCCCATGGCTCGCATATGCTGCTCCCTAAACTGAAGAACCGCGTTAATATGCTCTTCGGGAGTCCTGGTGAGCAAGTACCTCTGGTCTACTTTCCCGTCATCGTGTTCGATGATGTATACGACCGGTTCAATGCGCCGTTTCTTTCCCATTATCGCTTTTTCAATCAATCCTGTCTGAAGTAACTCTATTATTATGAAGCTTTTGTATCTCTGTTAAGTTGTGATTGTCCAAACCGGCAAAATATAATGAGCCCTAAAAACAAGACACAGATTTTGAGTTGAAAAAGTGGATATC
>CAZPZJ010000041.1:0-3407 GCA_964591055.1 uncultured Leptospiraceae bacterium
GCGAGAAAGAACTTCCACTTCATCGACACGCGCCTGGCGTTCAAGGAAAACATTGACCTGGGGGGCTATCCCGTTCCCGACCACGCGGAGAAGAGGATGGTCTACTACCGTCCGCGCTTCATCCCGCCCGAAAGCGTCCCTGAAGGCCGCGACGGTATCCTCTGGTTTCTTGACGAGTCCAACCGGGCGCACCCCACGGTGATCCAGACGCTCTTCCAGATCATCACCGAGCGCACCTGCGGGGAACACTCGCTTCCCGAAAAAACGGCCATTGTGCTCGCAGGCAACCTCGGTGAATCCGACAGCACCACCATCACGGAATTCGACGACTCCGCGCTGGACGGAAGGCTCGCGATCTTCCACCTCAAGCCGTCGGCATCGGACTGGCTGAAATGGGCGCACGCCGGAAACATCCACCCCTCGGTAATCCAGTACGTCACGCTGTTCCCGGAAAGCCTCTGGAACGAAAGGGAGATCAATCCCAATCCCCGGGGATGGCACCAGGTCTCGAAGGCGCTCACCCTGTCCTACGGAATTGAAACGCATGAAGACCTTGTCGCGCGCCTCGCACACGGCGACGGCGGCCCGCTGAAGAGCCTTATCGTTTCGCTGGTCGGGGAGATCGCGGGAGGCGATTTCATCACGCAGATGATCGCCCCGCGCGACATCACTACCGGGCATGTCCTGGCCGGAGACGGCGAAAAGCTCAGGCAGATGAGGGAGAACCGCCTTCCCGCCGAGGACCTGCTCTGGGCGCTTTCCGGCGCGCTCGCGTTTTTGCGGGAGAAAAACGCCGTCCTGCGGGGTAACCTCTCTTCGGGCGACATGGTCGAGCTCGGCAACGTGCTGCAGTTCATTGGCTTTGCACGCGCGGACACCCGCATGTCGTTTTTTTATCTTTTACTCAGGGACTGCGGCCTTTTCACGCAGATTCCCGCCGCGCTTGAGGCGGCCTGCGCCCCGGAAAGCAGGGACGAGCTTGTTCGAAGGTTCGCCGGCGTGTTGAGCGACAGCGGAATATAAGCTTATCGAAAGGAGGTGATCGCCCATGGAAAAGATCAAATACACTCCCAAGGAAATTCTGGAGATCAAGGGCAGTTACATCTACGGGACCGTGCTTTTCATAATGACCGTCATCGCCACGGTCATGCAGGCGATTGGCGGCTCCTCCTGGCGTTTCATCGCGCCGACAACGCTGGCCTACCTTTCGGCGGTCACGATCGCGGTGATCATCTTTCGCAGGAAGAAGAAAAGGCAGTCCACAGCCGCGCTGATATGGCTGGTGGGGCTCATGACCACGCTGTTCGCCATGTACGCAAGGTACAACTATGGCGTGAACTGGAACTGGAAATACTCGCTCCAGTCCATCAACATCAGCGCCGTGATCATCATCACCCAGATTTCACTTCAGTATTTCTACAACCGCCGTGTATATCTCACCTTCTTCGTCATATACTCGCTGCAGTGGTTCCTGTTCCTCTACATCGCCCACGCGCGGGGCGTTGAAATGCCGCTCCGGGGAATAGTGAACGGCGTCCCCTATGACGGCATCGTGCTGCTTCGCGAGGTATACTTCTACCTTGTCATGATCATCCTGGGATACCTGTGCTACCGCAACATCCCCGTTACCGAGGAGTTTGACGAGAAGACGACAAGGCAGCGCAATCTCATTGAGCGGCAGGCGATGGAACAGAGGAAGATGGCTGACGCGGTGCAGAGCAGGATGGAGGACCTCTTCAGCCGTGTGGAGGATCAGACCAGCGAGCTCAACGCATTCAACCACAAGCTCCAGAGCCAGGCCGCGACGTTCGAGGAGATATCTGCCACCATCGAGGAGCTGACCGGCACGTCGGAGAAGATCGCCGATGTCGCCGAAAAGCAGGTGGAAGGCAACAGCAACATGGCGTTCACCATACAGGAGTTTTTTGAAATCAAGAACCAGACCAAGGAAAAGCTCGCCTCGTCGCTGGAAAACATCGACGACGTGGTGAAGAAAACCAACATCGGCAACGACATCCTGGAGAGGGTTGAGCACACCATCATGGAGATCAAGCAGCAGAGCGACACCATAGCCCAGACGGTTTCGGGCATTGTCGAGATCGCCGACCGCATCAACATGCTCTCGCTGAACGCGAGCATCGAGGCGGCCCGCGCAGGCGAACACGGCCGCGGATTCGCCGTGGTGGCCGACGAGGTGGGGAAGCTGGCGACCCAGACCGCCGACAACATCAGGGAGATTGAAAGGGTCCTCGCGCTCAACACCAGGCAGACCTCGGACGGCGTGACCACCATCAAGGAGGCGTCCGCCAACATCAAGGACATGATCGACCGCATGCTGGAAAGCACGCGGAAGATCGACGACCTGCGCGACAACATCTATCTCGAAGAGAAATTCCTTGAAGGCATCGAGCGCCAGATGAAGGTGAATGTCCAGCTCGCCAGGGAGACCGGCACGGGCACCGACGAACAGCGCCTTGCGCTGGAGGCCACCACGAAGGCCGTTGAAAACCTCAACCTGGAAGTTACGGCGATGGCGGAGAGCATCGCGAGGATATCGATGGCTGCGACGGGCATCTCTTCCGACGCGCACGACCTCATCAAAATGGCGGGCGAGACGACACGCCGGATGGAGGAGACGCCTGCAGATGCATGAGATGTGGGAAAGGACGCTCGCCCTTCTCTGGCGGCGCAGCAGGTTCACGTCGTACTTCTTCCAGTCGGTCCGCTTTGTCGAGGAGGAGGGCGTCGGCACCCTCGCCCTGACGCTGCGCGCATCGGGCTTCACGCTGTTCTACAACAGGGAGTTCACGGAGCGCTCCGGCGTCGAGCGCCTGATCGCACTGCTGGTGCACGAGATGCTGCACGTCGTCCACAATCACGATCACCGCACAATTGACGGCGGCGACGCGCTTCTTCAAAACCTTGCGCAGGACATGGTCGTCAACAGCTACATCTCCGATAACGAGGAAACCTTTTTTTCAAGGCCCCACATGTACCCCGACGACGTCCCGCTCCTGGTCCTGCCCCCGGGATTGCCTCTGATACCGCGCGCCTACTTTCAGGACCACCCCGAAGGCGATCCGGCGTGGGAGGACGTGTACCGATGGCTTGTCGGCAGAAAACGCGCATCCGCCGTCAGTGAAACCGACACCTCCCCGGCGGGACAGGGAATGATTTCAATTGAAGGCGACATCGCTCGCGCGTCGGAAACCCGCTTCAGCCCTCACGACAATCCCGGCGCAGAAAGGAGCACCCGGCGCGACGACATCTCCGGCATGGAATTCACCGACAGGGACGGCAATCCCCTGCCCACAGGCGCACACCTCTTCACCGAAACCGGCCGCGCCAGGGACGTCGAAGCCGCACGAAAACGCGCGCTCAGCTTCGCGCTCCGCGACAGCTCATGC
>CAZPZJ010000041.1:3507-16713 GCA_964591055.1 uncultured Leptospiraceae bacterium
GAGGATTTGCTGCGCAAGTACCGCGTGTTCCTGCTGTGCGTCGACGAGACGGTCTTCGTGCCGGAAAAGCGCGGCGACGTCTTTGTCAGGTCGGAAAGGAGGGACAGGCCGTACGTGTACGTAAAGGGCGACTGGAAATACATCCGCAGCGGCGTACGCGGCACAACTCTGTTCGCGCCCCTGTTCAACGACTACATGGCTCACCATAATGAAATGCTGATCGTCATCACCGACGGCGAGATATATGATCTTGACTCGCTCAGAAAGTACACGCCGACGCTGTGGGTGGTGTCAGGGAGGCGCGGCGCGGGCTTTCAGCCGCCGTTCGGCTCCGTAGTGACAATACAGGCGTCCGGCGCGGATCCCTTCATCCGGGATCCGCTTCCATCACATCCATCTCACGCACAGGAGTAACCACATGAACGCGATCCCCGGCCGGGAAGCCGCGCTGACGGCGGAAACACTGTACCGCGAAGGACTCTCATCGCCCTCGTTCAACTACGATGAAGGATCGGCGCGGTTGATTGGGCTCGGCGACGCGGAGTTCATATTCCTCGCGGGGCGGGACTGGCCCTCGTTCCAGTTCACCCGCGGGCTTGAAGGGCTGATCGCCCTTGGCAGCGCGGAGTTCATTCACAAGGCGGGCGTCTTCTGGGCGGGATTCGATTTCGAGCGCGGATTCGAGGCGCTGCGCTCGCTGGCGGAGCCGGAGTACGTGTACAGGGCCGGGCGCTTCTGGCGCGAGTTCGACCACGATCGGGGGCTTGCGGCAATCATCGCGTCGGGAAAGGCCCGCTACGTGTATTACGCCGGCCAGGAGTGGAAGCACTTCAATTACCTGAAGGGCTTTGAGGCGCTGATGTTTCTCGGCGACGCGGAGTTCATCTTCTACGCGGGAGCGCACTGGCGGGAGTTCGATTTCAGGCGCGGATTTGAAAAGCTGCTGGAGAGCCGCAGCGCGGAGTTCGTGTTCAAGGCGGGGACGCTGTGGCGCGAGTTCGATTTCCACCGGGCGTGGATGCTGCTCGAAGGGCAGGTGACCGAGGCGGCGGAATGGCGCGGAAAGGCGTTTGAGAACGGGCGCTGGAAAGGCGCGCTGTACCGGATATGGACCGAGATCACCGGCGCGCGGGAATCGCTTCAGATCGACCGGTGATATTCCTGCAGTGATTTGATGTCGTCCATCACCCCTTCCTTGCGCGCCCGGATGCCCTTGACGGTGGCGAAGGCAGCCGCCACGGTGGTCAGGTAGGGTATCCTGTACTTGATCGCGGCCTTTCGGATGTACGAGTCGTCGTAGCCGCTCTCCCTGCCCGCAGGCGTGTTGATGACGAGCTGAATCTCACCGCTCATGATCTGGTCGATGATATTGGGCCTTCCCTGGTTGATCTTCAGCACCTGCACTGACTCGATCCCCTGGCCCGCAAAATAGCGGTGCGTCCCCTCGGTGGCGTAAATTTTAAATCCCAGCTCCGCAAACCCGCGGGCCACCTCGGCCGCCTGCCGCTTCCAGCGGTCGTCCACGGTGATGAGCACGTTGCCGGAAAGCGCGAGCTTCTGCCCGGCGGCCTCCTGCGCCTTGAAGAACGCCAGCCCGAACGAATCCGCCATCCCGAGCACTTCTCCCGTGGAGCGCATCTCGGGGCCAAGCACCGGGTCCACCTCGGGGAACATGTTGAACGGAAACACCGACTCCTTGACGCCCACGTGGGGAATGCGCTTTTTTACGATTTTGAACTCTGAAATTTTTTTGCCCAGCATGATCCTCGTGGCGATCGAGGCCATGGGAATGTTGCAGACCTTTGACACGAGGGGCACCGTGCGGGATGCGCGCGGGTTCGCCTCCAGGATGTACACCACGTCGTTCGCGATGGCGTACTGTATGTTCATGAGCCCCACGACGCCCAGCTCGATCGCGATTTTCCGCGTGTACTCCTCGATGGTCTTCACGTGCTTTTCCGGGATGGTGACGGGCGGGATGGCGCAGGCCGAGTCGCCGGAATGCACGCCGGCGAGCTCCACGTGCTCCATCACCGCGGGGACGAACGCCTCCGCGCCGTCGGAAATAGCGTCGGCCTCGGCCTCGATGGCGTTCTCGAGAAACTTGTCGATGAGGATGGGCCTCTCGGGCGAAACCTCCACTGCCGCCTCGACGTACTGCCGCAGCATCTCCTCGAAGTAAATCACCTGCATGGCCCTGCCGCCGAGCACGTACGACGGCCGCACGATCACCGGGTAGCCGATGTCGGTGGCGATGCGGATCGCCTCGTCAAGGTTCGAGGCCATTCCCGCGCGCGGCTGCGGGATGCCGAGCTTTTCCATTATCTTCCTGAACCGGTCGCGGTCCTCGGCGAGATCGATGCTCTCGGGCGAGGTGCCGAGAATGCGCACTCCTGCTTTCAACAGGTCGCCGGCTACATTGAGCGGCGTCTGCCCGCCGAACTGGACGATGACGCCCAGCGGATTTTCCTTTTCATATATCTGAAGCACGTCCTCGACGGTGAGCGGCTCGAAGTACAGCTTGTTCGAGGTATCGTAGTCGGTGGAGACGGTCTCGGGGTTGCAGTTGACCATGATCGACTCATAGCCTTCCTCCCGGAGCGCGAACGCCGCGTGCACGCAGCAGTAGTCGAACTCGATGCCCTGGCCTATCCTGTTGGGGCCGCCGCCCAGCACCATCACCTTTCTGTTGGGGGAGACGGGCACATCGTCGGGCGCGTTGTAAGTGGAGTAGTAGTACGCCGCGTTCTCGACGCCGCTCACCGGCACCGCGTTCCATGCCTCGCGGACGCTGATTATTTCGCGCCGGGCGCGGACGTCGGGCTCGGACATGTCGAGGATTTTCGCAAGGTAGCGGTCTGAAAAGCCGTCCCTCTTGGCCCGCTCCAGGAGCGAGTCTGGAATCGGGCCGCCGCGGTGCCGTAGCATCTCCTCCTCAAGCTCAACGAGTTCCTTCATCTGCTCGATAAACCAGCGCTTGATGCGCGTCCTCTCATGAAGGATGTCCACCGACGCGCCCTTGCGCAGCGCCTCGTACATCAGAAACTGCCGCTCGCTGGTGGGAACGCTCGCCATGCGGACAAGCGTGTCCAGGTCGAGGCGGTTGAAGTTTTTAGCGAAGCCGAGGCCGTAGCGCCCTGTCTCGAGCGAGCGGATGGCCTTCTGAAAGGCCTCCTTGTAGTTCTTGCCGATGCTCATCACCTCGCCCACCGCGCGCATCTGCGTTCCCAGTTTGTCCTCTACCCCTTCGAACTTCTCGAAGCCCCAGCGCGCGAACTTGACCACCACGTAATCGCCGGAAGGCGTGTACCTGTCGAGCGTACCGTCGCGCCAGTAGGGTATTTCATCCAGGGTGAGCCCGCCCGCGAGCAGCGACGACACCATCGCGATGGGAAAACCCGTCGCCTTGGACGCCAGCGCCGACGAGCGCGAGGTGCGCGGGTTGATCTCGATCACCACCACGCGCCCGGTCGCCGGATCGTGCGCAAACTGCACGTTGGTGCCGCCGATCACCTGGATTGACTCCACGATGCGGTACGAGTACTCCTGAAGCTTCTTCTGGAGCTCGGGGCTTATGGTCAGCATCGGCGCCACGCAGTAGGAGTCGCCGGTGTGGATTCCCATGGGATCGACGTTCTCGATGAAGCAGACGGTGATCATCCGGTTCTTGCGGTCGCGCACCACCTCGAGCTCAAGCTCCTCCCAGCCCAGCACCGACTCCTCGATCAGCACCTGGCCGATGAGGCTCGCCGAGAGCCCGCGTGATACGATGGTGACAAGCTCCTCCATGTTGTAGACGATCCCGCCTCCGGTGCCCCCCATGGTGTACGCGGGACGCACGACCACCGGAAAGCCAAGCTCGTCGACGATCGCGCGGGCTTCGTCGATGCTGTATGCGGGCTTGCTCCTGGGCATGTCAATGCCGAGCTTCGTCATCGTTTCCTTGAAGGCGATGCGGTCCTCCCCGCGCTCAATCGCGTCGGCCTCGACGCCTATGATCTTCACGCCGTATTTCTGGAGGATCCCCCGCTTGTGCAGGTCTGACGAGAGGTTGAGCCCCGTCTGCCCGCCGAGGTTGGGCAGCAGCGCGTCGGGCCGCTCGCGGGCGATGATCTTTTCCATTGTCTCGACGTTGAGCGGCTCGATGTAGGTGACATCCGCCATTCCGGGGTCGGTCATGATGGTGGCGGGATTTGAGTTGACCAGCACTATCTGGTACCCCAGGGAGCGCAGCGCCTTGCAGGCCTGTGTTCCCGAATAATCGAACTCGCAGGCCTGCCCGATCACAATCGGGCCCGAGCCTATTATCATGACTTTCCTGATATCATTGCGTGCTGGCATGGGGGCGCTCCGGCGTTAAGGGGTGCTTACATTATGTTAAGCCGGAGTAATGGAATTGTATGATTGAAAAATGTCAAGAAAAATAAGGGAATGTCCCCCCGCGCAGGCCACGGTCCGGGTTTGAAGCGCGGGCAGTGACGGAGGGGGACGTCATGCGTGATACCGCTCCCTGAGTTCAGCGGCGAACTCCCTGACCTTCGCCTCGATCTCGTCACGCACCTTCCGCGTCTTTTCCAGCACCTCCTCACGGGTGCCCGTGAATGCCGAGGGGTCTGCGAACGGCCAGTGCAGCTTTTTCGCAACGCCGGGGAAGAGCGGGCAGCGCTCGGCGGCCTCCGGGTCGCACACGGCGATCACGTAGGAGAACATCATGCTCTGTTTGTACAGGTCGAACGCGCTTTTCGTTGCGTTTCCCGAGATGTCTATGCCCGCCTCCCTCATCACTTCGACCGCGTTGGGATTGAGCGCGCCCGGCTCCAGTCCCGCGCTCATCGCTTCGGCTATATCGCCGGCGTACTTTTTCATGAAGGCCTCGGCCATCTGGCTGCGGGCGGAGTTGTGTATGCAGATGAAGAGAACTCGAATCCTGTCCATTGTTTTCACCCCGATTGCAGGGAGTATGCACCGGCCGGATGAAGATTGTGTAAACGAAATGTTAAGATCCCGTGAATTACATCCGTATACGGCGGATCAGGGAACATCGCCGCTCCATCGCACAGACATGTGGCCTCACTCACTGCACGAAGTATTTCTTTTTAAAGTAGAGCGCCACGTTCACCAGGCCGATGAGCGCCGGCACCTCGACCAGCGGACCGATGACCGCCGCAAACGCCGCCCCCGAGTTGATGCCGAACACCGCGACCGACACCGCGATGGCGAGCTCGAAATTGTTGCTCGCGGCGGTAAACGAGAGCGTCGCCGACACGGGGTAGCCCGCCCCGATCTTCCGGCTCAGGTAGAAGCTCGCAAGGAACATGACAACGAAGTAGATGAGGAGCGGTAGTGCGATGCGCACCACGTCCATGGGGATTTTCACGATGTATTCGCCCTTGAGGCTGAACATCACCACGATGGTGAAGAGTAGCGCAACGAGCGTGACGGGACTGATCCACGGAATGAACTTCTCCTGGTACCATTCCCTGTTCCTGATTTTTATCAGGGAGAATCGCGTAACGACGCCGGCGATGAAGGGAATGCCCAGGTAGATGAACACGCTCTCGGCGATCTGGCCGATGGTGATATGCACGGCGGCCCCGCTGAGACCGAAGAGCGGCGGCAGCACGGTGATGAAAAACCAGGCGTAGACGCTGAAAAAGAGCACCTGGAAGACGCTGTTGAACGCCACCAGGCCCGCCGCATACTCGCTGTCCCCTCCGGCGAGCTCGTTCCAGACGATCACCATTGCGATACAGCGCGCCAGGCCGATCATGATGAGTCCCACCATGTATTCCGGGTGTCCCGACAGGAACGCCACGGCGAGGAGAAACATCAGCACGGGCCCGATCAGCCAGTTCTGGACGAGCGAGAGCGCGAGCACCTTCCAGTTTCTGAAGACGTCGCCCATCTCCTCGTACTTCACCTTGGCAAGCGGCGGGTACATCATCAAAATCAGCCCTATCGCGATGGGGATATTGGTGGTACCCGATTGAAATCCGTTCCAGAACGAGACAATCCCGGGAAACAGATAGCCGGAAAACACTCCCGCAAACATTGCGAGAAAGATCCATAGAGTGAGATATCTGTCAAGAAACGACAGCTTCTTTGCAATGCCTTCCTTCATGCGCTTCCCCCGATTGCCATTATTGTATTTTACCGACACATACCTACGCACCGAACCGGCTTATTCCATTAACCGCGCATCATGGTCCACACACCGATCAGCATGTAGACACCCGCGACGAGTACGAGAATACCGCACACTTTTTTAAGCACAATTGCGCTCTTCGATTCCTCGTTCCACTTTAAAATGTGCTGCACCGCCCCTGTGAAAGTCCCGGCCAGCACAATGACAAGGCAATGGCCTGCCGCGTAGGCGGCGACCAGCAGCACCGCATACACCAGACGCACGGACGCGACGCTGAACGCAATGCCCAGCATGGGCGCCATGTATGCGAAGGTGCAGGGTCCCAGCGCCACGCCGAACACAAGCCCCAGCAGAAACGCGGCGAAAAGCCCCCTGCGCCGCATGCCCGGCTGGCCAATACCCCCGTCAAGGAACGGGAGCGGCACAATCCTCATGAGATACAGACCGATGAGGACAAGGAGCAGCGCAACCGCCGCGTTGCCCCACACGCCGACATCGCCCATGATCCGCCCCATGATCCCGGTGACGACGCCGATGAGCGCGATGGTGATGAGAATACCCGATGAGAACAGTGTGGAGAGCAGCGCCGCCCTTGCGGTGGAGATCTTTCCCTGGTTGTCGATGAAGCCGACAATCAGCGGAATGCTCGCCAGGTGGCAGGGAGAGAGCACAATGCTGAGAATTCCCCATGCGAACGAAGCGGAGAGCGCAACGTGGTCGGACTGCGTCAGCAGGGCCGAAAGGCGGGTGAAGAGCTCGATCATCACTCAACACCTTTCGTCTTCAGCAGGCGCACTATCTCATCTTCGGAAAAGAAGCCCTCGTGGCGGAAAAACTCGCCGCCGCCTGAGTCAAGGAACACCTGGGTGGGTATGGCTCGTATGCCGTACTTCATCGCGTACGGCCTTCCCTCTGCGGTCCACACGTCATGAAACACCACCTTCACCTGCCCGGAGAAGCGTGATTCTATCTTCTGCATCACCGGCTTCATCATGCGGCAGGGAATGCAGTTCTCGGAGCCGAGCTCGACGAATGTGACCTTGACCACTCCCTTCGCGGCGTCAGGGGCCGGAGATGCCTGCGCGACAATCGCGCTTTCCGCCTTCACACCGGAGGATGCCGCCCGGCTGTCGCTCTCTGGACCGCCGCACCCGCACATTCCCATAAAAGCGCTGGTGCCTCCCGCTGCTGCAATCATCACTGCAAAAAAGACCGGTGCGATACGCTTCCCAAAATTCTTCTTCATGCATTCACCTCTTGATTTGATATTGTTCGCTCCACATCACATGCGCCCTGGTCAGGCGTCGAGATGATTTTTCATTCCCCCGGCCGCTCCACGCTCCGCTCTCATGACAACGAGCTCCACCATCGCAAGGGCCGCACCGGCGTCCCGGTCGATCACGGCGCGCTTCATCGTGATGAGCACCTGCTGTGTCAGCTTTATCAATACATCGTCCATAAGTCGCGCTCCCTGTTATACCCGGATACTCAACAGCCGCACGAACAGCCGGTACCTCCCCCCGGGGAATCCGGTGCGGCGTCATCATCGTTTCGTATCACCCTGGCGATGCGTTCAGCGATGCTTTCCGAAGGCATCGTGCTTCCTTTTTCACATCCCATGTCGGTGAGCACGTAGGATTTCGGCGCAACACCAACACGCTCCAGGTTCTTCCTGGCGCACGCGGTGGCGCACCCGTCAATCGAAAAACAGACGTCGGCGGCCCTGGCAGTCTCAATATAACCCGACAGATCGGCGCCAATCGCGGCAAGGCAGCTCATCTTCGCGAAATTTTCATCGCGAAGTTTTCGGGCTACCATATCCGACAATTGTCCCACATCGGCCGCGCCCGAACACGCATACAGCATTCTGATTCCACCACTGCAACATTCAGCCATGATACTCCTCCATCGATCATTGCATCATTTTCTTGATATCCTCTACCGACGGGACCTTGCCAACAACCTTGACCTCACCGTCCACCACAAGGGCCGGCGTGATCATCACGCCGAAGTCCATTATTTTATTGATGTCCTTCACCTTTTCCATCTCGTATTCGATGCCGAGCTCTCTGGCCGCCCGCTCGGCGTTCTCCTGGAGCTTGTTGCACTTGGCGCAGCCAGTCCCGAGAATCTGCAGCTTTTTCATATCGAATGACCTCTCATCTTTATTTTATTCGTTAAACAAACGCCCCGAAGATTATCCCTGAAAGGGTCGCCATGACCACCACGAGACACACGTACACAACCGTTTTTTGCGTGCCGATAAAACTCCGTATCACCAGCATGTTGGGGAGCGAGAGCGCCGGACCCGCCAGCAGCAGCGCGAGCGCGGGCCCTTTCCCCATTCCGCTTCCAATGAGTCCCTGCACGATGGGCACCTCGGTGAGCGTGGCGAAGTACATGAACGCGCCCACCACCGCGGCAAAGAAGTTGGCCCGCAGCGAGTTGCCTCCCACCAGCCCCGCCACCCACTCGTTCGGAATGAGGCCCTCCATGCCGGGACGGCCGAGCAACACCCCGGCGAGCAGCACCCCGATGAGCAGCAGCGGCAGAATCTGTTTCGCGAAATCCCAGGTGGACGCGAACCACTCTCCCCCCTCGCCGTTATCGGTAGCGGTGATGACTGAGAGCGCGATGGCGCCCGCTGCGAACGCAATCATCGGCTCGTGCGAAAAGACAACCGCGAGCGCGGTGACCACCGCGGCCGCGGGGAGCATCTTCCACCAGCGAATGCCGAACCAGAACACAAGCGACAGTGCGAACACGAATGACGCGGCCGCCGTGATGCGCCACTTCCAGGCGAACACGAGGTGCCAGAAGCCTTCCGTCTCCGCAGGACGTCCCCAGTTGGCGAACACGAGGATGGCGATCATGGACGCGAAGTACGCCAGGTCCTTCCACAACGGACGGGCGGTTTCGGCTTTGGGCAGCTTCATGGCGGCGTTCACCTTCGCCATCTCCTCCCTGCGGTAGATGAAGTGCATGATCGCCCCGATCACGACGCTGAACAGCACCGCGCCCACCGCCCGCGCGATGCCGATGTCCATGCCCAGCACTCGCGCCGTGAGGATGATCGCAAGCACATTGATGGCGGGGCCCGAGTAGAGAAACGCGATCGCCGGGCCCAGCCCCGCGCCCATGCGGTAGATCCCCGAAAAGAGCGGCAGCACCGTGCACGAGCACACCGCAAGGATGGAACCGGAGACAGAGCCGACACCGTACGCCAAAAGCCTGTTCGCCGCGGGGCCCAGGTACTTCATGACCGACTCCTGCCGTACGAAGACGCCGATCGCCCCGGCGATGAAGAACGCCGGCACCAGGCAGAGCAACACGTGCTCGCGCGCGTACCACTTCACAAGCTGGAACGCCTCTATCACCGCGTTGTCAAAACGGCCCGTTCCCACGGGTAGATAAAACGCCGCCAGAAAGATCGACACGATCCACACCAGCGGCTTCCACTCGGATTTCCAATCAACATTCATTGCGCATCTCCTCTGTCAATCCCGCTCACAGAAATTCCGTGTTTGTTAAAATATCAAAATACCGGGTATTCACCCGCCCCTGCATACACACATGCGAGCGATGATCAGGCCGCAGCAATGCGCCGTTTCATCGCCTCCTGCAACAGGTGACCAGGTTCATCTGCTCCCTCGCATTGGTCTCGAGCACGGTTTCCACGCACTGCATGAAATCGAGGATGCAGGGCACCCTGAGGCTGTAGTAGATGCTGTTGCCCCTCTTCTCGTCGCTGACGATTCCCGCGTTTTTCAGCACACTCAGGTGCTTGGAGATGGTCGAGACATCCGCGCCCACCATCTCGGTCAACTCGTTGACGCAGCGCTCTCCACTCTTGAGCTCCTCGACGATGAAAAGCCTGGTGGGATGCGCAAGCGCCTTGAGAATTCTTGCCCGGGCCTCATAGTGGGAGTGCAGATCGGCATTTTTCAGTGTTTCCATATTTGGCATAATAGCCAAATACTTTACGTTCCGCAAGATTTTTTTACAAAATCTTTATTCTTTTCTTCGCGCCCGATGATTGACTGTTGCTTTAAAAAGTGCTTTCAATTCTGAAAAAAAACGGCATGAATGGCATCGGGGGATTCTCCGCGGCGCTCCATAATTGCGCCGGACGCGTCACAATCGCCATTCACCGGGAGGTTTGCATGAATCGCTGCCTTGCGCTGATATCAGCCGTTCTCATCATTTTCTCCGCCTCCTGCGGCGGGCGGGACCGCGCCCGATCAAGGACGGTGATCATCTTCCACGCGGGAAGCCTTGCGCTGCCCTTTGAAGCCATGGAGCGGGAGTTCGAGGCCGCAAACCCCGACATCGACATCCGCCGCGAGGCCGACGGCAGCACGAAATGCGCCCGCAAGATCGCCGATCTCGGCAAGCCCTGTGACATCATGGCGTCCTCGGATTTCGCGGTCATCGACAAAATTCTCCTTCCGCGGCACGCGTCCTGGAACGTGCGCTTCGCCTCAAACCAGCTCGTGATCGCTTACACGGGCACAAGCAGGCATGCAGCGACGGTTAACGCGAACAATTGGTACGACGTGCTGCTCGACAGGCAGGTGGTGTGGGGCTACGCCGATCCCAACGTCGATCCCTGCGGCTACCGCTCGCTGATGGCGATGCAGCTCGCCGAGCGCCACTATGCGAAACCCGGACTCTATCAGCGGCTCATCGATTCGGTTCCGAAAGCCAACATACGGCCCAAATCCGAGGAGCAGGTCTCGCTGCTTCAGACGGGCAACATGGACTACGCGTGGGAATACCTCTCGGTGGCGAAACAGCACAACCTGCGCTACGTGAGCCTTCCCGCCGAGATCAATCTCGGCGACTTCCGGCATGAGGCCTTCTATCGGAATGCCGTGGTGCGCACCGCGGGAGACAAACCCGGAAGCACGATGGAGATGAAGGGTGGCTCGATCACCTATGGCGTCACGCTCGTTAAAAACGCACCCAACCGCGATGACGCGGTGCTCTTCCTGAAGTACATGCTCTCTCCCGACGGCGGCCTGAAAATTCTCAGGGAGATGGGGCAGCCGCCGCTCGTTCCTGTGCGCGTGAGCGATGCGGCGATGCTCGGCGCCCTTCCTGAAGGGCTGAGGCCCCTCGCGGCGGCGCTGAAATGAGGGGCTTCGCCGCATGATCCGCAGGGGAGCGTTTTTCTGGCTTTCGCTGTCGTGCGCCGTCATGGTGATCGCATTCATCCTGCTGCCGCTCGTCCACATGATGCTCGCTCCCACCGGCGAAATGATGGCGGAGTCGATCGCCGATCCTGCCGTGAGGAACTCGATCCTGCTGAGCGTAATCACCTCGGGCGCATCGGCGCTCATCTCGATCGCGCTGGGAACGCCGCTCGCGTACGTGCTTGCGCGCACCAGCTTTCCAGGCAAGCGGCTGGTTGAAAGCGTCATCGACCTTCCCATCATCATCCCCCACCCCGTCGTCGGTATCGCGATCCTGGGCGTGGTGGGCGCCAGTCACTGGTTCGGGCGCATCCTCGCCGACGCGGGCATACGGCTGATGGGAAGCGTTCCCGGCATCATCGCCGTGCTCACGTTCGTCGGCATGCCCCTGTACGTGAACGCCGTGAAGAACGGCTTCGAGTCCATCCCGCCCCGCCTGGAACACGTGTCCCGCAGCCTGGGCGCGTCCATGGCGTCCACCTTCTTCCGGGTGACGCTGCCGCTCGCCAGGCGCAGCATCCTCATAGGCACGCTGATGTGCGCGGCCCGCTCGGTGAGCGAGTTCGGCGCGGTGGTGGTGGTCGCCTACCATCCCATGATTGCGCCGGTGCTCATCTTCGAGCGCTTCGAGGCGTACGGGCTCCGCTACTCGCAGCCCGTCGCGGTGTGGCTGGTGCTGCTGTGCCTGACGATCTTCATCGCCCTGCGCGTCCTCACGCTCAGGACCAGGGAGGCGGCATGATCAGCGTCGAGAACCTTTCGGCCTTGTTTCCCGGATTCTCGCTGCGGAACGTCAGCCTCTCGATCGAAGAAAATTCGTTCTTCGTGCTCCTGGGACCCACAGGCGCGGGCAAAACACTCCTGCTTGAGGCGATTGCCGGGCTTGTCCGTGTCAGCGGCGGAAGGGTGCGCATCAACGGCGCCGACGTGACCGCGCTTCCTCCCGAGCGGCGCGGCATCGGCATCGTGTACCAGGACTACTCTCTCTTTCCGCACCTCACGGTGGCCGAGAACATCCGCTACGGGCTGCGCTACCGCCGCCACGACAGAAGCATGAGCGAACCCGCGATCAAAAGGCTCGCCGCCGACCTCAATATCGCGCACCTGATGGATCGCCACCCCTCCGGACTCAGCGGGGGCGAGCTCCAGCGCACGGCGCTCGCCCGTGCGCTCGCGGTTGAGCCGTCCGTGCTGCTTCTCGATGAGCCGCTGTCCGCGCTCGACCCGAATTTCCGCGAGGAGATCAGGGAGATGCTGAAACGCCTCCGCCGCGCGCGCTCCACCACATTCCTGATGGTGACCCACGATTTCGCCGAGGCGCTCTCGCTGGCGGACAGGGCCGCGGTGATCAACAATGGCGCCATCGAGCAGGCGGGCGACGTGCGGGACCTCTTCCGGAAACCCGTATCGGCGTTCGTGGCGGATTTTGTGGGCATGAAAAACGTCTTTCCGGTCAGCATCGACGGCGGCCGCGCGAACGCGGGACAACTGGACATTCTCCTGGACGCGGATGATCGCGGCCCGCATTCGTTCATGGCGATCCGCCCGGAGGACATCGTGCTCAGCCGCGAGGCGCTTCATTCCAGCATGCGCAACTCGTTTCCCGGCACCGTCAGGGCGGTCATCGACAACGGATTTTCCTGCGAGGTGCGCGTCGAGGCGGGCGATCTGCTGTTCCGCGCCCTCGTGACGCGCAGCGCGCTCTTCGAGCTGGCCATCGCCGAGGGAGAGCGCGTGTTCTGCTCGTTCAAGACCACGGCAATCCACACGTTTTGACATTCAAAAGGCAGTCATGGGCAAAACACCGGCGATCATAACCTTTTCCCGCCGAACCGATCCCGCCTTTTTCATGGACTGGCTGCTCGA
>CAZPZJ010000041.1:16813-19345 GCA_964591055.1 uncultured Leptospiraceae bacterium
GCCTCCGCGGGCGACAGGCTCGCGATGCCGGGCTACGACGGATTCATCGGCCTCGCGCGGGTACTGTCCGCCATCGCCGCCTCCCATGGAATGAAGCTTGAAGTGTGCTGCTCGCCGGCCGTACGCAGTGAGGACAGCGCGGATATCGCGCAGGCGTCGTGCCTTTCTGCGGAATACCTTTCCAGGATCATCCCCGGCCTTCCGGCGCTCAGGAAAAAAGGCACGCGGCGCGGCTCCGCCCGGCTGGGATACGCCCCCTGCGGCTGCGTCGAATCGCGCGACATCGGCACGGCGCGCACCTGCCCGCACGGCTGCGTCTACTGCTACGCCAACCGCGGCGCAACCTGATCAATCGCCGAACGGCCGCCCGTTGAGCCAGGCGAGCACCCGTGGAAAGTGATCGCGCTCGCAGTCGGGGTGCGTGAGCATGTCAACGTGCCCGTAATTGCGGAGGCTGCCGTGTTTTTTCCCGAGCACGCGGTACTCGGCGCGGTGTGCACCCGACTCCTCCATGAACACCTTCACGTCGGAGGGATGGCCCAGGCTGCGGTCGCCCGCGCCCGCCAGGTAAAGCGCCGGGGGCAGGACAGCGCGCTTCGCGGCGGCCGCGTAATCGAAGCCGTCGTCAGGATCGGTCCATGCGGAGGGAGACGCCCATATCGCACAGTGCAGATGCGACTTCACGGACTCGTTGTCCGATCCGAGCCGGAGCGCGCGGGCGTCGAGGTAACCGCGACGAAGAGCAAAGCGCCGGCAGAGAAACTTCCACACGAGGTCGATGAAGACGGCCTTGTGGGCGTTCCACACCAGCACCTGGCGTTTCGCGCCGAAGAACACCATCCTTTCGATTGTATCGATGTGCGCGGGAAACCTGGCCAGAAACGAGTTGACCAGCACCCCTCCCCATGAATGCGCAATCCATATCTGCCCGGCGCCTTTCCTGAGGCGGGCGATCTCCGCGAAGAAGGCGGGCAAGTCGCGGGTGATCTCCTCGGTCTGTCCGAACGACGACCGGGGCCCCACGGGCGGCACGCTCCTCCCGCGGCCGCGCAAATCGCCCACGAACACATCGTACCCGTTTGACGCGAGGTAGTACGCGAGCCCTTTACCGGACCGGGAGTAAAACACACACCCGTTTTCAATCATGCCGTGAATCATGAACACCGGAGCGCCGCACTCATCGCGCATGATGCGCTTCATGTGCAGCCTGTTTCCGTCCCCCGTGTCGATGAAAATAGATACTTCGTTCAGCCTGCGAGCCTGCATAATGGATCTCCCCGGAGAACACCATATAACGATACGTTATAACAGGGCGCAATCAATTTTATCATTTCATCGCTGCTATAGACAGCCGGCATACTGACAGAGAGAAATAATTCATTAACAATCCCTTTTTGTAGTTGTCACGGCGCGTCCGCCGCATGTACACTACACTCATTGCGGATACATGGTGAAGGGCGATGACACAGGATGCGTCAAACATACTGGAGTACGTAATTCAAATTACCGAGCAGCGGGACGCCGAGCTTCTGGAGGTGAGCCTTGCGCAGACGCTTCAGGATATCTTCTCCGCCGAAATGGTCCTCTTCTGTAAAACCGGGGGACTTGCAAAAACACTGTACTGCACGGTGAGCGTCGACGTCAGGGGATTCTCCCTTGAGCCATCCGACGGGAAGGTCATTTCCTTCCTGAAAAAATGGGAGGAAGCGTGTCTCGAATCGATCGCCACGGGGAAATCAGCCAGGGCCGCCGAAGGCAATGCCGCCATTCTGGTGTATCCGGTGATCCTTCTCCAGAAGGCAATCGGGGCGCTGCTGATCCAGGTGAGTGACGACACCGTAGTTGACCATGCGCTGATCAACGGCTTCCTGAAAATATACCACAATTACATCACGCTCCTCGCCGAAAGCCAGCACGACAAGCTCACCGGCCTCCTCAACCGGAAGACCTTCGACGACAGGATCATGAAGATCATCGAGTTCAAGAAAAACGTCGAGAAATCGATAGAGCCCGGCGATTCCCGCCGCCGCAGGGTTGATTCCTCCTTCGGGTTCTGGCTCGGGATATTCGACATCGACGATTTCAAGAAGATCAACGACACCTTCGGGCATATGTACGGCGACGAGGTGCTCATCCTGGTATCGCGCCTGGTCGTCCAGACGTTCCGCTCGGACGACCTCCTTTTCAGATACGGCGGCGAGGAGTTCGTGGTGATCATGCGGGCCCGGACAGAGCGGGAAGCCATAGACGCGTTCGAGCGGCTAAGGAAGAACATCGAGGAGCATAAATTTCCCAATGTCGACCGCGTCACCATCAGCATCGGGATGATCCAGATCACCACCGGCGTGGTGCCCACCACCTTCGTGGGGCATGCCGACCAGGCGCTGTACTATGCGAAAAAGCACGGCAAAAACCGCGTGTGCGTGTACGAGGACCTGGTCAAAGAGGGGCTTATCACACCTGAACAGAAATTCGGCAGGGTGGAGCTCTTCTGATCTACCGCGTAATCCAGCGCGTGCGCAGAAGCGCCAC
>CAZPZJ010000041.1:19445-21100 GCA_964591055.1 uncultured Leptospiraceae bacterium
ATGCGCAGCATCCTCACGTGCAGGCGTGTCAGCACATAGCCCGTGGAGCCGCTTTCCTCGATCTCGTTCCACTCCTTCATGCGCAGCGCGTGGTTGTAGCCCAGGTTCTGGAAGTAGTTGCAGATCGCCGGGATCGACGCCACGCCGTGCACGTCGACCTCGTAGGAACGGATGGTGTACGATTCGCGGTGCAGAGTGATGTCGTCCGGGTCGGACGCGGACGCCCTTTCCGCGTTCAGTGTCGTGGTGTTCATCGCCTAATTCTTCCCCTTCGCCTGTTCTATCTGCCGCTGGTAGGCCCGCCAGCCCGGGCACCATTTCGTGTGCCAGCGCCAGAGCTTCGCCAGAAAACTGTTTGGATTCTTCTCCGCCCGAAGCCTCATTGGGCACGTTTCGCATTTCGCCGCCATAACTGTTCCTCCATTGACCTTAATCGCGACTCGCGGGGCTCGCCCGCCGCCGCGCGTTCTACAGCCTGTCTCTCAACCAACGATAGTACCCTGCTGCGGCGTGTCAATTCCTGTTTTTTCGCGCATGCGCGCAAACGGCCCGCACGCCCCATAAAAAGCATTGACATGATCAGTTTTATGCCACATCATAACGGGTACAATCCATACGGAGGGAGTTCATGTCCACCCAGTTCGACGTGCTGCTCTACGGAATCATCTACCTCGCCGTGTCGCTCGTGTTCGGCACCCTGATCCTCTTCCTTGTCATAAAGCTCTTCAACGTGCTCACGAGGGATATCGACGACATGCAGGAGCTCAAACTCAACAACATTGCGGTGGCCGTCCTCAACGCGGCAATCGTGTTTTCCGTGGCGATGTTCGTGTCCGAGGCGGTTGAGGCGGCGATGGAGGCGTTCAAGAACAACATATTCGGGTTCGCCGGCTCCACCACCTTCGCCGGGAGGCTTGTGATCTACGGCATCATGATCTCGCACTTCATCCTGGCCGCGGTCATCTCGTTCGCGGTGCTCTGGATCGCCATCCAGCTGTTCATCCATCTGACCAGGTCCCTTGATGAATTCGCGGAAATCAGGAAGAACAACATCGCCGTGGGCATCTTCCTCGCGGTGTTCATCGTATCGATGTCGCTGATCATGAAACCGGGCGTCGGCAGGCTCCTGAAGGGAATCGTACCGTTCCCGCGCGTGTCGAGCTCCCCGCGCGCCGAGCTCGTTGTGCCCCACCGGCCCGGCGCTGTTGCGGACAACAGGCGCGTGGCGGCCCGGCGCAGGCCGGTGTAGAAGAGGCGGGCGCCATGGCCGCCGGAACATCGCACAGAAGGGCCCTGCTCGCAGCCATTCCTCTGCTTGTGTGCCTCTCAATGGTGTATGCGGCGGGCTGCCTCAAGATCGACTTCTCCTTCCAGTCCGGCTCCTCCCCTTCAGGGCCCGATCAAAGCCCCGTGCGGATCGATTCGCCGGGCGAGGGCGAAACCAGGTATTTCACGTTCACCGCGGACCGCCCCTACCGCATCTCCTTCCCGGTTTTGCGCGCGGACGTTGAGGCCGCCGAGGCGCTGCTCAAGGCGATCGACATCGAGTCCCTCTACGGCCGGACAGGGCTCCGTTACGGGCTTGACCGCTCCGACGGTGATTTCCTGGTGCTGTACTGGAAGCGCATCTACCATGACATGTATTCGCTGCACCG
>CAZPZJ010000042.1:0-5572 GCA_964591055.1 uncultured Leptospiraceae bacterium
CCGTCGCACGGACAGCGCCTCTCTGAATCGCGCCCCCTGTGGGGGACGGGGGGCAATGTACCGCGCCGCCTCGCCCACAACAAATTAGTGCTTGTGCAACCCCCTCCCTTATGCTACATACGCCGCCATGCTGAAACTGTTCATCAACACCTTCATCAAGTTCTTCTTCCTGCTGACGCCGTTCTTCCTGCTCACGAGCTTTCTCTCGATGACGCGCAATCACGGCGAGCGGGGAAGGCGGCGCATGGCGCTTCGGGTGACGCTTTCCATCGTCATCGTGTGCGTCACGCTGCTTCTCATCGGGAAGCAGATCTTCGATGTGTTCGGAATCACGCTCAACTCCTTCAGGATAGGGACCGGCATCCTGCTCTTTCTCTCGTCGATCACGCTGGTGCGGGGAAGTGACGGGCCCGAGGCCGCCGGCATCGACGAGGACATCTCGGTGGTGCCTCTCGCCATCCCCATCGCGGTGGGGCCCGCCACCACGGGCGCGCTGCTCGTCATGGGCGTGGGGCTTGGCACCATGCGCGAGGTACTCACCGGGATGGCGGGGCTTCTGTGCGCCATCGGCTGCGTCGGCGTGCTGCTGTTTCTGTCGGCGGCGATAGAGCGCGTTGTGGGCAGGCAGGGCCTTACGATCCTGAGCAAGATCACCGGCCTTGTGCTGGCGGCGCTGGCCGCCGAGATGGTGATGAACGGCATCCTGGGGTTTCTTGGAAGGTGACGGGGAAACGTCAGTGTTTCTTCACGTACGCGCGGATGGCTTTCCGGTCTTCATCCGAAATGTCGCCGTATGATATGCCGAACTCGTACATCTTTCCCTTCTTCTCCACGCGCAGGACCGTCCCTTCCGTTCTCACGACGCGCTCCGGTTTCGCGTGCGGGAGCTTGAACACGATAAACACCCTGGCCGTCGGCTCGATGGGGTACTCCGTTTCGCACATCAATCCGCCCTCGCTGATGTTGAGGCCCCTCGCCTCGAACACGCTCTCTTTCATGACCTGTATCTCAAAAATCTGGCTGATGGGGAAGCGATCGTGCTTTCTCTTGTTGTTGGGCATAGGGCGGACCTTTTACGCAGATTGATTGCCTGAATAGCAGTGAAAGTATAGTCAAACGATGATCATCCGTCAAACGATATTTTCAGGCGCGCAATAAATACTGCCGTAAAAAAACTTGCGAAATCCGCGGGAAGGGCCGTTGATTGCTCAATGCGCGGCCGGGATACCCGCCGGCCGTGCGAAATGGCCGCTTGTAAATCCGGAACACGGGGGATGGCAATGAAAAGAGCGCTGCTGGTCATCGACGTGCAGAACGAGTACTTCACCGGAAGGCTCCCTGTCAGCTTTCCCGCGGACAGCCTGGCGAACATCCTGGAGGCCGTTGACTGTGCGGCGGGACACGGCGTTCCCGTCATCCTGATTCAGCACACCTCATCTGCGCCCGGTGCGAAGACCTTCGTCCGCGGCACGCCGGCATGGGATGTTCACCCCGAAATCATGAAGCGCCCGCATGACTGCATCATAGAGAAGGAGCTGCCGGGAAGCTTCACGGGCACGGAGCTCGAGCAAAGGCTGCGGGAAGGGGGCGTCGATACCGTCGCGATATGCGGCTACATGTCGCAGATGTGCTGCGACACGACCGCCCGGCAGGCAATGCACATGGGGTTCGGCGTGGAGTTTCTCTCCGACGCGACGGGGACCCTCGCAATAACAAACAGCGCCGGCTCCATCACCGCGGAGGACCTGCACCGGGCGGTCCTGGTCACGCAGGCCATGCGCTTCAGCACCGTCCTCTCAACCGTGGAATGGAAATCGCTGGTGTCGGGTGCATGAGGCGAAGATGAAAAACTCCAGCCGTGACGCACGCCGCCCTCAACCCCCGGTGTCGCTGCGCCCGCTGCGCGCGGAGGACGCGCCGGTGCTCGCGGTGCTCGCGAACAGCCGCGCCATCTGGCTGATGGTGCGCGACATCTTTCCCCATCCCTACACCGAAGAGGATGCCCGCGCCTTCATCGCGATGGCCTCGGAGGCGGAGACCGTGACGATATGCGCCATCGACTACGACGGCGCGCTTGCCGGCGTGCTGGGGCTTCACCCGCAGAGGGACGTGTACCGGCACTCCATGGAAATCGGCTACTGGCTGGGAGAGCGCTACTGGGGGAAGGGCGTTGCGCGCGCGGCGGTGGAGCTTGCGCTGGAGATCGGGTTCAGGAAGCTGGGCCTTCATCGGATATTTGCGTGCGTCTTTTCCAACAACGCGGCGTCGATGCGCGTGCTTGAGCGCGCGGGCTTTACCCACGAGGGAACGGCGCGCGCCGCGGTGATAAAAGACGGCCGCATCCTCGACGAATGCCGCTTCTCGATCCTCGCGGACGAATGGGAACGGCGCGCCGCCTGCCGCCCCGATGCCGCCGGGGGCGGGCAATGACGGCGGCGCTGCTGCTGAAAGGCTTCGTGATCGGGTTTTCCATCGCCATGCCGGTGGGCCCCATCGGCATCCTGTGCATCCAGCGCACGCTCAGCGGGGGATTCGCCTCCGGCATCGCCACCGGGCTGGGATCGGCCTTGGCCGACGCCGTTTACGGGGCGCTTGCCGGCGCGGGAGTGGGCGCGCTCTCGGCGTTCTTCTCGGACCACCGGATGGCCATGCGGATAGCGGGCGGGTTCATCATGATCGCGCTGGCGGCGTCGATATTCAGGAGCGGGAAGATCGCCGAAACCGGGCGGGGCGCTCCGGTCGGGGGAAGGGCGCGCGACATGGCGAGCGCGCTCATGCTCACCCTTGCAAACCCCATCACCATCATGTACTTCGCGGGCATCATCGCCGGGATGGTTGCGATCGACCGGACAGGCGGCTTCGCGGGCCTCGCGCATTTCATCGCCGGCGTGTTTGCGGGTTCGATGACGTGGTGGACGGTGTTGAGCGGCGCCGCCCATGTGATACGCCGCTCCTTCAGTTCGGAGGTCGTGCGGGTGCTGAACGCGATTGCCGCCCTTGCAATAGGCTCGCTCGGCTGCTACACTGTAATCATCAGCATCGTGCGGTAGACCGGCGGAACACTTCTCCCGTAGCGATGAAGTTTCGGGCGGTCGGCTGTGCGGGGATTATTTCTGCCGGTCAAGCGGGCAGCCGACGACCTGGGTGCCCGACGTGGCGATCGAATCGATGTTGTATTTATACTTGCACATCACCTGGCCGGACACGAGATCCACGTGATACTTGCATTTCTTGCACGCCTCGATAGTCATTCTCTTACCTCGGACACGTTCTTTCTGTACGATTGCCGGGCGCCTCACGCGCCCTGATCGGGACTCAATCAACCCTGAATAAAATCGGAAATATTGCGCAACAATCAAGCAGAAAAACCCAAAGAGGCCGTTTCTGTCCACACAAATTTTGAAAAAAACACATCCGGCCACCATGCGCCCGGAATTTATTAAGATATAGAATGTATTTATTCATATAATTGATGATATATATACTTCAATTAATAATGAGATTATGTTTATTTTTTATTGAATTACCTCAATCTTCAGGTTACACTGTACGCAAATCAGGAATGTGAGAGGAGGTGCGCAATGGCCCAGGAAATACCGGTCGGATGCGCCAGGCCGACAGGTTCGGTGGTCGGGGAAAAACCCGCAAAGGACACAGCGCCGGCGGAAGAGAAAAAAAATGTACAGGGAGGCAATGCAAGTATGATCAAGGTTGGGAAAAAAGCTCCGGACTTCACGGCGCCTGCTTATTATAAGGGCAAATTTGTGAACATCACCCTGTCCGATTACATTGGCAAATGGGTAGTGCTCTGCTTCTACCCGGGCGATTTCACCTTTGTATGAGCTACGGAAATTTCGGCAGTTGCCGAAAAACACGCTGAATTCCAGAAGCTCGGGGTTGAAGTGCTTTCAATGAGCGTGGACAGCATTTTCGTGCACAAGATGTGGAACGACATTGAGCTCTCGAAAATGGTGAGCGGCGGCATCCCCTTCGCCATGCTCTCCGACGGCGGGGGCCGGGTCGGCTCCATTTACGGGATATACGACGAGGACGCCGGTGTGGAAACCAGGGGGCGCTTCATCATCGATCCCGACGGCGTCGTGCAGGGGTTCGAGGTGCTCACCCCGCCGGTGGGCAGGAATGTGTCGGAATCGATACGTCAGATTCAGGCGTTCCAGCATGTGCGTGCGAGCAAGGGAACCGAGGCCACGCCTTCGGGATGGAAGCCCGGCAAGATGACGCTCAAGCCGGGCCCCGATCTTGTGGGAAAGGTCTGGGAGGTCTGGAAGACCAACATGGCCTTCGACTGAAAGCTGAATCCTTCGTGAGGAGACGCCGTGACTCCCGGGGGTCAGGGAATGGGCTCAATCCGGTCGAACTCCACGCCGGAGGACCTGAGGAGCTCTTCTACAGCCCGGGCGTCGGCGGCCTCTATCCGGACGCAGTAGCCGCAATCCGAGCTGAGCGAACGGGGCACGGGAATCATCGCATGGTCCAGTGTGTTCTTTTTCAGAATGCGCGACGCCCATATCGCGTGGTTGTTGGAAAAGAAAAGCACCGCCGCCTGTGTCCCGCCGCTCATCTCGCCTTCCTCTCTATTTCGGCCAGCGCCTGTATCGCCGCGTCCACCTCGTTTACCGTGTTGAATACGCCGAAACCGAAGCGGACTGTCCCTTCCGGGAACGTGCCCATGGTTCTGTGAGCGAGCGGTGCGCAGTGAAGTCCGGCCCTGCACATGATGCCGAATTCGTCGCACAGCTTCATGGCTACGTCCGATGGCGATATTCCGGCGAGATTGAACGAGACCACGCCCGTACAAATCCGGTCAGCCGCCACCGGCAACACGCACGAGGAGAGCGCGCCCGCGCCTTCGACAAAGCGGTCAACCAGCATCCGCTTGTGCGCGTTCACGCCTTCAACACTGTCCTTTATCGATACAAGATAGTCAATCCCCGCCGAAAGCCCCGCGATGCCGGCGGCGTTGAGCGTGCCGCTCTCGAAGCGGTCGGGCAGGAACGACGGCTGTTCGATGCTGCTTGAGTTGCTGCCGGTCCCGCCGTAGCGCAGCGGACGCAGCCTGTTGAAATCGAAATGGTCGCCGAGGATGAGCGCGCCGGTGCCCGTGGGGCCGTACAGGGCCTTGTGCCCGGCAAGCGCCAGCAGGTCGATGCTGTCGGCGTTCATGTCGATGGGAATGATGCCCGCAGTCTGAGCCGCGTCCACCAGAAAGGGGACGCCCATCCCGCGGCAGACTAGGCCGATTTCGCGTACGGGCTGCACGGTGCCGAACACGTTGGAGCCGTGGTTGACTGCGACAAGCCTTGTATCGGGCCGGATCGCCTTTTTCACGTCATCGGGATCCAGCGCGCCTTCGGGCGAGGCGCTGACGATGGTGTAATCCGCGCGCCCCTGCCTTTTCAGCGCATCCAGTGGGCGCACGCAGCTGTTGTGCTCCATCGACGTGGTGACGGTGTGGCCGCCGTCGGTGAGCATTCCCTGAATGGCGGTGTTGAGCGCATCGGTGGCGTTCGATGCGAACAGCACCCTCATCGGGCTGGACACGCCAAACAGC
>CAZPZJ010000042.1:5672-9823 GCA_964591055.1 uncultured Leptospiraceae bacterium
GCCGTTGCGGTTGACGCACCTGAGCACGTTTTCCTTCGACACGACGCTGCTGACCAGCACTTCGAAGGAATTGGAACCCGCGTCAATAGCTTTCTGCGTAAGAATGACCGGCTGGGGGCAGGAAAGCCCCCTGGCGTCGACCTGTTTTTCGCTCATGGTTTTCTCCATCCATTATGATAGCATGCCTGAGGTCAAACCTCAAGCTTTTCCCTCATGACAATCCCGATGACCGTACAGAACGCGATGCCGATTATTACGCCTGCGGGCCCGAACGCTCCGGGACCGGCGGGAGAGCTCGCCATCGAGAAGTTGTGGGCGATTCCCGCACCGACGATCATGCCGACGACAAACACCGCGGAGTCGGAATCACCCTCGCCCGAGAGGAAGAGCTGCCGTCCGGGGCACCCCCCCGCCAGCGCGAAAGCCTGTCCTGCGAGAAACATCCCGAGGAAGTTCCACAGGTGCGAGGTGTGCGACACGGGCTGGCCGGCGAATCCCGGATGGAACTGCCCCAGCGCCATGTTCATCGCGAACGCCGCAACGAGCAGTGCGCCCACACCGCTTACCAGGTGAAAGTCGCGCGCGAGGATGATGTCCCTGAGCGCGCCCATGGTGCAGAAGCGGCTGCGCTGCGCGATCACGCCGATGAGAAGGCCTGCGCCAAGGCTCACCCAGACGCTGGCGTGCATTGATCCCGGCCCGCTGGCGCTGTAGAAGATTGGCCCGTTCTCGGCAAAAGACACCCTGAACACGACAAGCAAAAGCAGCCCGATCATGAACGCCGGAAACACCCATCCCGACGCCTTGCGGTTGGGGTAGGATCTCCCCAGGCTGTACCCGCTTTTCAGAAAGAGGACGCCCGTTGCGATCCCGGCGATAAGGCCCGCGAGACCGACAAGCGCGTTCATGTCGCCGCCGGCAAGGCGGAGAAGCGCACGCCACGGGCAGCCGAGGAATGCAAGCGCCCCAATCATCGCAAACACCCCGAGGAAGAACCTGATGGTCGTCGAAGAGCCGCCCCTCGGCTTGAACTCCCTGGTGAGAAGCGAGATGATGAAGGCGCCGAGCACGAATCCGATGATCTCGGGCCTGATGTATTGCACCACGGCCGCCCTGTGCAGTCCGAGTGCTCCCGCGATGTCGCGCTCAAAGCACGCGACGCAGATTCCCATGTTGGCGGGATTGCCGAAATACTGCAAAAACGCGGCAATTACGCCGATGGCCGCCCCCACCGCGATAATACCCTTTCGTGTTGAGAAAAAGTTGTTCATGCTTCTTCACTCCATTTCAATTAAGTATCTTAATGATTACTATTTTATAAATAAATAGATTGCCTGTCGCTGTCAACACCAATCACCGGCGCGCATGTAAATTAATTATGAAAATGGATTGACACATGAGGAAATCATGGGCAATGTCCGCGCAATTCGCTGTGAAAGTACAAGTGAGGATAATAATCCAATCATGAGGTCCCTGTTGGCCGGCATCGCGACGCACATCATCCCTGTAACCTCCATCGTAGTGGTGGTAGTGGTGGCATGCCCGTGCGCGATGCGGTTTACACCGTAGGGACCCTTCCATACAAGGAAATCCAAAGCCCCTGCCGGTGAAACCGGCAGGGGCTTTTTTATTTTACACGCATTCCAAGGAGGCCACATGAAACTCACAGGGGCTGAACTCATCGTCAGGTATCTGGAACACCGCGGCGTGGACATGGTGGCGGGCATTCCCGGCGGCGCCACGCTTCCCCTCTACGACGCGCTGTACCACAGCCGCGTGCGCCACATACTCGCCCGGCACGAACAGGGCGCGGGATTCATCGCGCACGGCATGGCGCGCTCGACCGGCAAAACCGCGGTATGCACCGCGACGTCCGGGCCGGGCGCGACCAACCTCATCACCGCGCTTGCCGACGCCCGGCTCGACTCGGTCCCCCTCGTCGCCATTACCGGCCAGGTGGCCATGCCGCTGATCGGCACCGACGCATTCCAGGAGGTCGACACGCAGGGGCTGTCCATTCCCGTGACCAAGCACACGTTTCTCGTCCGCACGCCGGAACATCTCGCCAGTGTCCTTCCCGAAGCATTCGCCATCGCCGAACGCGGAAGGCCGGGGCCCGTTGTCATCGACGTTCCCAAAGACGTACAGGCGCAGTCGTTTGATTTTTCCGGTTTCGCGCCCGATGCGCCTCCCCCGCGGCTTCCCTGCCCGGACGAAGGCGCTCTCGAACAGATTGCCGAAATGATCAACCGCTCCGAGCGTCCAGTCATCTACGCCGGCGGGGGCATCGTCGCCTCGGGCGCGTCCGGTGCGCTTGCGATGCTCGCGCGCAGGGGAAGCATCCCCGTGGCGCTCACGCTGATGGGGCTCGGCTGCTTCCCTCCCGACGATCCGCTCTGCCTGGGAATGCTCGGCATGCACGCCAACCTGAGCACCAACCTGGCGCTTGCGGAGTCCGACCTTCTGATTGCGATCGGTGTGCGGTTCGACGATCGCGCCACGGGCGAGGTGCGGGAGTTCTGCCGGCACGCCGCCGTCATCCATATCGACATTGACCGCTCGGAGATCGACAAGATCAGGAAGAGCAACGTGGCGCTGATCGCCGACGCGGGGATGGCGCTGGAATCGCTCCTGCCGCGCATCGAGCCGCAAAGCCGTAGCGCATGGCGCGAGCGCGTCGCGCATCTTCGCGCGCTCCACGAGCCGGACAATCGCGGTGATGACGATCCCTTCCATCCCGAGAGGGTGCTGCGGCATCTGGCGAAATCGGCGCCGGAGGGCGTCATCGTCGCCACCGACGTTGGCCAGCACCAGATGTGGGCGGCGCGAAGCTTCCCCGTCAGCCGCCCGCGCTCGTTCCTGACCTCGGGCGGGCTTGGCACCATGGGTTTCGGGCTTCCCGCGGCGATCGGCGCGGCGCTCGCGAACCCAGGCAGGAAAGTGATATGCGTCAGCGGCGACGGCTCCTTCATGATGAACATGCAGGAGCTCGCCACGCTTGCCGACCACCGGGCGGACGTGACGATGATCGTCATGAACAACGGGGGACTGGGGCTTGTGCGCCAGCAGCAGCAGCTCTTTTACGGGGGGCGCTTCAGCGCGTCGGCGTTCGCCACCAGCCCGGACTTCCCGGCTCTTGCGCAAAGCTTCGGCGTCAGGGCGCTCAACCTCTCTGGCGTCAGCGATCCTTCAGGAGCGATCAGCCTTGCCATGCGGGACAGGGGGCCGCTGCTCATCGACCTTCCGGTTGCACGCGATCTCAACGCGCTGCCGATGGTGCCGCCGGGAAAATCGAACATCGAAATGATAACCGGAGGGCCGTATGAAAAGCGTCATCATTGAGCTCATCGTCAGGAACCATCCCGGCGTGATGTCTCAGATCACCGGGCTTTTTTCCCGCAGGGCGTTCAACCTGGAAGGCATCCTCTGCGCAGCGCTGGGGAGCACCGAGCGCAGCAGGATATTCCTCCTGGTGGGCGACGACGGAAAGCTGGAGCAGATAACCCGGCAGCTTGGCAAGCTCTACGACGTGTTTGAAATCACGTGCCACGGGGAGGATGAAATACGGCTGTTTGACAGGCTGAACGCGCTTTTCAGCGAAGTGGCCGGCGCAGGAAAAACGCTTGCGCTGTGAGACGCGTGCTCCATGCTGTACGCGTTTGACCGCCATCCATCGAGGATATGACCATGAACTCGTCTCCAGGCAGCGCCGCCATCGTTACCGGCCACGGATACAGGATAATCCCGCAGGAGATGCCGTACCCGCTCGCGGAGATGAACGCGTACCTGGTGGAGTCGGACGGAGGATGGTCGGTGATCGACGTGGGCATCGACACGCCGAACACCCGCGCCCGCTGGGAGAGTGCGCTTGCGGAGACGGGGATTTCGTTCGACCGCATCGAGGCGATCTACGTGACCCACTGCCACCCCGACCATCTGGGCGCGGCGAAGTGGCTTCAGCGCATGAGCGGCGCGCCGGTGTACATGCTCGACGCGGAAATCGAAACGGCCCGGAAGTTCTTCTTTTACCGGGGCGATCCCGCAGCGTTCTATGCGCAGGCCGCCGGTCCCATCATGCGGGAAGCGGACTTCCCTGAAGAACAGACGCCGCGTCTCATCTCCGACTACTGCGAAAAGGTGTTCCCGCTCTT
>CAZPZJ010000042.1:9923-16319 GCA_964591055.1 uncultured Leptospiraceae bacterium
CTGTGCTGGCCGGGCCACGGCTCTGCGTTCAGCGGCTTCGCGGAGCGCATCGCAAAGCTCCGTCGCAGGCACGCTCGAATCCTTGAAAGCTTTTACGCTGCGGCAAAGGAGCCCGTGACCGCCGGGAAGCTGTACCATCTTCTGGGGACTGTCCCGGACGACGGCCCCTTCGCGCAGTATCCCCACTTCTACCGCGTGCTTGTCGGCGAGGCGCGCGGCTATCTCAACCGCCTTGCCGCGGCAGAGTCGCTCGTGACATGGCTTGACGGCGGGAAGCGGTACTACGCGCACCGGTGACATGCGCGCTGAGGGGCGGAAGGCCTTTTTCCTTGACAGGATCGCGTCCCTGCCTCCACCTTGAAACAACTTCCCCGCACGCGAGGCGATATGAGCGCATTCCACGGCTTCATCACCATGATCAACGGCTATCTCTGGGGCGCGCCGATGCTCGTGCTGCTCTTCGGCACGCACCTCTTCCTGACCGCGCGGCTCGGCTTCATCCAGCGCTTCATTCCGCTTGCAATCCGGCTCTCCTTCAGGAAGGACGAGGGCAGCCACGGCGACGTGACGCACTTCGGCGCGCTGACCACGGCGCTGGCCGCGACGATCGGCACCGGCAACATCGTGGGAGTGGCGACGGCCGTGGCGCTGGGGGGGCCGGGCGCGGTGCTGTGGTGCTGGCTTACCGGGGTGTTCGGCATCGCCACCAAGTACACCGAGGCGGTGCTCGCGGTGAAATTCCGCACCAGGACGTCCGACGGCACCATGCTGGGCGGGCCCATGTACGCGCTGGAGAAGGGCCTCGGGCGGAAATGGCTGGCTGTCCTCTTCTGCGTATTCACCTCCATCGCCGCGTTCGGCATCGGCAATATGGTGCAGGCCAACACGATCGCCTCGATGATGCGTGACCACTTCCATGTCCACCCGGGGATAAGCGGGTGCGCCATGGCCTTCTTTGTTGCGCTCGTGATCCTGGGCGGCATCCGCTCCATCGCCGTTGTCTGCGAAAAGCTCGTTCCTTTCATGACCGCCTTCTATGTGCTGGGATGCCTCGCGGTCCTCGCGATCAATTACGAGACCGTACTGCCTGCCCTTGGCCTCATAGTGAAATCCGCGTTCACCTCCAGGGCCGCGGGAGGGGGCTTCGCGGGCGCGACGGTTATGATGGCGGCGAGGTTCGGCATCGCGCGCGGGCTCTTCTCCAATGAGTCGGGAATGGGTTCGGCGCCCATCGTAGCCGCGGCGGCGCAGACGAGAAACCCGGTGCGCCAGGGGCTTGTGTCCGCTACGGGCACGTTCTGGGACACCGTCGTGGTGTGCGCGATGACCGGGCTTGTGCTGGTGAGCACCATCCTGGCGGACCCTTCCGGCGTGGAGAACCTCTCGGGCGCGGCGCTCTCCAGCGCGGCGTTCGGCAGGATACATTACATTGGCCCCGTGCTGCTCACCGTAGGCCTTCTCACCTTTGTCTTTTCAACGATCCTCGGCTGGTCGTACTACGGGGAGCGCGCGGTGGAGTACCTTTTCGGGAAGCGGTCCATACGCCCCTACCGCTGGCTGTGGGTTGCGGGCGTGCTGGCGGGATCGACGCTCTCGTTCCCCCTGGTGTGGGACCTCGCCGACACGATGAACGCGCTCATGGCCATCCCCAACCTGCTGTCGCTGCTGCTGCTCAACGGCGTGGTCGTCGCTGAAACGCGCCGCTATCTTCGCGACGGGAGCGTTGACGATTACAGCGGGGAGATGGGATAGAAACAGGGATTGCCTGCTCACAGGTCTTCGAGCACAAATTTGAGGCTCTGCATGTTGCGCACGCACGCCTGCACCGACGCGTCGCTCGGGCCTCCGATGGCGTGCGGATTTGACACCTGCGAGCGGGCGCTCTTCATCGCCCTGTCGATCGCGATGCCCGTTCGGCTGAATTCGCTGAAATCGTTGAATCCCGCCGCCATGACCACCTGGTCGAGATCGTCGCGGCTGGCGCCATCCGCGACGACGCCGCCGGGCGTGATGGTGAGCTCAACGCCGAGTTTTTTCAGGTGTCCGTAGGAGTAGATGTAACGGGCGATGAGATCGTCGGTGACCTCGGGGCCGCGGAAAAGCCCGCAGCCCTGATGCTGCGCAAGCAGCACGCACATTGATATGAAAATCAGCACCTTCAGGAAACACATGGCCTCCCGCTCCTCCTGCCGTCCGGCGGATGTGGCGATACTGGAAGGATACGGCCGGAAGGAGGCGGGGTCAAATTAAAGTGCGGCCCGGCCGTTCTTTTTCCGTCGAAGAATATGTCTCCAGACGAAATAGATGAAGAAAACCGCCAGAATGGCCAGGACGGCGTGGTCGATCACGCTGCTGTACTTCATCACGACGGTCCAGTTCTGACGGGTTTTGAAGCCCACCCATGCGAGAAAGGCGTTCCACAGTCCCGCGCCGATGACGGTGTAGATGGAAAACCTGACGATGTTCATTTTGCCGAAGCCGGCGGGGATCGAGATCAGGTGGCGCACCACCGGGATGAAGCGGCTTATGAAGATGGTGATTTCCCCGTACCTGTCGAAAAACCGTCGCGAGAACTCGAGATCGTCATTGTTGAGCAGCAAATACCTGCCAAACCTCCTGATGAAGGGCTCGCCGCCCCACAGGCCGATGAAGTAGGATATCAGCGAACCGATGATGCTGCCGAGCGTGCTGATGAAAATCACCATGAAGAAGCTGAAGCGCCCCTCCTCGATGAGGAACCCCGCGAATGGCATCACCGCCTCGCTGGGGACCGGGAACACCATGCTCTCCATGATCATGAGGATGAATACGCTGATGTAGCCTGTTTTGTCGATAAATGCGGTGATGTAGGTGGCCAGAAACTCGGTGATTCCCATCGCTCTCCCTTCCCGGGTGTAGTGTATAAATGTTTCGCCAACATAGGGGGCCGCCGGGGGGGAGGCAAGGATTTTTTCCTCCGGCCCGGCCGTTTTGCGGGCGGTGGGCGCTCCACGCGGATAAATTTTTGTGTTGATGGATTTATGCGGTATTTATTAGGTATTACATCTCGTGAAGCAATCAATAAATATCATTTTGTATGAGGAGCGGAAGATATGAGTCTGATAGTCGATCCCAGGGATCAGGAGTTTGTGCTGTATGAAATGCTGAAAATACAGGACCTTTTCGAATCCGAGCGCTACGGCGAGCTGTCAAAGGACGTGTTCGACATGACGATGGATTTGATGCGCCAGATCTGCGACGAGCAGGGGCTTGCCGCCTACACCGAGGGGGACAGGACGGGAGCGAAGTTCCAGGACGGCAACGTCACCATCCCGGCGTGCTACAAGGATCTGCACCGGGTGATGAACGACAGCGGTCTTTTCACGATGGCGGTCCCCGTTGAGCACGGCGGACAGGGTTTCCCCTACGTGATCGATATTGCGGCCCGCGAATACTACGCGTTCAACATGGGATTCACCCTCTACCCCGAGGCGGCGATCGGCGCGGCGCACCTTGTCGAGGTGTTCGGCACCGATGCTCAGAAGAAGAAATACATGGATAAGATGTACGAAGGCAAGTGGGGCGGCACCATGGTGCTTACCGAGCCCGACGCAGGCTCCGACGTGGGCGCGCTCAAGACCCGCGCGGTCAGGCAGCCCGACGGGAGCTACCGCATCTTCGGCAACAAGATATTCATTTCCAGCGCCGACAACGATCTCTTCGAGAACGTGGTGCACCCGGTGCTCGCGCGCATCGAGGGCGACCCCGCCGGCACCAAGGGCATCTCGATCTTCATCGTCCCCAAATACATGGTCAACGACGACGGGACGCTTGGCGCGCGCAATGACGTGCACGTAACCGGCATCGAGCACAAGATGGGCCTCAAGGGCAGCGCCACCTGCTCCATGAGCTTCGGCGACAACGGCAACTGCTACGGCGAGCTGCTGGGCGAGGAGCGTCAGGGCATGAAGATCATGTTCCAGATGATGAACGAAGCGCGCATCGGCATGGGGCTCCAGGGCTCCAGCACCGCGTCGGTGGCGTACCTGCATGCGCTCAACTACGCGAAGGACCGGGTGCAGAGCGTGCGCATCCAGGATTCCATGAATCCCGACGCGAAGCCCGCGGCGATCATCAACCACCCCGACGTTCGACGCATGCTCATGTGGATGAAGAGCCACACCGAGGCGATGAGGGCGCTCGTGTACCTGTGCGCGTACTGCATCGACAGGAAGGTCGCCACCGAGGGCGAAGAGTCCGAGAAGTGGCACGGAATCATGGAGCTTCTGGTTCCCATCACCAAGGCGTACAACACCGACATGAGCTTCCGCGTGACCGAGCTCGCCATCCAGTGCTACGGAGGCTACGGCTTCTGCCAGGACTACCCGGTGGAGCAGTTCATGCGCGACATCAAGATCGCCTCGCTGTACGAGGGCACCAACGGCATCCAGTCGCTCGACCTGGTGGGCCGCAAAATGACCGCCAAGAAGGGCGCCAACTTCATCAACTTCCTGGGCGAGATGAACAAGTCTCTCGTGGAGTACAAGGACACCGAGGGCCTTGAGGACATCGCGAAAGCGGTGCAGGACGCGGTCAACCTGCTCGCCGAAATGGGCATGTACTTTGTGCAGTGCGGCAAGGAGGGCAAGTTCATGGTGCCGATCGCCAATGCGTACCCGTTCCTGAACATGATGGGCAACATCACTTACGGCTGGCTGCTCTTCTGGCAGGCGGGCATCGCACAGCGGAGGCTTTCGGCCATCCTCTCCGAAAACCGCGTTGACGAGTCCGACAAAAAGGCGGTGAAGGCGTTCGTGAAGGAGCACCGGGACGCATCCTTCTACCAGGGCAAGGTGATGAGTGCGCGCTTCTACGCCAGGCACATACTTCCACAGGCCAAGGCCGTTGCCGAGTCCATTAAAACAGAGGACATGAGCTTTTTGAGCATCGCCGACGAAAGCTTCGCGCAGTAGCGCGCCTGCTGAAAAATGACATGGAAGGGCCGGATCGCGCGATCCGGCCCTTTTTGCGTGCGGTCGGAGTAACGCTGTCCCGCTTTCTGCTTGTCATTTTTCACGTATGCGGTATGCTCTGACCCCTATCCGCGCACCAGACGATTCCCGGGGGAGAGCATGGCCGATCACCTTCATCATGTGCACATATTCGCGTCGGACATCGACGCCAGCGTCCGGTTTTACCGCGAGCACTTCGGCGGCAAGGTCGTCATGGACAACGAGCTCAACGGCGTGCGCAACGTGTTCATGACCATCGGCGCCGGGCGGCTTTGCCTGTTCGCCCTCCCGCCGAGATCGGCGGAGCGTGGCGCCATCCACCACTTCGCCATCCAGACCGACGACATTGAATCATCGGTGGAGCGGATGAAAAACCGCGGCATCGAATTCAGGCGCGACATCACCGATCTCGGCCACATGAAATTCGTGATGGTGCCGGCGCCCGACAACGTGCTCATAGAGTACTTTGAGGTCAAGAAGGGCATGCTCTCCGAGGATTACGCGGATTTCTTCGAGTGATGGCCGCTCCCCGGGTGAGCGTGTTTTGCCCGCCCGGGAAAAAAGTGCTGGCATCCGGGCGCCCGGGGTGGTATTGTATTGACACCCCGGAGGCGCGGATGAACCTCAAGAAGATATTTGACCCCAGGACCGTCGCGGTGATCGGCGTGTCCATGTCCAACCATCTGAATCCCGCGAACATCATCTACCACAAGAATAACCTCCGCTACAGGGCCCGGACCTTTTGCGTCAACCCGGCGGGTGGAACCCTGTTCGGGGAAACAGTGTACCGCTCGATCGCCGAGATCCCCGCGAAAATCGACCTTGCCGTTATCAGCGTCCGCTCCGAGCTCGTCTGCGGCGTGCTCCGCGACTGCGTCAGCGCCGGGGTCGGCGGAGCCATCGTCATCTCGGGCGGGTTTGCCGAGGCCGGCAGGGCCGATATCCAGAACGAGATGAAAGCAATCGCAGTCGAGCACGGGTTCCCGGTGATCGGGCCCAACTGCCTGGGAGTGTTCTCGCCGCCGGGCGTTGACACGTTTTTCCTGCCGCCGGAGCGGCTCATCGACCTGAGCGAGGGTTCCGTGGCGCTGGTCAGCCAGAGCGGCGGCATCCTGGTCGATCAGACCATCAAGCTGACACAGGAGGGCGTGGGGCTCTCGCGCGCGGTGAGCATCGGCAACAAGGCGGTGTTGGACGAGGTTGACATGGTGCGCTACTTCAAGTCAGACCGCAAAACCTCGGTGATCGGCGTGTATGTCGAGGGATTTGCCGATGGCAGGGGAAGGGACTTCATCAGGGAAGTCAACAGCTCGACAAAGCCGGTCGTGGTGCTGAAATCGGGAAAGACTCCCGGCGGGTCACGCGCGGTCAGCTCGCACACGGCCTCGATGGCGGGCGATTACTT
>CAZPZJ010000042.1:16419-20892 GCA_964591055.1 uncultured Leptospiraceae bacterium
CCGTATGTCGACTGCGTCATCCTGCTGCTGCTGCCGTACATCCCCGGGCTCACCTCCGACATCGGCGCGCGCGTTGCGCAGACCGCCAGGGAGTTTTCCAAGCCTGTGATCACGTATGTGCCGCACATCGACAAGTACGGAATTTTCATCGACGGGTTCGAGTCGCACGGGCTTCCCGTGGCGCACTCCGTGGAGGGCGCGGTGCACATGGCCAGGGCGCTGGCGGGGAGGCGAAGATGAAGGCCGAAGCGAAGAAGATACTGGAGCGGGCCCGAGAAACGGGCTGGCTGATGGAGCCTGATGCGAGGGCGCTGCTGGATCTGTACGGGCTCCCGATGGGGCGGCACGCGTTTGTGCGCAATGAAGACGAGGCGGTCATCGCCGCCGCGATGATAGGCTATCCCGTGGTGATGAAGGTGGTTTCGCCGGAGATTGTCCACAAGACGGACGTGGGCGGCGTCGAGGTGGGGATCGGCGGACAGGATGCGATGCTGGCCGCGTTTCTCCGCATGAAAACACTTCCGGACTTCCGGGGCGTGCTTCTCGATCGGATGCTCAGCGGGATTGAGATATTCGTCGGCTCCCGGGTGGACGGGCAGTTCGGGCCGGTGGTGCTGGCGGGTATCGGCGGCACGGCGGTCGAGGTCTACCGTGACGTGAAGGTGCTCATGGCCCCGCTCACCAGGCGCGAAGCGCTGAATGCGCTGCGATCGCTCCGGGGAGCAAAACTCCTCACCGGCTACAGGGGGAAGTCCCCGGCCAACCTCGGCTCCGTCGCACGCCTGCTGGTTTCGTTTTCGGAGATGGCCGCCGATCTCGGCGCGGCAATCGATTCAATCGACCTCAACCCGGTGATGTGCGGCCCCCGGAAGGCGCTCATCGCCGACGCGCGGGTGATGCTGAAGTAGCGTCACCTCCCGGTTTTCACCTCATCGACCATCCGCTCTGATTTTAAGCTCAACGCACGCCGGCAGGTACAGGAATACCCCGATGATGACCCCGTACAGCGTGGACAGTATGCCGACCGCAAGCGCCCTGCCGATCGACGGCAGGTCATAGAGGTTTGCAAGGACAATGACACCGCCGATGATGCTCAGCGTGACGCCCGCGCCGATGCTCGCTTTGTACAGGTAGCGGAACACGCGCGCTGACGCCCTCAGTTCCTGCGGGGACAGGCCGGCGTCCTTCCTGAAGAGGGCCTTTATGCCGTTTAATAAATCGGCCTTCATTCCTGAACAGCCTGCCATTACCAGCGGGGGAAAGATCACGAGAACAAAGCTCGGCAGATCGAGGATTATTGATGGGCTGGCGCCCGCAACGGCGACTGCGACAGCGAACGCGGCCAGAATGAATATAAAACCGGCGATTATCATGGATGATACCCCCTCTCTTTTTTTATTGCCAATTCTTTCATAAAAAGCCTATGTGGGGATTGTAACAGCGAATCAGAAGGCCGGTCAACCATGAATTATACAGATGCTCACCCCGGAGGGGCGCGCCCCGTGTCGCGGACCCTGGTGCTTGTTGTCACCACAATCAGCTCGTTTCTCACGCCGTTCATGAGCTCCTCGATCAACGTGGCGCTGCCCGTCATCGGGGAGGAGTTTTCGATGGATGCCATTCTCCTAGGCTGGGTGTCCACGTCGTTTTTGCTGTCGTCAGCGATGTTTCTGGTTCCGTTCGGCAGGGCGGGCGACCTGTTCGGCCGGGGAAGGGTGTTCACGGCGGGGCTGTGGCTGTACACGCTCGCCTCCCTGCTGTGCGCCGCTTCCTTCTCGGCGGCCTCGCTGATTGCGTTCAGGATACTCCAGGGAGTCGGCAGCACCATGGTGTTCGCCACAGGCACGGCGATTCTCATCTCCGCTTTTCCGCCCGAGGAGAGGGGAAGGGCGCTGGGCATCAACGTGACCGGCGTGTACCTCGGCATTTCGCTGGGTCCCTTCATCGGCGGCTTTCTCACGCATGCGCTCGGGTGGAGGAGCGTTTTTTACGCCAACATCCTGGTCGGCCTTGCCATCCTCGCGATGGCATGGCGCATCATACGCCGTGAGAGGCCGACGCGCGATGAGGCATCCGGCCCCTTCGATATCCGCGGTACGCTCGCCTACGCGGCGGTAATCCCGCTGGTCATGTACGGCCTTTCGGCGCTCCCCTCCGTGCGCGGGATCGTGCTGCTTGCCGCGGGTTCCATCGTTTTTTTCGTGTTTCTCATGGCGGAGCGATCCAGAAAAAATCCGCTGGTGCCTCTGTCCCTGTTCTCGAACCGGGTGTTCGCCTTTTCCAATCTCGCCGCGCTCATAAACTACAGCGCCACTTTCGCGAGCTCGTTTCTCCTGAGCCTCTACCTCCAGTACATCAAGGGGATGTCGCCGCAGTACGCGGGACTGGTGCTGGTTGCGCAGCCGGCGGTAATGGCGCTCTTCTCGCCGGCGGCGGGAAGGCTTTCGGACAGGGTGAGCGCCCGCGTGATCGCCTCGGCGGGCATGGCGCTGACCACGATCGGGCTTCTGCTCTGTTCGTTTCTCGGCGCGGCCACTCCGCTGTGGTATATCCTGTGCGCCCTGGTCGTGATGGGGCTGGGGTTCGCGCTCTTCTCCTCGCCCAACACCAACGCGGTCATGGGATCGGTGGAGCGGCGCTCCTACGGCATCGCCTCGGCGGTCATCGGCACCATGCGGCTGTTCGGCATGATGCTCAGCATGGGGGCCATCATGATCATCTTCACCGTCATCATCGGGAGGGTGAGAATAGAGCCGCACAACTACGCAGATTTCCTCATCGGCGTACGCGTCGCGTTCGCGGTATCGACGGCGATCTGCGCGCTGGGCGTGCTGCCGTCGCTCGCGCGCGAAGCGAATACGGGCAGGGGACGCGGTCGGGGAGCATGAGCGTTGACGGGCCTGCGGTTTTTCCCTGTTGAACCGGAATCTTCGAAAGTGCCCGCAGCGGGAAAGATCATGATTCTGAGATTCGCTTGTTATTGTAAATGGAGGCATGTTTGGAAAAGTTCAGACTGTTGAGTGTCGTTTTCATTATATGGATTTCCTTTGACCTTTCAGCCCCTGCCGGAGAGATGGGCAGCCCCGACCGGTCGGGACCACTTGAGCGGCAGGATTCGCATGATCGCACTTCAGACAGGGATGTGCCGGAGATTCCTGAAAGGTCTGAAAGCATTGAACGCACTGAGAAAAATAAAAGTGTGGATTTAACTGAAAAATGGAATGTGTTAAAGTTCAGGGAATATGATGTCCTGCCGAAAAACCGGGGCCTTTCGGCCCCGCATTATCCGGCGTCCAATGAGAACCGGATCGATCTTTTTTATGAGCATATTAAAAATCTGGGAGGGGGGTATGTGGGTGTCGGGACCGATCAGAATTTCACCTTTATCGCCTGGGCACGAAGTGAATACGCGTACCTGATGGATTTTGATCCGGTCGTGGTGTGCATTAACAAAATTCATCTTCATTTCATCGATGTTTCCCCGGATTATCCGGCATTCAGGAAATTATGGATTCCGAAGGATAAAAGCTCGCCCTTGAAATTGATACAGAGCCATTTTCGGAATGATCCTGATTACAGGAAAATTCTCGAAGCTTATCACATTGCCACGGGTCAATGGGCGCCGGTTCCATGGCGCCTGCGAACCCTGGAGGCGCTGACGCGCAGGCACAACCTGGAGACTTTTGTGAACCGCAGGGATGACTACGATTACATACGGGCGCTTGTTAAAAAGGGGCGCATTCACGCCGTGCCGGGCAATCTCAACGGCCTGAAAACATTCATGAACATCAACCGGGCCGCACGGAATCTCAATATCCCGATCCGCGTCCTGTACACTTCCAACGCTGAGGATTATCTCAAATCGTATACCAAGGAGTTCCGGCGCAATATCCTTGATATGCCCGTGGACGACAAAGGCCTTGTTGTCCGCACCTGCTCGGTGGGGGCGAAAAAAATGGGGTTCCCGGAAGGCGAGCTGATTCCTGAAAAACCGTACCATTACAATATTCAGCCCCTGAAAAACATGCAGGAGTGGATGCTCCTGGACTCCGTGCAGCGGGTTATGACGATTCTCGGCGAGCGAACCGCTCTCGGCCGGGGGATTTCCGTGGTGGATCGCCTGCCCGCCGACAGGAAGGATTAAGTCCGGATGTTCCTCTTTAACTGAGCGTATTTGGCGAGGACGGATCGCGGCTGTCATGGCTTTTGCCTGATGGCGGATACTGCCGGCTGTTCCGCGTTTCGCGGGCTTGGAAGATGCGGGCATGCTTTTCGGTTGACGCGCCGCCGCCATTCCCGCACAATAGAAGCGGGAACTGTCCCGTCCTTCAGCCTGATCACAGCAAGGAATAAATCGCATGAAGAGAAAAAAGATCATCATCGGCATTCACGGCCTCAACAACAAGCCCCCGGAGAAGCTGCTGAAACAGTGGTGGATCGATTCGATCAGGGAGGGGCTTGAGCTCAGCGGCC
>CAZPZJ010000043.1:0-7430 GCA_964591055.1 uncultured Leptospiraceae bacterium
TTACCGGCATGTTACCGGATCATTCGACAGGATTGTTTCATTTGAAATGCTTGAGGCGGTGGGCCACGAGCATTTCAACTCTTTCTTTTCGGCGATTGAGCGGCTGCTGAAACCGGAGGGGGTCGCCGTCATTCAGGTGATCACCACAATGGACTGGCACTACCGGGATTATCGCCGGCGCATGGACTGGATACAGAAGCACATCTTTCCCGGCGGGCACCTGCCATCCGTGACGGCCCTGTGCGAGTCAATGGCCGCGCACTGCAGGCTCTACATCGAACAACTTGAAAACATCGGGCCCCACTACGCGCTGACCATACGGGAGTGGCGCAGGCGGTTTACGGCCTCGCGGGAAAGGCTCCTCGATATGGGCTACGACGGGAGCTTTCAGCGCAAGTGGTTGTACTACCTCTATCTGTGCGAAGCGGGGTTTTCATCCGGCCTCATCAACGATGTGGTGATGACGCTTATGAGGCCGGGTGGCATGCAGGTTATTGCCAGCCCCATGTGAAACTTGAAGATGATGATGCGGGCGGAAACGTGCGGACTCCCAATCCGGACGCATGTGATAGGCGGGCATAGATGTCTTGGTGCAATAAAGTTAGATTAGAATAAATATATTAGATTACTATTATTTTCTTGACGTTTTCCCTGTGTTTTGCAGGATGGAATAATGATGCCTGCCGGCAGGCCGGACAACCGGTAGCAGCCTGCAGGATGTGTTATGGCTGGTGTTGCATGTGAAAGGGTGAAAGGGTGAAAGGGTGAAAGGGTGGAGGCGTGGAGAATGAAAAAGTTTAACACACGGGGTTTTTTAAGCATTGCGCTTGCGCTGAACATTCTGGTGGTGCTCGTGAGCGGCATTGAGCTTTTTATCATGCCGCACGGGAGGATGGCGTACTGGGTGAATTTCACTCTGCTTGGAATCAACAAACCTGGCTGGGAGTCGCTGCATCTCGGATCGGCGTTGCTGTTTGTGGTGTTAAGCCTCTTTCATCTTCTCGCGTACAACTGGGACGCCTTTAAGCGGTATTTTGTCCGTAAAAAGGAAAAGAAAGCGCGTCTGGCAGAGGTGCTGTCCGCATGCGCGCTGGTCGCGGCAGTTGTAATTGTTTCGGTTGCCGAACTGCCGCCGGTGTCGACACTTTCGCAGGGCGGTGAGCGGATCAAGGAAAGCTGGATTTCCAAAGATCTCAAGCCGCCGTTCCCTCACGCGGAGCTCATGTCGATTGCCGAGCTTTGTGACAAGTGCAGGATCGACTGTGATGAGGCGGTGAACAGGCTGAGGAACGCGGGCATCAAGGTGAAAAAACCCGAGCAGATGATCGCCATGGTCGCCAGGAAAAACAATGTGAGCGCTCGAAAGCTGTACCTGATGATGACGGGCAGGGATGAGGAAATCCGGGAGTAAAGGAAGGAATATTTTTGCACAAGATATTAGATAATACTAATATTATTATGTACCACTAAGGAGGAAAACATGATTGGAGCAAGAAAAATAATGAGTCTGGCGATCGTGCTTGCCGCGTGTGCGGGTGCGATGAGCCTTGCGGGGTGTTTCTGGGACGATTCTGATGACGACGATCCGTCGGCGCAGGAGGTGACCTCTCCCTTTCTTATCTGTGCTAATAGAAATCCGGGAGGGGTGGGAATAGACCTTGACAGCGGGAAGGCGTATAACATTGACGACTATCCAGGCTTTGACTGGGACATCAGGATAAAAACGATGAAAGGGGCGCAGGTGACTGCGGCGAAAGCTCTCTCGCTTGTGGGCGGCCCCTACATCAAGCTACGCGAGTCGGTGGTGTCAGCGGTCAAGTGGTCGACTGCCGGTTCCTCGAACTACGACGCAATCACGCTTTCAGCGTATAATGCCTCAGGATTATCCCCCATTGCGGGAATTGCTGAAATTGATTTGAGCACGGTTGATACGGTGCTTGAAGGCGAGTTCACGACATCGGAGCTATCGGCGGCAGGAGTTGCCATCGGAAACTACTATTACAACTCGTCATACAGTGGATTGTCAAAAACAGGATTAAAACAGAAATACGCGACGCTCGTCATGGGTGAGGCGTGGAAGTCGGCCGCCGCGAACACCAGCCACACGGACGATTACATCTACATAGTTCGAAGCAGCGGCGGCAGTTACTACAAGCTGATGTTTACCGATATCGGGGAGAACAGCGATATCGCCCAGAGCGGGTATATCAAAGTTGTGTGGCGGAAGCTGGAGTAACCGAAGGGGCGCATGGGCGCAGGACCGGGGGCGCTGCGCTCCCCGGTCCTGCGTGCGTGCTGAATGATAGAAAATACTTCTTTGCATAAAAAGGGCAACCCATGAGAACACTGTCAATTGCGCTGTTGCTGTTGATCATTGCGTGCGTTGGAGGGGTCGCGCGCGCCGAAGAGGCGGAGAACAGAAGCCTGGTGATCGAATATGAACGTGAGTCGGAACAATCCGCCGATCATGAAAGGTCCGGATCTCATACCATCATCATAAGCGCCGACCGGCTCGCGAAAAGCGACCGGGAAATTCCGCTTTCATCCGCGGTGGTAAACGAAACCCAAATCCGGGAAAAAATCTACACCGGAATGGTAGATCTGCTGGAAAGCATCCCGGGTTTTTCCCGCGTGTACGATTACCACTCGCCGATCATACTCCGCGGCACCAGCGGATCGAAAATGCTCATCATGCGCGACTGCAGCCCCGTATTCAGCACCTTCCCGGGCGGATTCATGGGGCAGAGCGTCAACGTGTACGATGTGGGCAGGGTCGAGGTGGTTCGCGGGCCAGGCTCGGTGATATACGGCTCGGGGGCGACCAGCGGCATTATCAATATTATTGACAGGGACGTGTTTGAGGAAGAGGGCGTCGGCGTTGAGGGCGGTGTTTCCTGCGGCACCAACGCCAATTCGAGAATGGGAATCGGAAGCGTACGCGCCGGCAATAAAACGGTCGCCATGCGCGCAACGGGCAGGTACAGGAAATCGGACAACTACTATTACGGCGGCGGGGACGAGGCGATCAACAGCTTCCACGAGGACAGGGACCTCTCGCTGCGGGCGGGGTACAACGCCGGTGACCGTCACCGGATCACGGTTGGCGCGTCGGCGCACTACGGCGGCCCCTGGGGAAAGGCCTACGGGTTTAACCAGAAGGAGCAGATGTTCGCGCAAAATGAGGAGGACAACCTGCTCCACTTCGCGGGAAAATATGAAGGCGACCGTGTCGGTGTCTTCGATAAGCTGCTTGTTTCCTGTTTTTACGACCGTGAAACCCGTGAGTATCACAACATGAAAATGAATTCCACCCTGTCCCGGCTGTACTTTGAGGACGTGACCGATTACAAGGGCGTCTCCTTCGGCGGGAATGTGCTGGCCGCAGTTCGCGCGGGAATCAACTATTTCAGCTTCGGCGCCGACGGCTACTCGGTGCGCCTGTGGAGCCCGGTCGACACGGTGGACTGTTACAATTACACGCAGCCGACGGTGACTCTGGAGAAGGACGGTGCGCAGGGGGCGGGTGTTGCGTCCGGCGGCGTATTTGTCCAGGACGTCATCCGCCTTGGCCGGCAGGTGTCCCTCACGGCGGGCGTGCGTGCTGACCGCGCGGAGATTTTCGAGGGAGACGTTCCGGGCGGGCAGGATGAGATACGGGAGGCACGAAAGGCGATCAGCGCGAGCGCGGGATTGGTGTACGCTCCCTCCGCGGCGCATGCGTTTGCGATCAACGTGGGGCGCGCGTTTCGCATGCCCGACGCTGTTGACATGTTCACCGAGCAGGTGACCTGCCAGGGAACGCTCTCGCCCAATCCCGACCTGGGACCCGAGTACAGTGTGAACTTCGACGCCGGGTACAGGGGAAGGATGAAGGGGTTTGCCTGGGACATCTCGGCGTTCCTCAACCAGTATTCCGACCTCATCGTGAAAAAGCTCAATCCCGAAGATACGAGCGAATCGATGATGGCCAACGAGGATTACGCCAGGATTATGGGCGGGGAGATTGAACTTTCTTATAAGCAATGCGACATCTTTGCAAAGGGGTGCTCGGTGAAAGCCGGGTGCTCGGCGTCATACTGCGCGGGCGGTTCCTTTGATGACGCCGACGGACAATGGGATATTGCCTCGTCGGGAGAGCCGCTGAGCGGAATTCCCCCGGCGAGAATACGTCCGAATGTGCGCGTCTCATACGCGGCGGCGGAGTGGAAGTACTTCTTTGAGGTCGAGCTGGACAACTCGCTGAAAAAAACAAGGGTCCCGGACGAGCTGAGCGAGGCGACATGGAACAACGAGGATGTCGGCGCGTATTCGCTGGTCAATCTCAGCGCAGGCGTGGCGCTCTTCAACTACGCTTGCCTTGAGGAAATACGGTTCAATGTCGCGGTAAGCAACGCGTTCGATACGCACTATTACCCCTTTGGCTCGCATATACCTGGAAAGGGCAGGGACATCAGGATGCTTTTGAGCTTCGCGTACTGACCGGCGGATTTGGGGGCGGGCGGACACCGCCGGCGCGGGTGGGAGGAGTGCCACAGTCGGCAAGATGTTGCGGGAAGCGGAACACGCTTTCTTCTTCACGTGCGAAGGTGACTGACCACGCGCCTCCGCGCTCTTCTTCACGGTCGCCAGCCTGATGCCGCCCCCTTCGACGTCCACATCGTGCGGGCAGCAAAACTCGTCGAGAAGGTTTCAGTGCGCATCAGGCGTTGCAAAAAGCCCGCGAATCTCGCCGTTCGCTGCGTGGTCCGCCGGGGTTCTGCCCCTGGAGTCGCGAATATTTTTCGGCGCGCCTTTTGCGAGCAAAAGAAGCACCATCTCCCTGTTGCCGTTGCGCGACGCAAGGTGCAGCGGCGTGGTCCCGAAGAGATCGGCCGGCGTTGCGGCGGCGCCGGCCTCCATCAGTTTCTTCGCGATGCCGTCCCTCCGGTTTTCCAGCGCGTAGTGGAGCGCTGTCCTCGCCCGTCCATCACTGGTGTCCGGAAGCGCTCCCCTTTCGAGTAAAATCTCCACCAGGCGGGCGTGTCCGTGCCATGCCGCAAGGGCCAGCGGCGTTGCGCCCTTTCCCGGATTGCCGTTGATTCGGGCGCCTTTTTCAAGAAGCGCCGATACGATGTCAATATCCCCCAGTATCGCGGCGGCCTGAAGCGGGGAGAGCTCATCATGGTTGAAACGCGACGGATCACCGTGAACCGTGCGCGACGCCCTGGTGCTGTTCTCCATGGCCCATCTGATATGGTACTCGGGCCTCAGCCCGTATATTGAAACCGTGTTGATCTTCGCGCCCCGGGAAATCAGGTAGAGCGCATTGGCGGTCTTCTTCGCTTCGATCGCTGTTTCAAGAGGGGTTCGGTAGCAGTTGCCGCAGACAACGGCGTTCCCCGCCGCGTTGATGGAAGCGCCCGCATCCAGAAGTGAGCGAATGTTTTCAACATCGCCCTCCGCCGCGGCGTGGTGCAGCGGGCGCGTTCTGTGCGCTCCTTCCGCTTCAATCGCCGCGCCGTGCTTCACCAGCAGGCGTATCACGGCCGCGCACCCTGCCTGTTTCGCGGCGACGTGAAGCGCCGTCTCGTCCCACACCGCTCTGGCTTCGATGTCGACGGCGCCTCCCCGGAGAATGCTCTCCGCGTTCGCGGCATCGCATTTCAGGGCAGCCATGTGCAGGGGGGTGTACCTGCTGCTGAGGGCGGTCAGCCTGTCGGCGTCGACGGGCTCCTCCTCCCTGCAGGACAAGCAGGCCAGAAGGCAGACCATGGAAGCGAGCGCCAGATATCCTTTTCTCATGTGAGGCCCTCCCGTCCATGCTGTCCGGCGTTAAACCGGAAGGCGCTATTGTGCGCTGTGGTGGCTGTAAGATTGGGGACTTCCTTTATGCAGCATCGGGGCCATTGTGCCCGATGTTCGCTGAGCGCGCGAGGACTCGAGCGCCGGGAATGACGGCAAAACGGTCAGAGGCCGGGCCGCCCGGCGACCATCGCCACAACGTCCTCGATGAGCTTCGCGGTGTACCGTGCGTAGTCGAGCGCGCTGTTGTCGATGATGTAGTAGGTGATGATCCCCTGCATCATGGAGATGATCACGGTCACGGTGTACTTCATCTCCCCGATTGTGAAAATTCCCTTCGCGACCCCTTCCTCCAGGATGCCGGTGAGCATCTCGTGATAGCTCGCGAAGAGCCTGACGTTGGCCCTGCGCATGCGCTCGTTGCGGTTGGCCTGCGCCCAGAAGTCTATGATGACGTAGTAGTACTCCTTTTCGCTGGAAACCTGGTCGAACGCGAGTCGTATGAACGTCTTCAATTTGTCGAGCGGGTCGTCGAGCCTGGCGAGCGCTTCCACGGTGGTTTTTTTCAGCGTCCGGTTCATCTCGGTGAGGAGGCTCAGCAGCAGATCTTCCTTGTTCTTGAAATAGTAATGGATGAGGCCGGTCGACAGGTTTGCCTCGCGGGCGATGTCGCGTATGGTGAAGCTGTGGTAGCCTTTCTCGCACACCACGCGGTATGCCGCCTCCCGAAGCTGCTCGCGCCTCATGTCAATGATGTCGTTTTTTGTCCTGTTGCCCATTTTGCCTGCGGCCGCTTTCCGGCCTGCGCCGGATATTTCGAACCATGCACTAATCCCTGAATCTGTCAAGTACAGAACGGGCGATCGCGATCCTCTGCAGCTCGGAGCTGCCGCCGGCGATCTCGCCGAACCTGGCGTCGCGGTAGAGCCTTTCGGCCTGGTTGCCCTCAATGTATCCGCGCCCGCCGTGTATCTGCACCGCCCAGCTTGATATCTGCGTGGCGGCCTCGCTTGCGAACAGCTTTGCGCAGGACGCCGAAGTCGCCGCCCCGGGAAGCGCGCCGTCCATCTCCCAGGCCGCGCGGTAGGTCAAAAGCCTTGCGAGGTCGGAGAGGATCATCATCTCCGCCAGCCGGAATGAAACCTCCTGGTAGCGGTTGATGATCCTGCCGAACGACTTGCGCTCCTTTGAATAGGCGTTTGAGCAGTCCATCGCCGCGGACGCGATGCCGAGAGAGCCCGTCGCCATGAAAAGCGAAATGAAGTCCTGCATCCGCCGGTACAGCTCCAGGCCCGAGCCTTTCGCGCCGAGCTCGGCGCCTGCGGGGATTTCGCAGTTCTTCAGCACGATCTCGCCGATGGGCGCACCGCGCAGCCCCATCGTTTTGGGCGAGCGCCCCACCGAAAAACCGTGACAGGCCGCCTCCACGATGTACGCCGAGATGTCCCCTCCTTCATCGCGCGCCATGATGACGCACAGGTCCGCGATCGGCGCATTGGTCACGTAGGACTTCACCCCGTTAAGGATACATGCGCCGTTGCGTTGAAGGGACGATGTGGCGATCGCCGACGCGTCGGATCCTGACTCGTACTCCGTGACGGCAAAGCACCCGATTGTTTTTCCCGAGGCGATGCCGGGCAGGTATCTTT
>CAZPZJ010000043.1:7530-20770 GCA_964591055.1 uncultured Leptospiraceae bacterium
CGCCCGGGGGGCGAGCCTTTCCGTGCAGAACCCGGCGTACTTTTCCTGTATCGTTTTCTGTGCGTCGCTCAGTTCGTAGTTCATTGTCGGTTCCTCCCCGCCTCAGAAGCTCATGATGCGAGATATGATCATCTTCTGTATCTCGGACGTGCCGCCGCCGATCTGCGCGAGCTTGGCGTCGCGGTACAGCCACTCGGCCGGGTACTCGTGCATCAGCCCGTAGCCGCCGAATATCTGCACCGCCTCCGAAAACGCCTTCACGCCGTAATCGCCCGCGAACGCCTTGGCGATGGACGCCTGCATGTGGTTGATGGAGTGTCCCGCGTCCTTGAGCGCGGCCACGCGGTACACGGCGAGGCGGGCCGCCTCCATGATCACCTTCATGTCCGCGATCTTGTGCTGGATGGCCTGGAACTCCCCGATCGGCCTGTCGAACTGCTTTCTGCTGTTCGCGTATCTGGCGCATTCCTCAAGCAGGAACATGAGCCCTCCCACCACCGGCGCAAGCAGCGCGCTCCGGTCCCACTCCAGCGTCTGGTGCGTCATGGCGAATCCCTTGCCTTCCTCGCCCAGGAGGTTTTCTTCAGGCACCTCGCAGTTGTCAAGGAACACCTCGGAGGTGGCCGACGCGCGCACGCACATCTTGTGGAAGGGATTTCCCGTCGAAAATCCTTTGAAGGAGCGCTCCACGATGAAGGCGGTGATGCCGGCGTGCTTGAGGGCCCGGTCGGTGGTTGCGTACACCACCGCCACGTCGGCGACCGGCGCGTTGGTGATGAAGGTCTTGGTGCCGTTGAGAATCCAGCGGTCGCCCTTCTTCACGGCCGTCGTCTGGAGCGAGGCGGCGTCGGAGCCCGCTCCCGGCTCGGTGAGCCCCATGCAGCCGATCCACTCGCCGGAGGCGAGCCTGGGCACGTAGCGCCGCTTCTGTTCATCGGCGCCGTGCTGGAATATCGTATCGGCGCACAGGTAGGAGTGCGCGCCCAGCGCCAGCAGGTGCCCGCCGTCGACGCCTGCGTGTGCGAGCGCCTCGCTGGAAAGGCAGCAGGTGACCACGTCAGCGCCCTGGCCGCCGTACTCCTCCGGGAATGGAAGGCCGAGGAGCCCCATGGCTGCGAGCCTGTTCCATATCTCGCGCGAGAACTGCGATTTCAAATCCGCCTCTTCGCACAGCGGGACGATTTCCTTTTTCGCGTACCTGTACACGGAGTCGTGGAACATCATCTGCTCTTCGGTGTATCCGAATTCCATTGCCCTCTCCCCGCCGTTCTCAGGCGTTTTCAATGAGTATTGATTCCGGAAGCATGTCCTTCTTCGCCCTGAAATACTCTCCCAGCGTTTTTGCCTGGGGATCGCTCCGGAGCGAGGCGGCGACGCCGTCGCCGAGTATCCCCTTGATGTAAAAATTCACCGCGTAAAGATTGGCGAGCTCGTAGCGTTCTATTTCGCAGCCGTCGACGTCCTTCATCAGGGAGCGAAGCTTTTCGACGGTGAGATGTTTTTTGAGGAACGCGTAGGCTTCGGGCGTCTTCGCCCACACGCCGAGGTTCGCGTTGCCGCCCTTGTCGCCGGAGCGCGCGGCGAACGCCCGCCCCAGCGCCGCTTCGACCATGGGCCCCTCCGGCGCGTCGGGAAACGGGACCGTGTCGATCGCAATTTCGCCGGACGCGCTGCCGGGCGCGAGCTGGTCGATAAAGAGCTCCTGTTCTCCGAGCACCACCCGCTGGCGGATGCGCCTGTTCGAGACCAGCGCCGGCCAGTGCACGATCGCCGGCGTGGCGTCCGACGGCGGGGCGGTCAGGGTGAAGCCGGGGATGCTGGCCAGCGCGAGCTCCACCACCTTCGACGAGAACAGTTTCCCGACCTTCTTCTGGTCGCCGTCCATCAGCGACACGCGAAGGAACGCGAAGGCGCTGTCGTTGTCCGACGGGTTTTCCCGGTCCGACCGCACGAGCTGCACGTCGACGACTGCAAACTGTTCTCTCCCCCCGAGGCTTTCAAAGAGGGCCTCCTCCACGATGCGCGCCTTCTTCCCGATGTCGAGCCCGGTGAGGACGACGGTCATCGAGTTTTTAAAGCCGCCGAAGTTGTTGATGCAGACCTTGGTGGTTTCGGGGGGGGGCGATCCCTTCACGCCGCTGACGCGCACGCGGTCGGCTCCTTCCTGCGACAGGCGGATGCTGTCGAAGCGCACCGTCACGTCGGGGGTGAGATACTCCGGGCCGCGGATTTCGTACAGAAGCTGCGCCTTCACCGTGTCGATTGAGACGAGGCCGCCGGTGTCCGGGTGCTTGGTGATCACGCAGGAGCCGTCGGCGTACACCTCGGCGATGGGGAAGCCGACATTGCGGAATGACGGCACCTCATCGAAGAACGAGTAGTTGCCGCCGGTGGCCTGCGCGCCGCACTCCACGATGTGTCCCGCAGTCGCCGCGCCGGCGAGCCGGTCCCAGTCATCCGCCTTCCAGTTGAACTTCCACGCCGCGGGCCCGGTCACGAGCGAGGCGTCGGCAATCCTGCCGCCGATTACGATGTCGGCGCCTTCGTCGAGCGCGGCGACGATGCCGCGGCAGCCCAGGTATGCGTTGGCCGAGATGGTGAACGCGTTCGCGTCCGCAAGATTCGTTCCCCTGTCAAGATGGACGAACGTCTCACCCTGCTCCTGGAGCTCCTTCAGGCGGGGCAGGAGGTCGTCGCCCTCGATGTAGGCGATCTTCGGGCGCACTCCCAGCTTTTTGGCGAGCTTCTCAAGCTCCTCCGCCAGCGCCTTCGGGTTGAGCCCGCCCGCGTTGGACACGATGCGGATGTTGCGGTCGAGGCATTCCCCCATCACCTGCTCCATCTGCTTGAGGAAGGTGGACACGTATCCCAGGTCGGGATTTTTGCTCTTCATGCGGAAGAGGATCGCCATGGTCAGCTCGGCGAGATAGTCGCCGGTCAGAAAGTCGATGGGGCCGCCCTGCACCATTTCCCGTGCGGCGGAGAAGCGGTCGCCGAAGAAACCGCTGCAGTTGGCGATGATGAGCTTTCCGTCGCTGAGCGTTTTTTTGTCATTCATCGGATCACCTCGATATGCGTGCTATCTGCCCTGAAAGACGGGATCCCTCTTTTCGATGAACGCGGTAATTCCCTCCTTTGCGTCCTCGGTTCCGGCCACTTCGACGAGCCTGCGGGAAAGGAGGGGCAGCGCATCGCCGATCTTCATCGCGTCGACGGCGTTGAACGCGTCTTTGCCGATCCTGACGCCGATGGGGCTTTTCGACGCGAGCTTTGCGCACAGGGCCGATGTTTCCGCATCAATCGAATCACGGGAAACGATCCGGGTGATCAGCCCCATTTCCCGCGCCTGCTCCGCGCCGATTCGCTCGCCCAGCAGAATCATCTCCATGGCCTGCTTGCGCATGACATTGCGGAAGATCAGCGCGCCGATCATCATGGGCCACAGCCCCACATTCACCTCCGGCGTGCCGAACACGGAATCGTCAGTGGCGATCACGATGTCGCACGCCAGCATGAATCCCATGCCTCCCGCCAGGCAGTAGCCCTTCACCTGCGCCACCGTGGGCTTCGGGAAAGTGAATATCCTCTCAAGCAGCGCCGCGTAACGGGTGAACACCTCGCCGCCTTCCGACATCCCGCTTCCGAGCTGCGCCCCGGTGCAAAACGCCCGGTCTCCCGCACCCCGGACCAGCACCACCCTGACGCCGTCGTCCCTCTCCGCCTCATCGAGATATTGCAGGAAAAGGGATATCGCTTCCGGGGTGATCGCGTTGCGCTGGGCCTCCCTGTTGATGGTGATGAACGCCGTGCGCTCCTCGACGCGGTACAGCAGATGGGACTGTTCCATTCTCATTCCCCCGGCATGTATTGGTTTACCGGCCGGCGCACTGCGCCGTTTCATGGTCTTCGATGTCGACGAGGATGTCTCCCGGCATCACTTTGTCGCCTTCGGCCACCCTGATGGCGGACACTTTCCCGTCGTGCGGGGAGCGCAGCGTGGTTTCCATTTTCATGGCGGAGACCACCACGACGGCCTGGCCCTTCTCAACCATGTCACCCTCCCGCACCAGGATGCGCACCACGACCGAGGGCATGGGCGGCGTGACGGCCAGCGGCATGTCCCTGGGCGACTGTTTCTTTCTCGGGTTTCGCGCGTCGGCATCAGCGTCCCGGACAGGGAAGGCGGCGCCGTTGATCATGATGCTCCGGCTGTCGCCGCTGCCGGCAATGTACACGTTCACGCAGGAGCCGTCAAAGGCGAGGTGAAGGTGGTTGCCGGAAATCCTCTGCCAGGTCACGTCAATCGCCCTGCCGTCGATGATCGCCTGAAACGAGCCTTCTGTGATTCCCGCGCACTCGATTTCGTGCACCCTTTCGCCGATTTGCAGCCTGTAGTTCATTTCCGCACCTCCCTGCCGTGCATTCGCCGCGCGCGCTTCCTACATCCGCCAGTTGCCGAGCGTCTCCCACGGTGCGGGGACGGCGCTTTCGCTCCGCGAAGGCGCCGCAGCGCTTTTCCCGGGCCGGGCGGAGTCAATGATGAACGCGAGCAGCGCCGCGTCCCTGTCCTGCGGCCCGGGCTTCCAGTCGGGAAAATACACATCAATAAAATCGGTGAAGGTCTCCCCGTCTCCGAAAGGCCGCGAGGAGAGCACGTCGATCAGAAGCGGCACCGGCGTTGTGATGCCGAGAATGACATATTCCCTGAGCGCGCGCACCATGCGCTCGATCGCCAGCCCGCGCGTCTCTGCGTGCACGATGAGCTTGGAGAGGATAGGGTCGTACTCTACGGGGACCGTAAAGCCCTGGTACACGCCGCAGTCGTTCCGCACTCCCGCACCGGCCGGCTCCTTCATGAACTCGATCGTCCCGGGTGAGGGGAAAAATCCGTTTTCCGGGTCCTCTGCGTAGATGCGGCACTCGATGGCATGCCCCCGTCCCGAAATTTCGGACTGAACGAGCGCGAGAGGGCGGCCTGCCGCTATTTCGATCTGGTGGCGCACGAGGTCCAGCCCCGTGATCATCTCGGTGACGGGGTGCTCCACCTGAAGCCGGGTGTTCACTTCGAGAAAGTAGTATTCCCCGTGTTCGTCGACGATGAACTCAACCGTTCCGGCGTTGATGTATCCCGCCGCGCGCGCCGCTGCAACCGCCGAGCCGCCCATCCTCTCCCTGAGCTCTTTTGTCATGGCGGGTGAGGGCGTTTCCTCGATGATCTTCTGGTGGCGGCGCTGGATGGAGCATTCGCGCTCAAGGAGGTGGATGGCGTTCCCGAACGAGTCGGCGAGAATCTGGAACTCGATGTGGCGAGATTTTGCGAGATACTTCTCAATATAGATGGCGCCGTTTCCAAACGCGCCTTTCGCCTCGCTCGCGGAGGAGCGGCACGCCTCTTCGAGCCCGGCGGGATCGTGCACGACGCGCATACCCTTGCCGCCTCCCCCGGCCGCCGCCTTGATGAGCACGGGGTAGCCGATGCTCGCGGCCTCGGCGGCCATTTTTACAAAGTCGCCTTCTTCGTGCAGCATCCCGGGGATGATGGGGACGCCGCCTTCCTTCATGATCCGGCGCGCCGTGATCTTGTCGCCCAGGTCCCGGATTACGCGCGCGGGAGGCCCGATGAACACGATGCCTTCCGCCTCGCAGCGCTCCGCGAACGACGCGTTCTCGGCCAGGAAGCCGTACCCCGGATGGATGGCCTCCGCGCCCGAGCTTTTCGCCGCCTGTATGATTGTTTCGATGTTGAGGTAGCTTTCAGCGGGATCGGAGCCTCCAAGAAAGACGGCCTGATCGGCGCAGAGCGCGTGGAGCGCCGTTCTGTCGGCAGTTGAGTACACGGCGACCGTTGCGATGCCCATCTCACGGCAGGTCCGCATGATCCTGACGGCGATCTCCCCCCTGTTCGCGATGAGAATTTTTTTAAACATGTTCTCTCCCCGTTGTCAGGATCTACATCCTGAAGATGCCGTATCCAACTGCGCTGTCATGGACGGGCGCGTTGAGCGAGGCGGAAATCGAAAGGCCCAGCACGTCGCGCGTCAGCGCCGGGTCGATGATGCCGTCGTCCCAGAGGTTCGCCGTGCTGTACAAGGCGTTGCCTTCCTTTCTGGCGGCCGCGACGATGGGCTCCCTGATCGAGGCTGCCTCCTCCTCGCTGAGCGGCGGCAGTCCCAGGCGGGAGTTCTGGTCGTTTTTGACGCTGATGAGCACGCTGGCCGCCTGCTCGCCTCCCATCACGCCGATCTCGGCGTTGGGCCAGTTCCAAAGAAAGCGCGGAGAGTAGCCCCGCCCGCACATGCCGTAGTTGCCCGCCCCGAACGACGCGCCGATGATCACCGTGAATTTCGGGACAGAGGCCGTTGACACCGCGTTCACCATCTTGTGGCCGTCTTTGGTGATGCCCAGCTTCTCGTACTCGCGGCCGATGATGTAGCCGTTGATGTTCTGAAGAAATACGAGAGGGACTCCGCGCCTGTCGCAGAGCTGGATGAACTGCGTTGCCTTGAGCGCGCTGTTCGAGAAGAGGATGCCGTTGTTGCCCAGAATCCCCACCGGGTAGCCGTGAATGTACGCCCAGCCGCACACGATGGTGGGCGCGTAATGCTCCTTGAACTCAAGAAACTCGCTCCGGTCCGCGATGCGCGCGATCACTTCCCGCACGTCATAGGGGGTCTTCAGGTCGCGGCTCACCACGCCGTAGATTTCCCTGGGGTCGTAGAGGGGAGGGGCCGGCTCGCGCATGGAAAGTTCGTGCTTTTTGTTGTACGGAAGGTTTTTCACGATCCTGCGCACCAGCGAAATCGCATGGGCGTCGTCCTCGGCGTAGTAATCGGACACGCCCGATTCCATGCAGTGCACCTCCGCGCCGCCCAGCTCATCGGCGGTCACCTCCTCCCCGGTGGCGGCGCGGACGAGCGGCGGCCCTCCCAGGAAAATGGCGCCGGTCCCTTTCACGTGCACAACGTCGTCAGACATGGCTGGCACATAGGCGCCCCCGGCGGTGCACAGCCCCATGACCGCGGCGATCTGCGGAATGCCCATCTTGGACATCACGGCCTGGTTGTAGAAAATCCTGCCCCCGTCGTCGGAGTCGGGGAAGATTTCCGACTGCAGCGGGAGGAACGCCCCTCCCGAGTCGATCAGGTAGATGACGGGGAGTTTGTTTTCCATGGAGATGGTCTGGCAGCGCAGTGTCTTTTTCACGCCCATGGGGTAGACGGTGCCCCCCTTGATCATGGGGTCGTTGGCGTGGATCAGCACCTCCCGGCCTTCCACCACGCCGATGCCGGCCACCGAGCCTGCGGCGTGCACGTCGCCGCCATACATTCCCCTGGCGGCAAGGGCGCCGATCTCGAGAAAGGGGGTGTTCCTGTCCAGGAGGAGTTCGAGGCGTTTGGTGAGAGGGAGTTTTCCCACCTCCGCAAGCCTCTGGCGCGCCTTGTCGGACCGCTTTTCCCTGGACTGCACGAGCTCATGTCGCAGCACTTCAACAAGCCGCTGCATTGCCTCATAGTTTTGTTTGTACTCATCCGAGCCGGTGTCGACTCTGGTTTCAATCACTTCCATGGCGGCTCCAGACAATTGATTGGACATTCAACCAATTATACTCCACATGTTAAAGGTGTCAAGAAATAAACACATTGAGCGGCTGATCACCTGGCGCCGGAAAAAAGTGTTTGTTGAATCACCCCGTCGGGTTCAGTGTAGCTCATGGACCGCGGGGAAAGAAAATTCGTGCGCGAGATCGAGCTCAGGGTCGGCAGGGCGATCAACACCTACGGGCTTGCGGGCGCAGGCGACCGGCTGCTTGTCGCGCTGTCGGGCGGGAAGGATTCCCTGGCCCTCCTGGAAATCCTTGCGGGCAGGAGGAAGCGCCTCCCCATCACCTACGAAGTGATCGCCGCCCACGTCAGCATGTCGTCCGTCCCGTATGAAATTGACCGCGAGGCCGTTGAAGCCTTCTGCCGCGAACTTGGCGTTCCGTTCCATTGCCGGCGGGTCGAGATCGACCTTAAGCCTGACGATCAGACGTCGATATGCTTTCTGTGCTCGTGGCACCGTCGAAAGGCGCTCTTCGACATGATGAAGGAGCTCTCGTGCACCAGGCTGGTGTTCGGGCATAACCTCGACGACATTGTTGAAACGCTGCTGCTGAACATGGTGTTTCAGGGCAGCATCGGCGCCATGCCCCCGAAGCTTGCCCTTTTCGGGGGAGAGTTCGAGGTGGTGCGGCCGCTTGCGCTGGTTACGGAAGCCGAGCTCGTGAGGTATGCCAGGATAAGGAACTTTCCGGTGCAGACGCGGGAGTGCCCCTTCAGCCGGGATTCAAGGCGAGATGCCATAAGGGAGATGATTTCCGGGCTTGAAAAAATAAATCCGGACGTGCGTTCAAGCATCTTCAGGGCGATGACAAATATAAAACATGAATACCTTCCAGGATACGTGAAAAAATAGGTTGATTGTTTCAGTGGTGATGACCTTCTTCGACCGGCAGGAAGAGAAAAAATCCAATCAACTTTCCCGCGAGGGTTGTGCGGGAAAGTTGATTGTTCTGATATAATGGAGAGTATGAATCGGCCGAAACGGAAACGCCCTTGTGGGGAATGACCGTTTTCAGCCCTGTCCCTTGGGACAATATCTCCGGGGGCGGAGATATGCTAACCTGCTGTTTGCAGGGGGGTAGCCAAAGTGTATAAATAAACCGGCATTCCAATACAAGGTACTTCTCCTCACATGTGAAATGCCGGCTTGTAAACCCCGTAATGGCTCGCAAGCCGGTGCGACAGTCCCGGGCAGCTATCGAACGACAATCAATCGTATGACAGCTTCCTCGACGAGTTGAAGCGTCGGTTTCAGGTTTACGCTGATCTCCGAGTTCCTCTGCTTGACCTGTTCGAGCTGCACGATACCCCAGAACGAACCCCACACGAAATCCGTGAGATTGTAGGTGTCGATGTCCCGGAAAAGGCCCTTGGAGATTGCGTTTCCCACCATGTCGCGCCCGGCGCTGAAGCACCGCCGGCCCTTTTCAATGATCGAGTCGCGGGTTTTCTCATTGAGCTCTTCGATCATGCCGATCTGCTGAAACACGGTAAAAAACATGAAGAAGTCCGTGTCCTGTTCGAAAAAGCCGTAGTACAGGCTGAAAACATCGTGCACCAGATCCGCTCCGGACGGGTACTCCCCGGCCTTGAGCTTTGCAGCGATCTCCTCAATCTGGTCTCCAAGATCATCAAGAAACGGAATCATCAGGGAAAAAAACAGATCATCTTTCGTGTTGAAATACTGGTAGATGGTCGGTTTGCTGATCTCGGCTTCCAGCGCGATTTCATCCATGGTGGCCCGGCTGTATCCCTTTGCAAAGAATATCTTTTTGGCCGCCCGGAGTATCTCCTGAATTCGCCGGTCTTTTTCCCTTTTTCTCCTGTTCGCTATCGCCTTTTTCAGTTCCGGCATGATTTCCGCCGCGCATTCTTTTGAATGCCCGCAACTTAACTATTGGTAACAAAATTAACGGACGTTCAAAATCTGTCAAGTACTAACGGTAAAAAAAATAACTCGAAGTAAAAAATTATTACTGATGGTTGGCGCTCATGGTCAGTCCGTACAATGACGGTTTTAGGGGACATAATATCATTGCAGCAATGGATTTTATTATTGACAGCTCCGGCTTCCCCTGCGGGTCATTATACACGGTATACTGTTCTGAACAGAGGAGGGATCGGTGTCTCATTCATATCGAAGTGCCCTGCCGCAGGAGAAAGGAAAAGCGCTGGAAGATCTTCCGTCACCGGATTGCTTCCGGACAATGGAAGGGTGTGTTGAGGATTATTGTCCCGGCACAAGCCTTTCGGTTTCGTTTCCGGTCAAGGAGAGCTATCTGAATCCCGCGAAGACGATGCAGGGAGGGTTTATCACCGCGGCGTTCGATAATGTGTTCGGGCCATTCTGCCTGCTGGAGTCGGGCACTCCCGCGACGACAACGATCGACATCAACACGACATATCACAGGCCGATAATGCCGGGTGATACGCTCAGGGTGACCGCGTTTTTGAAGTCCAAGGGAAAGACGAAGATTCACATGATCGCCGACGCGTACAATTCCGAAGGCAAGCTGGTCGCCAGCGCGACCTCGACATACATATACCTGAATGGGGGCAGGGCGGCCGATAAATGACATACCGCTTCGACGGCCCCTCGCGGGACCGTGATGAGCCGGCGCATCGGAAGGTGCAGGTTTCACCTTTTTCGGGTGTATCGCCCCATTATCTCTCCTTTCGCCAGTATGTGCCCCTCCATCGCCCCGAGAAGCTCCTTTTTCCTGACACCCTCGCGGAGTGGCAGCGTGCGGTCGAGCGCGTACACCTTGAAAATGTAGCGATGTACGCCGCTCGGGGGGGCCGGACCGCCGTAATCAAGGGTGCCGAAATCGTTGGTGCCCGCCATTATCTCGGGTGATGGTTTTTCCGCGATGGTGAACTGCTCCGGGAGTTCCGTGACACCCGGCGGGATGTTGAAGAGTATCCAGTGGTCCCAGTTGCCGGCGGGAGCGTCCGGGTCGTCGCATATCACGACATAGCTTTGCACTGAAACCGGCGCCCCGCTCCATTTCAGGTGGGGCGAAATGTCCGCGCCGTCGCACGTGTACCTGGCCGGTATCATTTCGCTGTGAGAGAACGACTCGCTTGTAACGGTGAGTTCTTTCATGATAATCTCCCTGTAAAATGCCTGGCCAATTGTACCCCATTTGTCTGAAAATGCAAGACATAATGGTGTTTCGTGGTGTCATATCGTGAGGCATGTCTTTTTCTCTTGACCTGTACGCCGCATGCGTGCTAGGAACGCCGGGATGGGGCTGTCAACTGTCCAGGGCAATCCTTCTGAATATAATCATTCGAGGTGCTGTTCATGAAAACGAATTTTCACGGAAAATGGAGCGCCGCCCTGTGCGTTATGGTGCTCGTATCGCTCATTGCGGGCGCGGGCGCGTGGGGCAACGGGCCGGTGTATGTGTACGGATCGCGTTACTGTGGATACTGCGTGAGGCTGATGGAGGACCTGAAACGCGAGGGTATCGCATATGATTTTTTTGATGTCCGCGACGACCAGGCGCGCAGGCAGGAAATGTGGGCTAAAATCAGAAAGGACCAGCCTCTTCTGCGCACCGTGAATTTTCCGGTGGTGGACGCCGGCGGCAAGGTGATGATCCGCCCCTCGATCATCGAAGTCAGGCAGAACCTGTCCTCCGCCGCCGTGGAGCCGGCGAAGGACGGGGCCACGCCATCTGAAACCGCCGTTCCTGCCGGGGAGGTCTGGGACATTGCCGCGCTCGATACCGCGAAAGACGCCGCGTACCTGACCCGGGCCGAAAAGGACGTCGTCATGATAATGAACAAGGCCCGCACCAATCCATCGAAATTTGCGCAGGAGTTCCTCGCATCGAGGCGAAGCCGGGGAAGCTACGCGGATGAGTGTTACCGCGAGATGATGACGATGCAGCCGGTAGGAGCGCTCCTGCCTTCAAGGGGCCTTTCCGCGGCGGCCAAAATGCACGCCCTCGACATGGGAAGCAACGGACGCGTAGGGCACACGGGGACCGACGGTTCCACCATGGGAAGCAGGATCAGCAGGCACGGGAAGTGGGACGGCTCCATTTCCGAGAACTGCTCGTACGGGCACAGCGATCCGATGGAGATCGTGTTGCAGCTTCTCATCGATCAGGGTGTCACGAGCCGGGGACACAGGAAAAACATCCTGAGGCCGGGCACGCGCTTTGTCGGCGTTTCAATACAGCCGCACAGGGGCTACCGGTTCAACTGTGTGCAGGATTTCGCCCAGGCGATGGAGGAGCGTTAAAAAATCACCGAGATTGCGGTGCCCCCGCACCTGTCGAAGCTGATGGTACCGTCTATCTGCCGGGTGAGCGCGTGGATAATCTGGAAGCCGAGGGTGTCCCCGGACTCGCCCTCGATGCCCGGCGGCAGCCCGACGCCATTATCGGAAACCGACAGCGAGTAACGGCCGGAACCGGAGCGTTTGAATTCGATCGCGATGGTTCCCTCCCTTCCGTCCGGGAACGCGTATTTGAACGCATTGGACAGTATCTCGTTGAAAAGGAGCGCACAGGGGATGGCGAGGTCAATTCCCAGCGCTATCGGTTGCAGATCGAATCTGAGCTCCGTTTTCGAAGCCCGGTGAAGAAAAGTGTTCTGGATTTCGAGCGCAAGCATCCGGATGTAATCGTCGAATGAAATCTCGGCCAGATTGTCCGAGCTGTAGAGCTTCTCGTGGATCAGGGCCATCGACCTGACCCTGTTCCTGCTTTCGATGAACATCTCCCTTTGCTTTTCATCGTTGATTTGCATCGTCTGAAGGTTGAGCAGGCTTGAAATGATCTGCATGTTGTTCTTGACCCGGTGATGTATCTCCTTAAGGAGTATTTCCTTTTCGCGAAGCGAGTTTTTAATCAGGTCCTCGGCTTCCTTCCGTTCGGTGATGTCGATGCCGATGGACTGTATTTCGTTCAGCTTTCCCTTGTCTGTAAAAATTCCCTGGTTGATCCACCTGATGATGCGCTTCCCGGTCGGAGTTTTTGCCGGTATCTCCCGGGTGTTGACAGGCGAAGCCGGGCTGATCTGAGAAAGCTGCTCCCGCGCCGCTTCATTTTCCACACCGGGATCGAAAAGGTGGAACGCCGTTCTCTCTCCACGGGGAGATGGAAAGACGGACCGGTACTGCTCGTTTGCAAACGTGATGATTCCGGTGGACGGCAGAAAGCGGCATATGAGGAGCGGCATGTTTTCCACAATGCCCCGGTACCTGTCTTCGCTCGCGTGGAGGTTTCGCAGCGTAATGATCTGCGATTCCTGGTCAAGGAACAGCCGGCACACGATGACAGTCGCCACGGGGTAGATGGTGATCACAGGGATCGCGATTGACTGGAAGGTGGAGAAGCGCACCGGCCCTGGCAGGGCCGCCGTGAGCGCGAGCATTGCGATATGCACAAGGATGCCGAACAGCAGCAGGAATGGAATGCGGGTAATTTCCGGAACCGATTTCCTCAGGTAAAAGAAGGCCGTGCCGATGAGCGCCGAGGAGGCGATCACCGACACTCCCATGATGGAGCCCCCTCCGCCGATCCTGATCCGGAACAGACCGGCGATGACGGCTGAAACCGCCGCCGAGACCGGCCCGCCGAAAAAACCCGCGATGCTCAGAACAATCGACCTGCCGTCAAAAA
>CAZPZJ010000044.1:0-17598 GCA_964591055.1 uncultured Leptospiraceae bacterium
GCCCGCGCCGTCCTTGAGCTCAGGCAGTACCTCCGCCGCCGTTCGGTATGGATCGTTGGCGGCGACGGATGGGCGTACGATATCGGCTACGGCGGCCTCGACCACGTGATGGCGATGGGAGAGAACGTGAACGTGATCGTCCTCGACACCGAAGTCTACTCCAACACCGGTGGCCAGTCATCCAAGTCCACCCCCACCGCGGCGGTCGCAAAATTCGCCGCGTCGGGCAAGAGGCTGCGGAAAAAGGACCTCGGCATGATGATGATGGCCTACGGGCACGTCTACGTCGCGCAGGTCGCGATGGGAGCGAGCCAGACGCAGTACCTGCGGGCCCTCAAGGAGGCCGAGGCATATCCGGGGCCCTCGCTGATCATTGCGTACACGCCCTGCATCAACCACGGCATCAAAAGCGGCATGAGCACCACGCAGGCTGTCATGAAATCCGCGGTGGAGTGCGGCTACTGGCAGCTGTACCGGTACAACCCGCTTCTCGAAATTGAAGGCAAGAACCCCTTCACCCTCGATTCCGGCGAGCCTGAATGGGACAAGTTCAAACCCTTCCTCATGAATGAAACGCGCTACACGTCGCTCAGGCAGGAATTCCCCGAGGACGCCGAAGCCCTCTTCGCCTCGGCAGAGGAAAACGCGAAGTGGCGTTACGCGAGCTATAGCCAGCTCGCCGACATGCCGGTGAAAAAAATCGGGAAGGCGGTGGAATCGCATGAATAAAAAAGTTATCGTAACGGTTTTCATAGCCCTGGCGGTATGCGTGCTTGCCGCGACATTCCTCATGGGCTCATGGAGCGTATCCCGCGGAAGCGATGATAAGTCCGCTTCACTTCCGCCTCCAGAAGACGCCGCGCCCCGGGAATACCGCTATCCCGATTTCTACCGGGGAATCTACCTCAACAGCCAGAGCGGCAACAGCATGAAAAGGCTCTCCGGCTTCATCGAGAAAGCCAAAACCGCCCGCATCAACGCGATGGTCATCGACGTGCAGACCGGGGCGATGAAGCCCGCCGTCACGCCCGCCAAGCATGTCAGCATGTGCATCGCCGCCGGCATTCACCCGATCGCCCGCGTGGTTGTCTTTCCCGACGGTCTTCGCATGCACCCGGTGCCGCACGATCTGATGGAGGAGCGCATTTCGGTGGCCGAGGCCGCATGCAAAGCAGGCTACCGCGAGATACAGTTCGATTACATCCGCTTCAATGACCACGGCATTCTGCGCCACATCACCAACCGGGAGAAGTACGAGTTCATCGCCTCTTTTTTCAACAGGGCGCGGGCGCGCCTCGCGAAGTACGACGTGAAGATCGCGGCTGACGTGTTCGGCAGAATACCGCTCAACAGGGAGGACCCCATCGGACAGAAGATGGAGTCGCTCGACGGCGTTGTGGACATCATCTGCCCCATGGCCTATCCTTCGCACTACACCTGGAGCAGAAAGCTCATGGCCGATCCCTACTTCACCGTGTTCACCACGTCGAAGAAGGCGAAGGAGCGGGTCCGCAAAGCTGAAATCGTCTCGTGGATACAGGCGTTCACCCTGCGGGTTAACCGCTCTCCCCTGACCTACGAAAAATACATCGAAGAGCAGATCAGGGCCGTGCACGACGCTGGCATAAGAGGATACCTGCTCTGGAACGCCTCGCAGCAGTACGAGGTGCCGCTGGCGGTGTGCCGCCAGTACTACTCCAGGACCGAGCGCATCGCGGACGCGTCAGCGAAGTCGCGGAACTGACCTTCCGCGCCGGCGCTCATCAAGGTGGGATTGCGCCTGTTTGCAAAGAATTGCTTGTCATCACCTTAAATGTGATGCACAATGCCGGACAACATCAAGGATGCGGGGGCTGCCATGGCCGATGCGATGATTCATGAATTCCTTCTCGGTTTCATTAAAATATACGTTCTGCAGTACGCCGACCGTGAGCCGGTGTTCGGCAAGGAAATTTATGACAAGCTGTCCGAGCACGGGTACAGCATCTCGTACGGCACGCTCTACAACACGTTTCACAGCTTTGAGCAGAAGGGCTACCTCGTCCAGGAAGAGCGCAATGTAAACGGGAAAATCAGGAAGTACTACACGATCACCGCGCTCGGCAGGGAGGCCCTGGACAGGGCGAGAACGAAAACCATGGAGCTTTATGAAGTGATCCACGAAACCATGAGACCATGAAAACAACCATCGCCAGTTCAGCGCAGACAAATCACCCAAGGAGAGGTGCAGCATGATCGGTTCATCATACGGGCGTTTCTTCCAGGTCACCGTCGCCGGCGGCTCATACCAGGAAGGGCTCATCGCGAACATCCAGGGAGTCCCCTCGGGAATGCACATCGAGGAGAAGGACATCTACGCCGACCTGCTGCAGCGAAAGCCCGGCCAGGGCGAGCTCTCGTCGCCGCGGAGAGAGCCGGACATTCCCGTGATCGTCACGGGCGTCAACGCGGCGGACACGATGCCGGGCTTTAAAAACGAGGGCTACACCAACGGCACCCCGCTCACTGTGCTCATCCCCAACCTGGACCGGCACTTCGAGCACATAGACCAGTACCAGCGCACCAACCGCACCCCGCGGCCCGGGCACGCCTCGTACGCCTCGTATGTGAAATACGGCGCATGTGACGATTCAATCGGCGCCGGCATCTTCAGCGGCCGGTACACCTCAACGATCGTCGCCGCGGGCTTTCTGGCCAAAAAGATATTGAAAGACCACGGAATCGATGTATTCTCATACGTAAAGGAAGCGGCCGGCGTTGCCATGCCGGAGATGGACAGCAGCGCCATCCGTGAGAGAGTGAAGCTGTTCAGGGAGTTCCGCCGCGACTCGGACCCGCTCTACGACATCGTATACACGCAGGGCCGCATCAAACCCGGCATGCGCCTTCTTGAAAAGATGGCCGTCCTCGCCGAAATCGAAAAGATGGTGCCGGACATCAAACGCGAGCCGCTGCCCGAATCAAAGATAGCCGAGCTGGCCGAGAGGGGAATCCATCCGCTCCTGAACTGCCCGCACCTCGAAGCCGCGAAAGAGATGTACGCGAAAATTCTTGAGATCCGCGACGGCGGCGATTCGAGCGGCGGGCTTGTGGAAGTCATTGCAACCGGCATCCCTGCCGGCATGGGAGAGCCGGTGTTCGCCAAGCTCGACGGCGAGCTGGGCAGGATGATGAGCATCGGCACCGTCAAGGCCGTCGAGATCGGCGCCGGGCTGAAGGTCAAGGACCTGACCGGAAGCCGTGTCAACGACCAGATGCGCGCAACCGGCGGAAAGGTCGTCTTCGAGAGCAACAACGCGGGCGGCATCACCGGCGGGCTCGCCACGGGACAGGACATAGTCGTGCGGCTCGCCATCAAACCGACGCCCACCATCGCGAAGCCGCAGAGGACGATCGACAAGGTGTCCATGGAAAACGCCGATCTGGCCGCCGTCACCAGGCGTGACCCCACCATCGTGTCCAGGGTGTGGCCCGTCGCGGAGGCATTCACCGCGATCATACTTCTCGACCAGTATATCGCGAACCTCGCCTACCAGGCGATGAGGTCGAAATACGACAAAGGCTGAGTCCCCTCCGGGACGCGGCCTGCGGGAGCAGGTATATGGAAAAGGCGAAAATCGAATTCGGAAACATTACACATGAAATGCCGGTCATCAGGGGCACCGAAGGTGAGACGGCGATCGACATCTCGGGCCTGAGGGACAATACGGGCCTGATCACCCTTGATGTGGGATACCAGAACACCGGCTCCTGCCTGTCGGCGATCACCTTCATAGACGGGGAAAGCGGCATCCTGCGCTACCGGGGCATCCCCATCGAAGAGCTCGCTGAGCACGCGACCTTCACGGAAACGGCGCACCTGCTGGTCTACGACCATCTCCCCACGGAGGCCGAGCGAAAGAAATTTTCCGTGCTTCTGACCGAAAACTCCATGATCCATGAGGAGATGCTGCGCTTTTTCGACGGCTTTCCGCCCAACGCCCATCCCATGGCGATGCTCAGCACCATGGTGAACGCACTCTCTGTGTACTACCCGCAGTACTTCACCGAGGACTTCGAATCAAAAACATTCGACCTGATGGCGGTGCGCCTGATCTCCAAGATACGCACCATCGCCGCGTACTCGTACAAGCACTCAATCGGAGAGCCGTACGTGTATCCCCGGCACGACCTCCGCTACTGCGCGAACTTCCTGCACATGATGTTTTCAAGCCCCGTCAAGCCCTACGAAATCGACCCCGATATCGAGAAGGCGCTCAACATTCTGCTGATCCTTCACGCCGACCACGAGCAGAACTGCAGCACCTCGACGGTGCGCATGGTGGGAAGCAGCAAGGTGAACCTGTACTCCTCGATCTGCGCCGGCATCTGCGCGCTCTGGGGCCCGCTGCACGGCGGCGCCAACCAGCACGTCATCGAAATGCTCGAGGAGATTCAGCGGGAGGGCATGTCCGTCGAACAGTGCATTGAGCGCGCCAAGGACAAATCCCATCCGTTCCGGCTTTTCGGTTTCGGGCACCGCGTCTACAGGAACTACGATCCCAGGGCCAAGATCCTCAAGCAGATGTGCGAAACGCTGATGAACAAGTACAACTACAGCGAGCCCCTCATCAATATCGCCATGGACCTGGAGCGTGCCGCGCTCGCGGACGACTACTTCGTGGAGCGGAAACTCTACCCCAACGTGGACTTTTACAGCGGCATTCTCTACCGCATGATCGGCATCCCGACCAATATGTTCACGGTCATGTTCGCGATCGGCAGGCTCCCGGGATGGATCGCGCAGTGGAAGGAGATGCACGACTCCGTGCCGTTTAAAATTGGAAGACCGCGGCAGATATACATCGGCAACAACCTGCGCTCATACCTGCCGGTTGAAAAGCGTTCTGAACATGAGAAACCGGGCGAAGGAGGCAGCGCAGCATGACCGACTATTCAAACGCAGGAACGGCAAAAACCGAGAAACCGGAACAGGCGTCGTTTGACACCATTCCCATCGAAAACCACGACCTTGTGGTCGAATGGACCTATCCGGAGTTTCAGAGCATCTGCCCCGTCTCGGACCGCCACGACCAGGGAACGCTGACCATCACCTACAAGCCTTCGGACAGGCTCCTGGAGAGCAAATCGGTGCGCGAGTATCTGCGCGCCTGGAGAAACCTCCGCGTCTGGCAGGAGTACGTCACCGAGGAGATCGCGCAGACAATCAACGACGCCATCAAACCTGAATGGCTTGAAGTCGAAATCGAGTGGACCTCAAGGGGGGGAATCTACGCAAAAACCACCTCCCGCAGGAAAAGCGGCTGACCATCCGTATAATCGTTGACACGGCCCCGGCTTTCACCCTACAATAGCGCCCCGTACGCCGGACATGTTATCGGCCCTGGAAACCACCCGGGAGGGGCGTTATGATTACACTATTGCTTTTCCGGCGCGGCACCTCGCCCGCCGCGATCGCGCTGCTTGCCATAGCCGCGCTTTTCTGCTTTGAGCATGATCTCTTCGCAAGGGCCGGAGGCGCCGGCGGCTTCGACAGCGGAGGGAGCGGCGATGGCGATGGCCTCGGCGCGCTGATCTACCTGCTCATCCAGGTGATCTTCCGGCTTCCCTTTCCTCTCAACATCATCGTCGCCGGCGTTATCGTGGGAGGATTCATAGTGTTCTCATACGTTTCGAGGAAGAAGCTCAGGCAGCAGACAATCCTCAACCGCCTCCCCTCCGGGCAGCCGGTGAAGACCGCGCGCGGATACGACGCATTCACGGCCGCCAACCCGGATTTCAACGAGGCGGAGTTCATACACAAGGTGAAGGTGGCCTTTATCGACATCCAGAAGGCGTGGGAGGCTCAGGACATCTCCACCGTCAGGCGGTTCATCTCCGACGGCGTGTACCAGCGATTCAACACGCAGTTCAGGATGATGCAGCTTCTGAAGCAGAAAAACACCGTAAGCGACATCAACATCATCAACACCTACATCGACCGCGTGGAGTCCGACGGGCTCTTCGACATCGTCCACGTCGCGATACACGCATCGATGAAGGACCGCTTCACCAGCGAGCTCGATTCGTCGCTCAACACGGGCGGGAGCGGGGAGTTCGTGGAATACTGGTCGTTCCTGAAAAAGCGCGGCGCTGCGAAGAAGGACATGTATCTCACCGAGAGCTGCCCCAACTGCGGCTCGCCCCTTCCCGGCGACATGGGCGAGAAAAGCGCATGCCCCTCGTGCGGCACGCTCACCAACTCGGGCGAATACGACTGGGTGCTGTCCGAAATCACCCAGGCCGACGACTACATCAGCACGCACCGCAAGCTTGAAAAAACGGCGGCCCTCAACTCGAAGATCCGCGAGCTGGTGGAGGAAAACGAGGACTTCTCCGTCCAGCTCGTCGAGGACAAGGCGAGCAACGGCTACCTGCAGATCGTCACCTCGCTCGCCATGAAGGACCCGGCGATCATGCGCCGTTTCGTGAGCGACTCCGTCTATGAAAAAATCTCGTCGATGATGGAGGGCGAGAGGATCGTCTACAACCGCATCTTCCTGAACGACGTGACCCTGCTCGGCGTGACCGAGTCCGGGTCCGAGTACAATCTGGCGATCTCGGTGCGATCGTCGTTCCAGCGCGTGCGCCTTGAAAACGGACGCGCCTTCAGGATAGACCCGGTGGTGATCTCCAAAACCGAAGTGGTCATCATGAGCCGCGACAGGGAGGCCGGCGAAAACAGGGGCTCCGTGTACGCCCACAGCTGCCCGAGCTGCGGCGCGCCGGTCGAAAACTCCCTTGATGTGCACTGCGCCTACTGCGGCAACGCCATGAACAGCACCCGCAACGAGTGGATCATCACCGCCATCATGTCACTTGGCGAGTACGCGGATTACCTGGAATCGGGTGAGGTGAAGGCCACCTACAGGGTGAGCCCCGAACTCATCGACAAACTCTACGACGTGCGGGACTTCGCCTTCAACAACGTGCTGGTGGTGATGGCGGCGGATGGAACGCTTTCCGAGCGGGAAAACGAATTCGTCCGCGAGCTCGCCGCAAAATGGGGCTATGACACGGAAAGGATCAATCCGCTCTTCCAGATGGCGCTCAACGGCCAGCTCGGCATCCGGATGCCCGGGGACGCGAAGAAGCGCCGGAAAATTTACAGGATGATGGAAAAGGCCGCGAACGCCGACGACACCATCACTGATGAGGAGCGCAGCGTGCTGGAAAGCGTGCGCGGCGAATACGGAATCGGCCCGGAGGCGGCCTAACGCCTGCCCCCGAAAATCGATCCCAGCAGCCCGCGCACGATCTGCCGCCCCGCCGTGCTCGCCATGGAACGCGCGGCGCTCTTGACGACGGCCTCGACCACGGTGTCCGATCTCCTGCCGCGCGGCTTCGCGGGCGCTTCCTTTCCCGCTGTGCGCGCCGCGGATTCCTTCTTCTCCGCCTGCTCGGCGGCCTTCTCCGCCTTTCCTTTCAGCTTCTCGTAGGCGGACTCCCTGTCGACGGCCTCGTCGTACACGCCCGCGAGCGCCGACGAGCGGATTATCGCCTGACGCTCCTCCGCTGTGATGGGGCCGATCTGCCCCGAGGGCGGCAGTATCATCGCGCGCTCCACCACGCCCGGCTTTCCGTCGGCGTCAAGGAACGACACCAGCGCCTCTCCCACGCCGAGCTCGGTGATCGCCTTTTCCACATCGAGGTCTGGATTGGCGCGGAACGTCTGCGCGGCGGCCTTGACCGCCTTCTGGTCCTTCGGGGTAAATGCACGCAGCGCGTGCTGCACCCTGTTCCCGAGCTGGCCAAGCACCTCGTCCGGGATGTCCATCGGGTTCTGCGAGATGAAGTACACGCCCACGCCCTTGGAGCGGATGAGTCGCACCACCTGCTCGATCTTTTCCAGCAGCGCCTTCGGGGCGTCGTTGAAGAGCAGGTGCGCCTCGTCGAAGAAAAACGCGATCTTGGGCTTGTCAAGGTCGCCCACTTCGGGAAGCTCCTCGAAGAGCTCGGAGAGCAGCCACAGGAGGAAGGTGGCGTAGAGCTTGGGCGATCCCATCAGCTTGTCCGAGGCGAGGATGTTGATCACGCCCCTGCCACCCTCCCCGGTCTGGATCAGGTCGTCGATGTTGAGGGCCGGCTCGCCGAAGAGACGGTCCGCGCCCTGGTTTTCCAGCGCCAGAAGCTCGCGCTGGATGGCGCCGATGCTAGCGCTCGAGACGCGCCCGTATTCGGTGTTGAACTCCGCGGCGTTCTCACCCACGTACTGGAGCATGGCGCGAAGATCCTTCATGTCGAGAAGAAGCAGGCCGTTGTCATCGGCGATCTTGAATACCAGCGAAAGCGCGCCTGACTGCGTGTCATTGAGGTTGAGAAGTCTGGACAGCAGAAGCGGCCCCATCTCCGAGATGGTGGTGCGCACGCAGTGGCCCTTCTCGCCATAGATGTCCCAGAACGTGACCGGAAACCCTTCGAATGAGTGGTCGCTGACGCCAAGCGCTTTCAGCCGCTCCTTGAGCTTTTCGCTCTCCTTTCCGGCCCTGCTCACGCCGGAGAGGTCGCCCTTGACGTCCGCCATGAACACCGGCACGCCGTTGCGGCTGAACTGCTCCGCGATGACCTGCAGCGTCACGGTCTTCCCCGTGCCGGTCGCCCCGGCGATCAGCCCGTGGCGGTTGGCCATTTTCAGGACAAGCCCAAGCTCCTTTTTCCCCTTCGCAATCACCACGTCCTTCGTCGCTCCACCCATGATGCACCTCGTTTTGTTTGATTATATCAGCCGGCCGCACCGTGGTCCGACCTGATCCATCTCGCCTGCGCGCCGGAAGGCGACTCCGTGATTTCCAGCACCTGCGGGAACTCCTCTTTGATCTCGTTGATGTGGGAGATGATGAACACCTGCCTGAACATGCCCTGCAGGTACTGAAGGGCGTTAAAAATCTCCCTTCTCCGGTCATCGTCCTGGCTCCCGAATATCTCGTCAAAGCCCATGAATCCCAGCGACGCGGAGCCCGCAAGCTCGTGGATCGCCCGGCTTATGGCGACGCGCAAACACAGGTTCGCAAGGTCGATCTCCCCGCCTGAAAACCGCTGAATTGGGTACGTCTCTCCCTCGTCCATAATCCTGAAGTTGAAGTCGTCATCGACGGTGATGAGCTCGTAACGCCCCCTCGTGATGCGGCCGAAAAGCTGGCTCGCGTACTGCGATATCGACGGCCTCACCCTGTCCAGCACGGCGGTCTTGAACTCGTCGAACAGCGCATCGAGCCTGTTGAGAGTGTCCATCATCGATTTATTTGTTGCAACCTTTTTTCGTTTGTCGGCGTCGTCATCGAGCCGAGCGCCCAGGTTTGCCAGGCGCATTCCGCCATCTTTGGCCGCGTCGCGGAGCACCTGCAGCGCGTCCCGCGCGCTGTCGCGCTCCTTCTCGGCCTTGGTGACGGCGTCGCGCGCCGCGGTGAACGCTTCCTCTGTCCAGGGGATCTCGCGCTGCTTTGCGGCCAGCTCCTCCTCCTGTCGCTTCAGCGAAGCCAGGCCGTCGCGCGCGTCTTCGATGTTTTTCATCACTGCTGCGATCCTCAGGATGGCCGCCTCCATGCGAAGGCTGTCCGCGTGGACCTTTTCCAGTTCCTGAAAGCGCAGCGTCACCGCGCGGTGCTCCTGTGCGTCGTAGCGAAGCGATTCGAGCTCCTTGAGCCCGGCGTCAATCACGCCGAGATGCCGTGTTTTTTCCTCAAGCTCGCTTTTCCGCTCGTCAAGGTGCTCACGCCGGCGGGCGGCCGCGGCGGATTTTCCCTGCGCCTCCCTGGCCGCCTTTTTTGCGCAATCGAAGCGCTCCATCAGCTCCTTCCTGCGACGCGATGCCGACTGTATCCGCTTCATGACGCCGTCGCTGTGCTCGCGTTGGTAGCGCTCCAGCTCTCCCCGCAGCTTTTCAAGCGTCGAGTCGTACGAGTCCATGAGCGGGCGCAGGCACGTGGGGCACTCGGAGTTTCTGCCGGCCCCGGTGATCTTCCGTATGCTTTCGTCGCGCTCCCGCACTTTCGCCTCGATCTCGCCCCGCTCGGCCTGGAGCAGCGCAAGCGCATCGTCCGCACGCTGTATCTCTTCCTGCAGCAGCGTTTCCGCCCGCAGCGCCTCCTCAAGCTCGCGGTCGGCATCGCCCAGCCGCTCGAGCAACGCCTTTTCGCGTGCAACGGCCTGGCGCATGCCTACCAGCTCCGTTCCGGCTTTCTCTCTGCTTTTCTGGAGCTCCCCCAGCCGGACGTACTGCGCCTTCGCTTCCTCCATCTGCTCCCTACGCTTTTTTACCTCTTCATACTCCGCGAGCAAGGGCGCCATGGACTCACGCTTTTCACGCTGTTGCTCAAGGCCGGCAAGCTCGGTGTCAAGCTCGGACACCCTGCGCTCACCCGCCTCCAGCGACGCGCGGACGCGGGCAAGCTCCCTGTCGATCTCGCTGAAGCGCCGGAAGAAATCGTCCTGTATGTCGAACTCCCGCTTCGCGCCGTCGAGATTCTTTTCCGCGGTTTTCAGTATACCACCGGCCTCTTCTTCCCCGCGCGCGAGCTTTTTTACCTTTGAAGCGAGCAACTGCCGCTCGGCGTCCATCGCCTCAAGCTCCTGCGCAGGAAGCAGAAGCGATGACTGGGCCTCGACGGTGGCCCGCAGCTCGGCGCGGCGCTCCCGCACGAGCTTCTGAACATCGTCGATGCGGTCCATTCCGATCATCCGGCGCACCAGAAGCCTCCGCTCGCCTCCCGTCGCGGAGGAGATGGCTCCCAGCTCCTTCTGGCCTGAGAACACCGACCGGGTGAAGGCGTCCCGTCCCACCCCGAGAATGCGCTCCACGGCGGCGGTCACCTCCCGCTGCCCGGTGGCGATCAGCGCACCCGCGACGTCGCGCAGGCTTCCTCCCGGCGCAAGCTGTTTTCCGCGAAACTCACGCGTCACGGTGTAGCGCTTTCCCGACATCTCGAAGTCCAGCTCAACCGACACCGCCTCCTGCGGCCCCGCGGCTGAGCTGCGAAGATACTCCTTGTTGAACGGGATATCCCCGAACAGCGCGAGCAGTATCGCCTCGAACACGGTGGACTTGCCGGCGCCGTTTTTACCGATAATGCCGGTGAGCCCCTCCGCGAACTCCATCCTCGTATCGCGGTAGCGCTTGAAGTTTTTCAGCGAGATCGAGTGCAGTATCATCGCGCGCAGCCCTCAGTTGCGTTCCTGCTCGTAGCGGTCGAAAAACGAAAGCGCGAGCTCCCGAAGCGCCCTGTACTCGGCGCGGTCGGTGACGCGCTCGCTCAGGAATGAATCGAACACCTCGTCAAGCCGCCGGGCATGGGGATTATCCCCGTCCCCGCCGCGGAAGCCCTGGACGAACGACCTGCGCACGTTCACCGCGAGCGCGCCCGGGAAGCGCTCGGAAACCCACGACGTCCGCACCGCCGCGCTCTGTTCCGGCAGGATTTCACGCAGGTACACGCTGATTTGCGCGCTCTCCCCGGCTGTTTCCTCTCCCCGCGACGATATCTCGCGCTGTATCCCCTCCACGGTTTTTTCACGGCAGCATTCAATTTCAAAGCGGTGCCAGGACCGCACGGGAAGAGGGTGGAACGTGACCAGGGGCGATTCCCCTTTTGCGAGCTTTACCGTGCAGAACCCGCGCTCTTTGCCCGCCTCCCCGTCGTTCATGCGCTCGGTGGCCCCGGAGTACCAGGCGTTGTCCGCTCCGTGCGCCTTCTGAAAGCCGTGCCAGTGCCCCAGCGCGACATACTCGAAGCGGGAGAGCATGTCCATCCGCTCGTCGGGAAACACGCGCTCGCCGTACTCCTCCATCAGGTAGCGCTTTCCGAGCGAAGTGTGGAGCATCAGCACGTTGATGGAATACGTGTCAGGCTCCACGCGCGCGAGCTCCTCGCCGAAGCGCGATTCCTCGTGCGCGTGGGGAACCCCGTGGAAGGCGACGCCGTCAAGCTCCACCCTCTCGTAGCGCTGGCTGAAGATCGGGCGCACGCCGGGAATGGAGCGGAACGCCTCGAGAATGGGGCTTGTGACCGCGGTGCGCGGCGTCGAGTGGTTGCCGGCGATCACGATAACGGGGATTTTGGCGTCGGCGAGCTTTCTCAGCTGTGAAAGTGCGACGATCATGGGCCTGTTGCCCGGCGTTGACCGGTGGAAGAAATCTCCCGTGTGCACAACTGCGGCGGGCTTCATGCCGATGATCCGGTCAATCGCGGCGCTGAACGCGAGATACATGTCGTTTTCACGGATGTTCACGCCGTCCCCGGTGCACCTGTCGAGGTCGGAAAAGCCAAGGTGGGTATCGGAGAGGTGCGCAATAGTCGTCATGAACCGTTTCCATCCAGCCAGCTGTGATCGCATGCCGGCCCCGGAGCAATGCACAGGGCCGCCGGGGATTATTCTCAACCGCATACAGGGGCGCATGTCAACGGAAATAGCCTGAAAAACGCCCTCCCGCTCCCGGAAAGCGCGGTTTTTCGGGAAAAAAAAGTTGCGCGCGGGGGGCCATTACTATACATTTGTATAGCAATATCGCGAGGTGCACAATGCAACAACCACATACAACGGCCGGGGAGATTCCCCCCCGCGACAGAGGGAACGGGTGCACGGTGCTTCTGCCCCTGTTCCTGGAAGCCATTCCCGCCGGGTTTCCCTCTCCGGCCGACGACTACATCGACCGCCGGCTCGACCTCAACGAGCACCTGATACGCCACCCGGCAGCCACCTTTTTCGTGCGGGTGTCGGGGGACTCCATGACCGGCGCGGGGATACATTCCGGCGACATCCTGATCGTGGACCGGGCGCTCTCCCCCGACAACAACCGGATCGTCATCGCCGCGCTGGACGGGGAGCTCACGGTCAAGCGCATATTCCACGACGCCGGCAGGACGATGCTGCTCCCCGACAACCCCCGCTTCGACCCCATCGAGGTGGGCGGCGAAACGCAGGTGGAGATATGGGGCGTCGCCGTCTACGTGATCCACGCGCTGTGAGTGAGTGTATGTTCGCGCTTGTCGACTGCAACAACTTCTACGTGTCATGCGAGCGGGTCTTCAACCCCGCCCTCGAGGGCCGGCCCGTAGTGGTGCTTTCCAACAACGACGGCAACGTGGTGGCGCGCTCCAACGAAGTCAAGGATCTTGGCCTGGAGTTCGGCGCCCCGCTGTGCAGGTGCGAAGACATGATCGCCAGGCACGGCATCCGGGCGTTTTCGTCCAACTACACGCTGTACGGCGACCTGTCGCGGCGGGTGATGGAGACGCTCGCGACCTTCTCGCCGGAGATGGAGATATACTCCATCGACGAGGCGTTCCTCTCCCTGAAGGGCGTTCCGGCGGGCGATCTGGACTGTCTGGGGCGGCGCATCCGCTCAACCGTGCGGCAGTGGACCGGCATTCCCGTGTCCATCGGGATCGCCCCCACCAAGACGCTGGCCAAGCTCGCCAACGGCCTGGCGAAAAAAACGCCGGAGAGCGGCGGCGTGGTCCGCCTGCCCGATCCTCCCGCCATTGACACCCTGCTGGACTCCGTCGCGGTGGAGCGCGTCTGGGGCATAGGGCGGCGCTACACGCTTCTGCTCAACCGCAACGGGGTGCGCACGGCGCGCCAGCTCCGCGACCTTCCGGACCGCTGGGTGCGAAAGCACATGACGGTAACGGGGCTCCGGCTGGTCTGGGAGCTGCGCGGCGTATCCTGCCTGCCGCTCGATGAGGCGCCCGCGCCCCGGAAGGGCATCGTCTGCTCGCGCTCGTTCGGGCGCCCTGCGGAGAGCCTTGCCGAAATTCGTGAGGCCCTGGCCGCCTACGTGTCGCGCGCCGGTGAGAAGCTCCGGGCGCAGCGTTCGGCGGCGGCCGCACTCGGCGTGTTCGTCTGCACCAACCCGTTCAGGGACGAGCCCCAGTACGCGAATTTCCGCTCGGCCAGCCTTCCCGCGCCCACCTCCTACACGCCGGAGCTGGTGCGCTGGGCCCACCACCTGCTGGACGGCATGTTCCGGCCCGGCTTCCGCTACAAGAAGACCGGCGTGATGATATCAGAGATCGTGCCCGAATCGATGGCCCCGGGGGACCTGTTCTCCCCCCCCGGCCTGGACGACCGCCGGCGCTCGCTGATGGAGGCGGTGGACCGGATCAATGAAAGGCGCGGGAGGGGCGCGGTGCGCTTCGCCTCGGAGGGGATTGATCAGGGCTGGCGCATGCGCCGCGCGCTGCTCTCGCCCCGCTACACCACGCAGTGGGACGAGATTCCCGTGGTCAGCGCGCTGGAATGAAATGCCCGTGGTTCACCGGGCGCGCGTTCACGGATGCTTTTTGACGGGAATCCCGCTTTCGCACGGCACGCCGGTCTGACACTTCCCGCATCCATATTTCGGATTGTATTTTTCCCGAGTTCTGTCGAGGAAATCCGAACACGGGACGTGGGCTTTGCCATGCTCACGCGTGATCGCACCGACAGGGCACCGCTTCACGCACGCCCCGCAGTTGCTGCAGTACTCGTAGATGCCGCTGTAAGTCCGTGTATCGGGCTCGATGGCGAGATCGGTAATGACGCTTCCAAGCCTTCCCGCCATTCCCCTGCGGGTGATGATCCCCCTGGAAAGGCCGAATGTCCCGAGGCCGCACACGAACGCCGCATGCCGCTCGGACCAGTTGCTGGTAAAGGGCGGCGGATCGTTGCGCTCCACCTGCGCCGCACGTGATGTCCTTGCGAAAAACCGCTCATCGAGGGAGGGGATGACGCAGTGATAACCGGCATCGTGCAGCATGGATCGGACCGAAACGCAGAACTCATTGATGCACGACTGTCCCTCAAACCTACCCAGCAGCCATTCCGCGGCAGGCCACAGCGGATCGGCGCGGTTGGCCTTTTTTATCCTGTCAGTGAAGGGGAAAAAAAAGGAAATGACGCTTTGCGCTCCCGGCAGCCATTCGCAGGGAAGCGTGAAATGAGCGCCGATCACCGATGCCTGTTTGAACGAAGCGAACAGCGGATCATCGGCCGAAGCGATTGCGAAGAGCGGCTTCTCGAAAAATCTCATTTCCGCGAACTGCCGTGAAAGGGCGTCCCGCTCCTGAACGGCATTATCACCCGGGCGCCCGTTCAATTCCCCGATTGCGCGTTCAATAGCACCTCTGTCAATCGTACTTCCCGTATTGTTCATCATCTCACCATACGACGCGTGTTCACGATTGGACTTTTCGGAACTGAAATGTTTTCCTTATAATATCATGTACCGCCGGGCCAGGCGGCATTGCAAGCATTAAATACCATGCGATGCAGGATGCGACCGCGGCGAACCGCGCCTTCACAAAACCGCCGTTTTTCATTGACGCCGGAAGGCGTTGGTGCGACACTCGCAGAAGGATGAATCATTTTCCGGAACATGTGAAAGCCGCTGCGCGCCGCACCGACAGGGTCCCTTCGGCCGAAGAGTGCCGCGCCATCATGAACCGCTACGGAATGCTCGACAATATCGTCGAGCACTCCAAGCAGGTGATGCGCGTGTCGCTCGCCATCACCGACGATCTCATTGACGCCGGGGCTGTCGACCGCGACCTCATCATCGCAAGCTCGCTGCTGCACGACATCACCAAGACCAGGTCGCTCGCCACCAAAGAGCGGCATGACCTCTCCGGCGGGGAGCTTCTGCGCTCGCTCGGCTTTGATCGCATCGCATACATCGTGGAACAGCACGTGTATTTCACGGAATTCGACCCGGCGGGCGCAATCGAGGAGCGCGAGATCGTCTACTACGCCGACAAGCGCGTGATGCACAGTGAAATCGTGACGGTGGAGCAGCGCGTGCGCGATCTCGTCGACCGCTACGGCACCACCCCCGAGCGCTCGGCGATCATCGTGAAGAACAGGGAACTGGTGCTGGCGATGGAGCGCAAGATCGACCGTTTCATGAGGGGAGACATCAACCTCGTGATCGCCGCGCTCGCGCAGCCATGAAAGGCCGCTATCTCATCCTCGACTGCTACGTGGACGAGCCCGCCTGCCTGGGCGTCCCGCCCTTCATCTCCCATTACCCGAGGTACCTGTACGGGGCGCTTCTCGACGCCGGCGTCACGGAAGAGCGTATCGACTACCTCACCATCGACGGCGTCCGCGAATCCGGTTTCAGTATCGATCAGGGCTACTCGATGGCCTTTCTCATCGGGGGGGCCGCCGTGCCGGGAAAATACCTTGGCTACAAAATCGGCACCCTGGCCGAAATCCACCGTGTCATCGGCGCCAATCCCCGGCTCGACTTCGCAGTGGGAGGGTGGATCGCGCGCATCGTCGATTACTCCTCGCTGAAAAACGCACGGGCCGTCGTGGGCGACATCGAAAAATTCGCGTTCACCACGGCATCCGGCGCACCCCTTGACGCTACGCGCACCTACGGCGAAATTTCGCGCTGGGCGGTCAACGGAGCCGGGATCGTGAAGCGGCACCCGGAGTACCCGCACCTGATCGCCGAGATCGAGACCTACCGCGGGTGCCCCCGGACCGGTCACTGCTCGTTCTGCGTGGAGTCGCTGCGGCGCGGCACCGAGTTCCGGCGCGAGGACGACATCCTCGCCGAAATAGACGCGCTCGCCTCGCTGGGCGTGCGCCGCTTCCGGATCGGCTGCCAGCCCGACATCCTGCTATACGGCTCGCCGCTCGAACGGCGCATCGACGGCTTTCCGCAGCCCTCTCCCGGGAATGTCATTTCGCTTTTCCGGAAGCTCCTGGAGAGAAGGCGCGCGGGCTCGATCGACCTGCTCAACATTGACAACGCGAACCCCGGCACCATCGCCAGGTTCCCTGAGGAATCCGCGGCGATCATCGCTGAAATCGCAGGCGCGGTGACACCGGGCGACACGATGTCGCTGGGCGTGGAGTCGCTCGATCCCGCAGTCATCGAGCGCAACAACCTCAAGGTCGACGGCGACCAGCTCTTCAACGTCGTAAAGCTCATCAACGACATCGGCGCATCGAGGGACGGCGGCGTTCCCCGGCTTCTTCCCGGCGTCAACCTGATCCACGGCCTTCCCGGCGAAACGGACCGCACGTTCAAAATCAACTACGAGGCGCTGAAAAAAATCGCCGACGCGGGGATGATGCTCAAGCGCATCAACATCCGCAAAATGCAGCCCTTCCCCGGCACCTGCGCCGCGTCGGGCCCGCATCACGCCGGGGCGCGCGTGAAAAACAGGTACGAGTATTACAAGGAGAAAATCCGTGCTGAAATCGACCGCGTCATGCTGGAGAGGGTGTACCCGGGTGGCGCGGTGCTCAACGATTTCCGCGTGGAGGAGGCGAGATTCGACTACTCGCTGGCCAAGCAGCTCGCGAGCTACGGCATCACCGCGGTCATTCCGATGACGCTGCCCGCGAAGAGTTTCCTGAATGTGATCGTCACCGGCTACCGCGAGCGCTCGCTCTCGGCCCTACCGGTTGGGTTCGACATCAATACGCTGCCGGCGAAGGCGATTGAGGCCATACCCGGCGTGGGAAGAAAAACGGCGGAAGCGATCGTGCTTGGAAGGCCGTTCGCGGACGCGGCGGCCCTGCGGGAAGTGACCGGGGAAACAGCGGCGGATTTTTTTCGCGCGGCCC
>CAZPZJ010000044.1:17698-20275 GCA_964591055.1 uncultured Leptospiraceae bacterium
ATCATTATTAATTATCGAACAGCGCGCTCAAACAGTGAAAAATATTTCCCCCTTGCCCTCGCGCACAAGCTCCACTCCCCCGTTTGAAAAATCAACCACGGTCGACGGCGTCGACTCCTTTCTTCCCGCATTGATGACGATATCGACGCCGGCAAGATACTGCTTTTCTATCTCCAGCGGATCGATCACGTATTCCCCCTCGACCGTGCTTACGCCCGCGGACAGGATGGGACGGCCGAGCGCCCTCACCATGTCGAGCGCAATGTTGTTGTCCGGGATTCGGACGCCAATCGTCTTCTGGTGCGTGATAGCGATGCGCGGCACCAGCTTGGACGCCTGGAAGATGAACGTGTACGGCCCCGGAACCGACCGCTTTATGATCTTGAAGGCTTGGTCTGAAATGTTTCTCACGTATTCGTGCAGCTCCGTTATATCGGAAAAAATGAAGCTCAGCGGCTTGTTCTTCGGAATTTTTTTTATCGAGTAAATCCTCTCAATGGCCTGCCGGCAGTTGATATCGCACCCGTACGCGTACACGGTGTCCGTGGGATAGATGACAATGCCGCCCTGCTCGATAGTCTCGACCGCGCGGGCGATGAGCCGCTTCTGCGGGTTTCCCTCGTGAATATCCAGAACAATGTGCTTTCTGCCGGGTGCCACCGTATGACCTGCCTGGACGGCCGTCTTCACCCATGGACCGGTCCGCGACCGCCTATGGTTTCAGGTATGTAATTGGACGAACGGCCCGTTCCGTCAACACATATTCCATACGGAGGCAACGCAATAAAAAAAGGCTTTTGCAAGAGTGCCTCTTGCAAAAGCCTTCAACCTGGTAATGTAACAATAGGAGTGTAATCTGAAATCATATATATGATCGGTTGAATCCGTTGAACCGCTGCACACATTTTTAAAAAAAACCGCCCTCCGCTGAAAAAATAATTGAAAGAGCCCGTCCGGCGTCCATGATGCGCTCTCCGCCCGGCTGCGCATGGCGCCAATCGCATTAAATTGTTGCATTGCCCCGGGAAACGGCGCTATAATGACACCAGGAAGGGCTGATCGCCGCGGGTCCCGGCCCGCGGCAGATGGAGCGCGAGAGCGATGAACAACACGCCTGAAATTGAACTACGCATAAAAAGCAGGGACATCGACACGCTCATCGAAACCATACAGGCGAACGGCATCCCCGACGCCGATTACGACTCCGTGCGCAGAGCCTACACCTTCGCCTACGAGTCCCACCGGGACCAGCTGCGCCTTTCCGGCGAGCCGTACATCATCCACCCGCTCGAAATCGCCATCATCCTGGCGAACCTGAAGCTTGACACCACGACCATCTCCGCAGCGCTGCTCCATGACATCGTGGAGGACACTGGCATCACCCTGGACGACATCAGGAGAATGTTCGGCGAGGACATCGCGCACCTGGTAGACGGCGTGACGAAGATATCCTCCATAAAAAAGAAGTCAAAATCCATTGAGCAGGCGCATAACCTGCGCAAGATGCTGCTCGCCACCATCAAGGACGTCCGCGTCATTCTGATCAAGCTTGCCGACAAGCTGCACAACATGCGCACCATCATGTTCCTTCCCGAGTACAAACAGCAGCGCATCGCGGGAGAGGCGCTCGAAATCTACGCCCCGCTGGCGGGAAGGCTCGGGATGTCGAAGATACGGGCCGAAATCGAAGACCTCGCGTTTCACGCCCTGTATCACGACGAGTACCACGAGATCGCGAGCAAGGTGGTCCAGCGAAAGCAGGAAATCGAGGATTACATCGAAAACATCCGCTCCAACCTCAAAAAGAGGCTTGGCGAGCTCGATATACGCGCCGAAATCACCGGCCGCGTCAAGCACTACTACTCGATTTACCGCAAGATGAAAATGCAGTCAAAATCGTTCGAGGACATCTTCGACATACGGGCGGTACGGATCATCACCGACGACATCCGCGACTGCTACGGAATCCTCGGCATCATCCATACGCTCTGGACGCCCATCGCGTCCCGCTTCAAGGACTACATCGCGGTGCCCAAGTCCAACATGTACCAGTCGCTGCACACCACGGTGATAGGCCCGGACGGGCACCGCCTTGAGATACAGATCCGCACGCGCGAGATGCACGCCACCGCCGAGATGGGCATCGCGGCCCACTGGCTGTACAAGGAGGGCGCCGGAAGGGACTACCGCAATCTTACCATCCTCAAAAACCTCGACAAGCTCCAGTCTGAGACCGACACGCGGGAGTTCATGAAGGAGCTCAAGATGGACCTATACGAGGATGAGATCTTCGTGTTCACCCCTAAGGGCAAGATCGTCAAGCTCGCAAAGGGATCGACGCCGATCGACTTCGCCTACGCAATTCACACCGAGATCGGCAACCACTGTTCCGGCGCCAGGGTCAACAACGTCATGGTCCCGCTTCGCACCGAGCTGCAGGGCGGCGACATCGTCGAAGTGCTGACCAGCAAGAAGGGGCACCCGTCGGAATCATGGCTCAAGTTCGTGAAATCATCCAACGCGCGGTACAAGATCCGAAACGCCATCCGGAAGCTGCACGAGGACGACAGGAAGACC
>CAZPZJ010000045.1:0-2110 GCA_964591055.1 uncultured Leptospiraceae bacterium
CCGGCAGCGGCATGTAAATCAGTTTGTATCCTTCAGAACAGATGGCCCTGTATTTCGCCGCGTTGGTGAAGTTCTGGTAGCGCTGCTGTATGACAACCTCCTCGTGGTAACCCGGCTCAAGCTCGGATATTCCGGTGATGTCAGGATACTCAAACCTGTTCTGATGAAAAAACAACGGGGATTTTTTATTGAGATCGAACCACAATCCGGTTTCGCTGTACGCGTCCACATCGTTTCTGCCCTTTTCATCGACGAACCTCGAAGCCGCTGCCAGGGACCTGCCCTGAAAGAACTGCTGCCGGGGCAGGCGGGCGATGTCGAAAATTGTCGGCATGATATCGATGCTGCTGCATATCACGTTTTTCGTCCCACGCTCAGGCATCAGGGACGCCGGTGCATGGATGATCATGGGAATTTCCAGCGAAGGATATCCGCGAAGATGTTCTCCGTGCCCCATTCCGTAATCGCGATCGTACAGGTTTTCTCCGTGATCTGACGTGATCACAATGATTGTGTTCTCGAGCAGCCCTTCTGCCCTGAGGAAATCGAACAGCCTGCCAACCTCGAAGTCGAACAGCTTGAGGCATCCGTCGTAGAGCGCAATCACCTGCTCACGGTCGAGATCGGACTCTTCGGCCCCCTGCGTCTGCCCGCCGCCGTCCATCTGAATGACCACCTGCTTATAATAGCGGTACGGCCCGCGGTAGTCGGACCTGGAATACGTCCTGTAATAGGGATAGGGCGCCGCAAAGGGGAAATGCGTTACGGAATAGAACGCCGTGATGAAAAACGGCCTGTTCCCGCGTGTCCTGATGAGATCAATGGTTTCATCCGTCACCCTGCCGTGCTGGGAGTATTTCGCGATGCCTCGCATTTCAGGGAACAAAAACCATCCCGTTTTACCCGTCAGAAACGGCAGCAGAAAGGTCTGCTTTTCCAGAATGATCTGTTTGATCAGTACGGGAAAATTCAGTGTCGGAGCCATGACCTTCTCGAATCCGAGGTCGATCCTGGGGAAGATGTCGCCGGCAAAATCGGACACAACGCCTGTCAGATAGCCGAGCCCCGACAGGGGCCGGCACACGGAATCGAAGACGACATTGCGCTCCCTGCTGCGCGGAAACATGTGCCGGATGTTGTGCGAAAGCGGGTACTGCGAAGTGAGAATGCTCACCCAGGAAGGGAATGTCCTCGGCACTGTCGTCATCATGCCCCTTATCTGCATCGAGTCCCGCGCAATCGCATCGATATTGGGGCTTGTGTCCCGGAAGTACCCGTTCACGCCAAGATGATCGGGCCTCACCGCGTCGGACGAGATGATCAGGATATTCGGGTGTGCGATCTCGTGCCCGAAAAAAACACCGGCAATCATGTAGAGCGCCATTCCCGCCGTGAGAATCCCCCCCGCCGTGATGATCTTTTTATTGCGCAGGAAATGCCTCATTCGCGGCACTACCGGGCGAGCCGCTCCCTTCCTGGCGACAAACACGAAAGCCCCCGCGGTTCCAGCTGCGAAAAGGAGGTACAGGGGGACGGAAAAGATGTAGGGACTTGCATTGCCGGCAAGCGCATCAAGGATTTTTTCAAAAAAATTTGCGTGCGATGCGAAGTTTTCGATGAATAGCTGTGGATGTATGATTACCTTCTCAAAGAATTTCAAAAGCGCGACAAAAAGAACCAGCATCCCGGACAGCAGCGGGATGCTGTACCTGCATTTCAATGCTCCGGAACCATGCCGGTACGCGAGCAAGGCAAGCGAAAATATGGTTCCCCAGAACCCCCCTATCACCAGGTACACAAGCAGCACCTTGCCGGATTGCAGCAGAATCAGCGCCCAGTAGCGACTTATTATCTCGCGAGCGACCGCTTCATTGGTGTTGCCCATGTATGACACGGAAAGGTTCAGCAGCATGCTGAACAGAAAAAGAGCAAAAAAAACCGCCATGCCCGGGGCATACAGAATCCTCTTCTCCCAGAAAAGGCGCGCAAACAATTTCAATGCATTCAGTATTGGTCTCATTCTAAAAACCAGCCATTGTGGTGAAAGCTCATCGTTTTCAGGGAGCGGGCATGAGTGAGCGCACGGCTCCCGTTTCAAAAAGCTCCCTTG
>CAZPZJ010000045.1:2210-14045 GCA_964591055.1 uncultured Leptospiraceae bacterium
GTGATATCAAGGCAATCCGGATACTGCGCCTTGTGGGAAGCCCTTTCCTGGAACAGGATTTCCGGAAGCGCCGACCGATTCCCCCTTATGATCCAGAGATGCACTCCTTCATGAGGAATTCCTTCGCGGTGGGCCCTTGATCGCCCGATGGAAACTCCTGTAGGAACGGCAGTTCGCCAGTCCCATACCTCAAGCATTTCTTCCCCGGGAATAGCTCCAGTCATTGCGCTCTCATTTTTCTGTATTAATTGGCTATCGTGTTTGATGATCACAGTATAGCTCAAAAAAATCCTGTGTTCTGGAGAAACGCTCCAGGAACTGAATCTATTATTCGGTGTTCCAACATCAAGCTTATTGCCTGTTTTTCACGTTTTTTCATGAAAAAACTCAAATTTTTTGACGACAATAACTTCAAAGAACCTTCAGGGAAGGAGGAAGAGGAAATGGAAGTCCACATGGCAATACCCCGGAATACCGTTTTCCATGAACCGGCGCTGAAAGGCCTTCACCCCACCCGTCATCTGGAAGAGGTTCATCAGGCCAAACTTTCAACAGGAAACACAGAGCGCCCGCTGATTGAGCTTGAAGATGTGAAAAATCTTCTTTTTATGATGATACGGGGAAGAAATCTCCCCCAAGTACACGCTGGAAAAGAAGGTCACCGGATAAACATATTTGCCTGAGCGAGTGTTTCCGGACATGAAACTATTGACATCTGAAGACAATACGTTCATAATGTTACTAAATATTAACCTTAAAAAAAATCCATAATGACCTATTTTTCATGATTAATGGCTCTATATATAGAAAAAAACTATTGACTGGAAATTGCTGATCTGTTTATGGATGATTAGAATCATTTAATTCGATACAATTTATAGAATAAACAAAAAAGCCTAATTATCAAAAAATTTTTAATTACTGGGATGCCGGAAACGGGTTTTATGAGCAAAGACCTTCAGGAAAAATCAGACAAAATCATCAAAGAGCTCAAGGATTCACTTGCTCCGATCAGCGAAGAGATCAGAAAGAGAAAATGCTCAGAAAAACCCGGAGAGATTCCTGTTCGTTGATTTCAATCTAATTGAGGTAACGCGATGCCAGCCAAAGGACAGAAGAGAAAACAGCAGATAATTGAGACCGCCAAGAGCATGTTCATAGAAAACGGGTTTCAGAGCACCCACATCGGCCAGGTCTGCGAAAAGTTGAATATCGCCAGAGGAACCGTTTATCAGTACTTTGGAAACAAGAGGGAAATACTCTATGCGGTGCTTGAACAGGTCGAGGAGAAGATCGACGATATCCTCGATGCTGACGACATGAAGGACTTCTACAAAACCAATCCGAGCCAGAAATCTGTTCTGAAATTCGTGTCCGACAGGGTGCAGTCCACCGTCAGCGTGATCATTGCCGAGCCCATTGTAATTAAATTAATATTCAAAGACATTGTTGGGATTGACGAGGAAGTCATTTCCAGAGTCAATAAGTTCATTGAGCACATCGCGAAAATACTGATCAGGGACGTAGAAGAGGTAAAGAAGAAGGGCGTATACAAGAAAACTGTCAATGCCGACATCACTGCAGTCATGCTCGTCGGCGGCGTTCTCTTTGTCGTATATGAGTTTTTGAAAAAAGAACAGGATGTCCTGAACAAGGAAGTGATCGAATCGATGGTCGCGAATTACCTTACCGGCATCCTCAAGTAATCCGGCGTTTTTGTAATATGTGAAAACCCTGAAACCCGGGATGTGCCGGGTTTTGTCTTGTCTGCGCGCACCAGTTATGAAAAAAAAGACATTTACACTGAAAACACTGCTCCTTTTCGCGGCCGTTTTCATATCCTCCCTTCTGTTCGCCCAGTCGGACACGCTGCCTTCTCTGATGGAGGATCTTTTCAGCGGAGATACGTTAAAAAGTCAGAAGTCACTTATAATCATAAAAAAGGGAAAACCTTCCGCCGCGCTTCCTCTTATAAAAAATATTCTTATATCACACAACAATGAAAATTTTCACGCAACCGCCATACAGGCGCTCCAGTCATATCCGGTCGCAACCAGCATGGCGGAATGGCTTGAAATTCTGGAAAAAACACCGTCGTTCTATGTCAAACAACGGGTTATTGAGATACTGTCCGCATCCCGCGATAAAAGGGTGATCCCCCCGATCGCCCAGCATCTGGCGAATCCTTTCCACATTGTCCGAAACGCCGCAATACAGGCGCTCAAGACCTTCAATGATGACAGAATATATCCCGTTATACTCGATATGGCCACCAGCGCTGATCCGGTATTCAAGATTTATTCTCTTGAGGCGATGAACCACCTCTATGACAGACGGCTGTATGATCTTCTCGTCCGCCTGCTGGGCGACGAAAACCACTCAGTGAGGTATCAGGCCCTCAAGTGCATTGAAAAAAACGCCCTTTCAAAAGCGCTCAACAATGTCAAAAGAACAGCGCTTCATGATGGAAATTCTGAAGTCAGAGTCCGGGCCATTCAGATTGTTGGAAAGTCTCGTTCTAATAATCCCTACAACATATTATATAATAGTCTTTCCGCACAGCATCCCGACGTGCGACATGCTGCGGTCACCGCGTTGAGCGATTTGGATTTCTCCCAGACCTCACGTAAGCTCTCTGACATGCTTCTTACCGAAAAGGAGGACAGGGTAAAGGAGCAAATTATCGACGCGCTCATCAGATTTCGAAAGGGCGCCGATTTCAGGGGACTTTCCCACATCCTTTTCAACGAGAAAAATCAGTCGCTCCGCATCAGATCTGCATATGCGATGGGGGAAATCCAGGATCGGGACGCTGTTGTTCACCTGATCAGGGTTCTTACGGATCCCGAAATCAAAGTCAAGGCGGAGGCATGTCACGCCCTCGGTCATTTTAAAACCAGGCAGTCAATTGATGCGCTCCTCGAGGTATCAGAAAAGGAAAAGGAGAGGTATGTAAGGACAGCCGCACTGTATTCCCTGAAAACCATCCGTGACAGAAAATCACTGCTTCCGCTCTTCGACCAGTACACAGTTGAAACCGAACCCGTATACAGGGAATTGCTCAAACAGGTTATCCGTTACCTGATAAATGAATCCCGGTAGACGAACGAAAAACTAATTGAATTATTTCAGAAACTGCTCCAGGAAGTACCCGTTTCCCTTAATCAATTCTTTCCATGGCCGGCCGACATGAAAATCGCCATTGCACAGATCAATCCAGTGATCGCCGATATAGAAGGCAACACATCAAAAATTACTGCGTCAATCGACAGGGCTTCCGGCGCAGGAGCCGACCTGATTGTGTTCCCGGAAATGTCGACCATCGGGTATCCTCCGATGGACATACTGGAGAACCGCAAGCTGATCCGCGACAATATTTCCGCCCTCCAGGAAATATCGAGGCACTGCAGCAGAATCGCCGCCGTGGTCGGCTACGTGGACAACGATGCGGAGAATCCCCCTCTTCTCTTCAACGCCGCCGCATTCATCGCCGGGGGCGAAATAAAATCCCGTCATGCCAAGTCTCTGCTTCCGACATACGACGTGTTCGATGAGCTCAGGTATTTTTCGCCTTCGGGAGAGCACACGCCGGTTATGCTTGGCGGGACACGGATCGGCATCACCATCTGCGAGGACATCTGGAACGATGTGGACTGCGAGAACGTGCAGGGCATGGATCGCAGGCGCTACATGACTGATCCCGTACACGAACTTACCGGCCGGGGAATTGACCTGCTGATCAATATATCGGCGTCCCCTTACAGCCGCGGAAAAAATACAATCAAATGGAAGATGATCTCGGAGATTTCCCGAAGACATGCAATTCCCATTGTATACGTCAACCAGACAGGCGGGAACGACAGCCTTATTTTTGACGGCTACAGCTTTTTCGTGGATGCCCGCGGTGAGTTCAGGGCGATGGCGGCCGGGTTTGCCGAGGATTTTACCATCATCGACACGAACCATGACAATCCTGTCATCATTCCCCGTGAAGACATCGTCAGCGACATCCACAGGGCGCTGGTCATGGGACTTCGAGACTATGTCCGAAAATGCGGGTTCAGGGACGCGGTGATCGGATTGAGCGGAGGCATTGATTCCGCCCTTACCGCCGCCATTGCCGCGGAGGCGCTCGGGCCGGAACATGTTACCGGCATCACCATGCCATCAATGTACTCATCGCAGGGGAGCGTCGATGATTCCACCACGCTCGCACATAATCTCGGAATAAAGCTTTACGCGGTTCCGATCATCGACCTGTATAACCAGTATCGAAACGCGCTCAAGCCTTTATTTACCGGGCTGCCCGAGGACGTCACCGAGGAAAACATACAGGCGAGAATCCGCGGCAACCTGCTGATGTCGGTCAGCAATAAAACCGGAAGCCTTCTTCTGACCACCGGCAACAAATCCGAGCTCGCAACAGGGTACTGCACCCTCTATGGCGATATGTGCGGAGGGCTCGCCGTCATCTCGGATCTGCCCAAAACACTCGTATACCGGATTGCCCGGCACATCAACCGGGACAGGGAAATCATCCCGGCCAGCACAATTGAAAAGGCCCCTTCCGCCGAACTGCGCCCCAATCAGAAGGACGAGGACAGCCTGCCACCCTATGAAATACTCGACGGGATTCTTGAGCTGTACATCGAAAGGAAAATGAGCTCGGATGAACTAATCGAAAAGGGATTCGATCCCGCCACGGTGAGTTTCGTGCTGACACTGGTCAACAGGAACGAATACAAGAGAATTCAGGCAGCCCCCGGTTTGAAGGTGACGTCAAAAGCCTTCGGCATAGGGAGAAGGGTCCCGATCGCCAACAGGTTCAGACCATGAAAAGGCTGGGAAAAAAATTCTTTTTCAGGCTTTTCAATCTTTACCCGCCATTTTTGGGGGCGGGAATCAGGGTCAGCATTTCATCAGACGTGAAAACCGTCAATGTCTCCATGAAGCTGAGGTTCTGGAACCGCAATTATGTCAACACCCACTATGGCGGTTCCCTGTATTCAATGTGCGATCCTTTTTTCATGTTCCTTCTCATGGAAAACCTCGGGCGCGGATTCATCGTCTGGGACAAGCATTCCACAATTACGTTTCGCAAACCAGGCAGGGGGAGGGTGCATGCCCGCTTTTTCATCCCGGAAGAGATCTATGCCGAAATAAGGCGTCAGGCGGAAAAAGGCAAAAAGCTCAATCCGCGCTTCACCGTTGATGTTCTTGACGAGAGCGGTGACATCGTAGCCAGCGTCGAAAAAACGCTGTCCGTGCGTATGAAACAACAGCGATAGGGCGCATTCATGAGTGTTCTTCCTGAAAACTCTCAGCACCCGGCACTTTCAAGCTTTTTAAAGGATTTCAAATCCCATCAGGAGGATATCGTCCTCAATTGGCATTCCGTTTCTGAAATCGTTCACCTCAGCAAGCAGCTCGTCAAGCGTGTCACCAAGATCGTTGCAGTGGGCTTTCCGAAACAGCTCTATAAGTCCCTCATCGAAACCGATTATCCTTCTTTCCGGGCTTTCCACCTCAATGATGCCGTCCGTCATCAGGAAAATCCTGTCCCCTTTTACAAGATTCAGCTCGTGCTCCGCATACTCGACTTCGTCGAACATGCCGATAATCGTCGAGCTCTTGCGAAGCTGTGAAAAATCACCTTCCAGCGCCCTGTACAGCACCGGATAGGGATGTCCGCCGTTGGCAAAAAGAAAATTCAATCCCGATTCCTCCTTGCCGGAACGGAAAACACCGTAAATTGCGGTTATAAAATATGACGGCATTTCTTCTATCAGAATTCTGTTGAGATCCGAAAGGTACAATCCTGGCGAGCTGCCCCTTTTCTTTTTGATTCTTTCAGTCGCTGATTTCACCAGGGTAAGAAAGAGCGCCGCACTGACACCGTGCCCCGCCACATCCCCGATGAAAACGGAAAGCGTCTCCCGGTTCAGCGCTTCAATCCAAAAATAGTCGCCTCCCACGCTTTCCATCGGCAGGTAGCGGTATTCCACCTTGACATTGTTGATTTTCTTCACCTCCCTGGGGAGCATTGACCGGTGAATGATCTGTGCAAGCCGGAGATCTCTCTCAAGGGCCTCATTGCGCTTTCGTAGCTTTTCCTCATTTATCCGGAGGGATTCCTCCGCTCTTTTCCGCTCGGTAATGTCCTGCTTCACCGCGATCAGATGGGTGATTTCCCCTTTCCCGTTTTTCAGGGGAGAAATTGACGCATATTCCCAGTACAGTTCTCCACTTTTCTTCCTGTTCAGAAATTCTCCCTTCCACTGCCCTCCTTCCAAAATGGTATTCCACATGTCACGGTAATATTCTGGTGGATGATATCCCGATTTTAAAATACGCGGATTTTCCCCCTGCACCTCTTCAAACGCATACCCGGTGAGCACTGAAAATTCAGGATTGGTATATTCAATATCCCCGTTGGTATTTGTGATGACGACGCTCGATGGGCTCTGCTCAAGGGCCTGCGACAGCTTTCTCAGTTCATCGTCCTTTTGCTTGCGTTCAGTGATGTCCAGAATGAACCCGTGGAGCCTGACAACGGAGCCGTCATCACCGATCTCGACAGCGCATGTGTTCGAAACCCATTTTACCGCCCCTGCTTTGGTGATAATGCGGTGCTCAATGGTTGAGGGCTTTTTATCACGCAGAATTGATTCAATGAACGAAACGACGGCATCCCTGTCATCATCGTACACCATCGAATACCAGAGGCGTGGATCAACATTGAGCTCATCTTCGAAGTAGCCCGTGATTTCACCGCACTTCGGGCTGTGGTATGTAGACACCGCGATCCCTTCACGATATGAAACGCTGTAGATGTACTCGTTGATATTCTGGACGACAGTTCTGAAACGCTCTTCACTTTCCCGGAGCGCTTCTTCCTCTTTCTTTTTCGCTGTTATGTCCTCGTTGATCGCCACGAAATGCGTAATCAATCCGTCGATGCTTTTAATCGGCGATATGGAGGTTTTCCACCAGCATTCTTCACCATTATCATGCACATGCAGAATTTCACCCTCCCAGCCGCTCTTCTCGGTAATGCAACACTTGAGACGCGCATAAAACCCGTTTCCCTCATAACAGTTGAGCAGCGAATTGCAGTTCTCAGCAAGCAGCTTTTCCCGCCCGACTCCGGTAATTTCCGAAAACCTGTTATTGACGTAATCAATAACTCCTTCGGCATCGCTGATCACAATCGCGGCGGGTATCTGTTCAAAGGTGAAGAGGAGGCGCTCAATGTACGCTCTCCGGCGATGGTTTACAATCGCATACCGGACGGCCCTTTTCATGGAAAAGACGTTAACTTCCTGAATATGCAGCCATTCTTCAGATCCCTCCCTGAGTAATGCTTCGCCTGTGCTCTCGCAGTCAGATGACAACAGTGCTATCAACGGAAGCGAGGGGAGTGCGTGGTGAATCAGCCGTATTGAATCTTTTCCATTCATCATGCCGGTATTGCAATCGACAAGCGCGACAGCAAAGTTTGAAGACGCCAGCATTTCCAGCGCATCATGAAAATTCCCGACGACAGAAACTGATTTGCACCCTCCTTCATTGCCATCGAAAAAACTGCATACACGTTCCGCCACGTCTGCATCTTCAGTGATGAGGAGCGCTGTGTTGTTTGAATCAAGGTTTTCCATGGTGCAAGTGCCCGGCGCGCATGAATCATCATTCGGCTATGACAATATAATTATTCATACAGCACGGGTCAAAAATTGTTTCCAATGAAATGCCACAGATTATCATCTGGCAGTATGAGGATTTTATTCGTTCAGCTTCCGCTGCTTGACCACAGCTATTCTTACCTGCTTGGCAATGTTGAGTACGCGCCTTCGGCTCTTGCAGCTTATCTTCATTTCAGGGTCGATCCATCAATCCACTGCGAAACACTTCCTTCGGCGATTTCCAATTTTGCATCAACCCGAGTGATCACCGAATATATTGCCTCGATCAATCCTGACATGCTCTGCTTTACCTGTTACCTGTGGAACATTGAGCGGAACATCACCCTCGCAAGAGAGGTGAAGCGTCTTTGCCCGAATACCATGATCGTCATGGGGGGGCCTGAAATTCACGAGAGTTCATGGGCGCTTACCGGGCGCAATGGATCAGTCAGCTGCTTTTTCAGCGGAGAAGGTGAATGGTTTTTTCAAAAATACTTCTCCGGCACCTCCCTCGACCCATACACCCGGAGCATTAATGGAAACGCCCTGATCGTGCAGCCACACGACCAGTCGCTTCGCGCAGAGGACATCATCGAGCCATTTACCAGCGGATACCTGAATCCGGTTGCCGACGGAAGTATTTTCCTTGAAATGACCCGCGGCTGTCCGTACCGGTGCAGCTATTGTTACTATTCAAAAAACTGCCCAACGATACGTGAACAGCCATTTAGCACCCTTCTCGACGCGATCGCGCTTCGCCACACATGGGACCTCAGTGAAATCTACATACTATCGCCCACATTCAACAAAACAGCTCATTTCCTCGATAAACTCGATCGCCTCGCGGCGCTCGACCACGGCATCCGGCTGCACACCGAATTACGGGCGGACGGCATCAATAGCGCGCTTGCAAAAAAAATTTACACCGCAGGTTTTAAAAGCCTGGAGGTGGGCCTTCAGACACTCACTCCAGAAGCCCTGCAAAGAACAGGCAGAAATACAAGCATTGAAAAAGAGCTTGCCGGCATGCGGGCTCTTCACGATGCGGGAATTGATCTTAAAATTGGCATCATCCCCGGCCTCCCGGGAGATTCACCCGAATCTTTTTCGAACACGATTGATACGCTGGCAAATCTCGGATTCGCCGGAAGCATTGAGTACTATCCTCTCATGGTCCTGCCGGGCACCCGGATACGTGAAACAGCCATTCAGGAAGAGGCGCATTTCCAGCCAAACCCCCCTTACTATTTCACAGAAGGATGGGGGTTCGATTTTTACTCGCTGCGGGACCTTACCCGCCACATTGAGCAGACGACAGGGTTGACGCATGTTGTGCGGTCTCTGCCTGATTTCACCAAATCCAAAAAAGGTATGCTCTGCCGTGGAGTCAGGTTCAACGGAGATGACGACCACAACTGGGATGCTCATTCGTATTCAAGGCTGATACAAACAAGCGTTTTCACCTTTTTTATTGATATACGCAATTCGGAGATGATTTCCCGGCGCCTGAACATCCTGTGTCGCGTACTTCCGAAAGAGGACCAGCTTTACAACCTGGTACTCTTTCACGACGAGCTGTTTAATGAAAAAACATTGCTTCCGGTGCTCGGGGACACTGGCGGCGATTCATTATTCACACGGACACATATCTTTCATGAGTTCAGGGACGGCCTGATAATGATGCCCTACCAGGTATTCTCGTCACCGGCCCGTTATGCACAGGCTGTTTCGACATACGGTTTCATTGAACCCGTGCTGCGGATTTCTCCAGAAAATCTTCAAAACGTTGCCCGCCTTGATCCGGACAGTATCGGCAGGATGCTTGTTTCCAGAGAGGTCTTCGGAATTTTTGAGGAATACCTGATACGGTATTTCTCTGACAGAGCCGAGGATTGCTCGTTTGAGGAAAGTGATGACCAGCGGAATTTTTTTGAGAAAGCGGGCCTTGAATATATAAGCTTTCCAGAGCATTATGTCGTGGAAGTATAACTACGGATTAATCAGCAACGATCAACTTTCTCTCCCTCCCCTAAATAATCTTCAATATATGGTCCGGCCATGATGTCGAACTTGATATCTTTCAACACCTGGAACTCCTCTTCATGGATGACATTCGTCGCAAGCACCTGAATGCCGACCTGATCAGAAAAGATTTTCAAACCATGAAAAATCCTGATTCTATCTGTAAAACGGTGGATATTCCTGATACTGTTTTCAGAAAAGCTTATCACTTTGAAGTCCAAGACCGAAACATAGTTCAATATATCATTGCCGACATAACAATTGTCAATTCCCCATGAAATGTTATCGGGGACGGACCCTGCTGCCTTGAGAATCTCCGGGAGCGCATCCTTCAGGACGCTTTCATTGATCATTATCACTATATCCTTTCCCTGAAAGGCATCGGCAATTGCGCATGAAAACTCACCCAGCGGCAGGGCAGGCGCCCACGGGACAAGAACCGGTACCGTAATATCGTGAAAAAGAGGTCCCATCAGGAACTTGAAGCCGCTCAGGCTCTCCGTACAACGGACATGCTCTCTGCTCAGGATATCGAAAAAGAGAGATTGACACCATGCCTGGGGAGATTTAATAAAACAGTATGCCTTATCAGCCGAGTTTATGCTGTAATAAAATCCCGGTTCAAAGAAATCCGATTCACCGCGGAGAAACGCCCTTGCCCCTTCATCAAAGCGCGCACGCATGGATTCAAAAACCTTTCTTTTCTCCCTCACCATGCTGATGTCCCTGACCAGTTCCCAGGGATTGTCCTTATCGTAGTACACAACATTGCTTGAGAATTCAATGTCGTAGCACGAACACCGGAGATGCTTCGCCATGTCCGTCGCTATGTCGTCGCACAGGTCGTTGAACTTGTCCACATTATAGGAGAAATCCACAATGCTTGGGAACAGCACAATAAACTCAACTCCGAAGAGATCTGAAAGCGCGATGTAGGTGTCCGACGGAAAATGGTGTTCGCATGAAATCAGGATCACCTTCGTTATGTTTTCCATATCGTAGTGGAGATTTCTCACGCCCCTGTATTGCTCAATATCAAGGAGCCTTGACGTTTTTATGCACATGATCCCAATACTTTTAATTTCGAAGTCCAGGTTTACAATCGTCTCAAGCACCGATGGCAGGTAACAGATTTTTGTCACCCTGTCACACCCGTTTGAATCGACAAACACCTCTTTCCTGCTTTTCAGGTAATCCCAGAACTTATCGTTTCTTGCCATGACCGGGCTAAATACAACAGAGCGGTTTCTCCCCTCTATCTTCGCGGCATAGAGGGCATGATCGGCCTGGGATAGCAGGTGAGAGAGGTTGGAAGCCATTGTCGGGTATTCCGCGATCCCGGCGCTGAACGATACGTGGAAGATCTCCCCCTTGCCGGACTTGAATTCCATCTCCCTGAATTTTTCCCGCAGGGCGTCGACCTCGTTTTTTGCCTCGTTGACACCTGTCCCCGGAAAAAGCAGCACGAACTCCTCACCGCCGAAACGGGCCGGGAACATGGAGCCTGTCGGATTGTGTTTGAGCACATCGGCAAGGTTCATCAAAACGCTGTCGCCCATCTGGTGTCCGTGCATGTCATTGACCTTCTTGAAATGGTCAATATCCAGCAGGGCCAGCGAAACAACGCTGTTGGCGGGATTGCTGATTTCCTGATTGAACCTTTTCAGAAATTCCCTGCGGTTGAACAGACGTGTCAGCTCATCGGTCACCGCAATCTGGTAAAAATCATTGATCTGTTTGATCCTGGATAATACGAGCGCCCGGAGCTCGTCCGCAATGAAAGGAAGAAGCAGATAGGCGTCCGCCCCGCTCTGATATGCCTCGATTCTGGCAAAGGCGTCTCCGGACAGGGAGAGAAAGATAAATGGAATAAGCCTGGTCTTGATCCCGAGCCTTATTTTTCTTAAAAGCTCAAAACCGCTTATAGAAGGCAGGTCAACCTCAGAAATGATGATATCCGGAATTTTGTAAGTGATGCTGCTGAGAGCTTCCGGCACGTTTTTCGAGGTAATGAAGTGATAATCAAGCCCGTCCAGCGCGCCTACAACCTGCGCGATTACCTCCTCGCTCTGCCCCACAACAAGCACGCTGTTGCGGACGGCTGCGCCGCTGGACTGATTGCTCATAGGGC
>CAZPZJ010000045.1:14145-19018 GCA_964591055.1 uncultured Leptospiraceae bacterium
ACAACAAGCACGCTGTTGCGGACGGCTGCGCCGCTGGACTGATTGCTCATAGGGCTCCGTTTATCTGATCATTCAACTTTGCCAGCGCCATGGCTGCGGCCTCTGCGTAATCCATGCCCGGATAGTCCCTGTACGCATAATTGATCGCGCTCGATGAATTTATTCTGTGGATTGAAGCGGATGTGCTCGCCTTCAGCATCCGCACCACTTCTGCGACATCGCCACCCTGTTTCCCCACTCCGGGGATCAGCAGGGGAATTTCCTTTCCAGAATCATTGAATACGCCAAGTATTTCCCCCAGTTCCTCGGGGTAGGTTGCGCCGACCACTGCTCCCATCCCCTCACTGTGCCATTCCACAATTTTCCTGGAAACATGGAGGAACATTCGCTCATTGCCGACTTTGACGTCCTGTATCTCGCCCGAGCTTTTGTTCGATGTTTTGTTAAGCACATAGATTCCCTTGCCGGGATACGCCTTTACAAAAGGCGCAATGGAATCGTACCCCAGATAGGGGGAAAGCGTCACTGCATCAGCGTTAAAAAAGGAGAAGGCCTCCCTTGCGTACGCTTCTGCGGTTGTTCCGATATCGCCCCGCTTGACGTCCAGAATAATGGGAAAGCCCTGTTCTTTATACAGCGATATCACACGGACAAGCGCCTGAATTCCTTCGATCCCATACTGTGCGTAAAATGCGTAATTGGGCTTCACCGCAGAACAATACACTTTGTTTCGTTGAATCGCTTCGAGAATCCGCTCGTAAAAAATGACAATCTTCTTCCCCGCCGCTTCATTTTCGATCGGGATGCTTTCCACGACGGGATCAAGCCCGAGGCAGACAATGCTTCCGAAGCGTTTCGCGCTCTGTTTCAAAAAATCCGTATAGCTCATACATGTATCCAGTAATTATTGTTGTCGATAATTGAACCCAACTTTTTTCACGTTTCACAATTATCGTGGAACGCTACTGCTTCAGTGACCCGATGAATGCGCAATAAAGATCGTAGTTTTCGCGATCGTACAGAACAAACACCACATGCGCGCTGTAATGCTCCTGCAGCATGAAATCCAGCACCGTGGTCACGGCAACTTCGCACGCCTCTTCTTTTGGATACCCGTAAATGCCGGTTGAAATTGCCGGAAACGCGATTGAGTGGAGCCCATTCTTTTTCAAGAGCTGCATGGAGTTCCTGTAGGAAGCAGCCAGGATATCGCGCTCTCCGCCGCGCCCGTCCCGGTACACGGGCCCCGGCGTGTGAATCACGTGCCCGGCAGGAAGATTATACCCTCCGGTAATGCGCGCCTCACCGTGATTGCATCCTCCGATCTGCCTGCACTCCTTGAGCAGCCCCGGCCCAGCGGCCCTGTGAATAGCGCCGTCAACGCCGCCGCCCCCGAGCAGGGTAGGATTGGCGGCGTTGACGATCGCGTCAACCGCTTCCCGTGTGATGTCCCCCTGTTTGACCGTGACACATTCCAGGAGATCAGCGGATTATTTCTTTACCCACCTCTTATTCTCTGCTCATCATACAAATACATTTATTTCGATCATCAATTATTTCAATCATTATTTTTCATGACGGACTGAAAACGAAAACGGCCCTTTCCTGAAGAAAAGGGCCGTTCCCATTACCATTGAAAAAGCGTGATTGTTGCTGTGCTATTCGAACGCTGAAGGCGGAATAACATCTTTCCCCTTGCTTCTTTTCGCGTCAGCAAGCCGGATTCGGATTTTTTCCAGGTTGGACCAGAACTCCTGAGGAACTCCATGTTCCTCGCGATATATTTTTTCAATGCGGTCGAGCTTCTCCATGAACTTGTCGACCCGTATGGAAAACTGCCTGTCGTAATCCTCCCGGGAGAACTCCCTGTTGAACACTTTCCTGAAAAGTGCGTTGATATCCCTGAATTCAGGTATGAATCCAATAGGGGTTTCAATGGCATTGTATTCACCATGCACGCGCCCCTCCATCCAGAGAATCCACACTTTTTTATCGACCTTCTCGTTGAGAAAGCGGCCGCTGTCTTTAAGAAAGTAGTTGGTCGCGAAAACCGGAGGGGTGTCTTTCAGCTTTTTCCCGAACTCAATGTGGTTCGCGATGTATTTCCCCAGAGGGATAGTCAGAAAGTCGATGTTGGCCATCGGGCTGAAATTTCTAACGCCGGCCTGGCCAATTGTTGCCGCGGTCGTCTCGGACTCAAGACTGGCTCCGACGAACACGCCATGTGCCCAGTCAAGGCACTGACATACGGGCACAGATGTGTCCGAATCACGCCCGCCGTAAATGATACCGCTTACTTTTACGCCGCTGGGTTCATTAAGCATGGGATCAATGTTTTCCAGCTCGCTCAACCTCACAGTGTAACGGGCGTTCTTGTGCGCCGGAAGAATTTCCTTCCCCGCGTCGTCAAGCTTGCCTTTTTTCCATTCCCCTGAATAGTTGACTCCCTCAGTGGGCAAGTCCATCCCCATACCAAGCCAGTACGGAACATTGTCCTTGACCAGAATGTTCGAGAATATCAGTTCCCTGTGGGTTGTAAGCGTTTTATAAATCACAGGGTCGTCCACAGGATTCACGTCTTCAATGATGCCGAAGATGCCCTGTTCAATATTGACGGCATACGCCGCACCGTCATCACCTTTCCTGATGTACGCGATATCGTCACCTACAATCGTCTGCCCTGGAATCATGGCCGTTGATGTCTTTCCGCAGGCGCTCGGAAACGCGCCGGTAAAATAGGTCACCCGCTGCTTGCCCTCTGGATGAACGCCCATGATGAACATGTGCTCTGTAAGCCAGCCTTCCCTGTCCGCCTTATAGATGGCAAGCCGCAACGCCAGTTTTTTCAGCCCAAGGCTGTTGCCTGCGTACTGGTTGTTGATTGTCAGCACTCTGTTGGCGACAAGGTCGATGTACATTCTTCTGTTGGAAAAATTTTTTGTGCATCCCCTTTCGTCCAGCTCTCCCGCGGAGTGAATGAAGTAGAAAAAATCATCCCTGCCGGCCTGTGTCTTGAACGATTCATATCCCGTTCTGTACAGAATGTCCTCGCTGTGCGCCACATATGAGGAATCTGTCAGTTGCAGCGCGTGAATGGAAAACTTTGAGTTCTTGGGCCCCAGGCAGAAAAACCTCACCAGGAGCTCCTTGCCTTTCATGATGCCGTCCATCAAGGTATATATCTCCCTGAGCCCTTCCTCCCTTTCACGGGTATTGACGACCTTGCTGAGCTTCATATCGGGAGTTGTGAGGATTCGCGTGTTGGTGGTATCGCGGGCCAGATCGTTGATCCCGTCAAAATGAACCGTATGTCCCTCCCTGCCAAGAGGTGTCTCCTCCCCGGTTTTCAGCGCCATCGATCTGACGTACGAAATATCCTCATCGCTGTCCGTAATAACGGTAACTTTCGCAGGTTTGCAGAGCGCAACAAATTCCTCAACAATTTCCATCACTCTGGTGTTATTGAGATTCTGCAGTTTCCCGAGATTTTTCTCATCCAGAACGCTCTTGTCAATATTCAAAGGAACCCTCCCTTTTTTTATACATATAATAACCCTAAGAGCCATCACCCGTTCAGGGCTTCCGATCGTCGGGCCGGATAACAGGAACAGCAAGCCTGACCTGCTGGCGGGATATAGTGCGGTCACGATTTTAACACGTCAAACCAAAAAAGTGGTCAAAGCAGCGCAGTACTGAAATACCGCTCCGCCCTGTCGGGGAGAATGGTCACAACCCGGTTCTTCCCATTGTCAACCTGAAGCGCTGCAAAAACATTGGCGCCGGAAGATGTCCCCACAAGGAGCCCTTCCTCGCGGGAGAGCCTTCTCGTGGTTGCAACAGCCTCTTCGTCGGACACCGTCAGCACGCCGTCAATCATCGACACGTCAAGAACGTCAGGAACAAACCCGTCGCCGATCCCCTGTATCTGGTGCAGCCCCGGTTCACCACCGAGAAGCGCCGCGCTGTTTTTCGGCTCAACCGCGAGAATTTTTACCGCAGGATTTTTCTCTTTCAGGTATTTTCCAATGCCCTGCAGGGTCCCCCCGCTGCCCACGCCGGCAACGAAGATATCTATTCCCCCGTTCATGTCCTCCCATATCTCCCTGGCAGTTTCAAGGTAATGAATTTCCGGGTTGTGGGGATTCCGGAACTGGTTGGCAATAAAATACCTGCCGGGCTCGCTCCCCGCAATTTCCTGAAGCCTGTTCAGGCATCCCTGGAGGCTTTCTTTCGCCAGCGTTGAAACGATTTTACCGCCAAACGCCTCGATGATTTTCCGCCGCTCTTCACTCATGTTGTCGGGCATGACACAGACAACCTCGTAACCCTTCTGAACACCCACCAGCGTCAGACCGATTCCCGTGTTGCCCGAGGTGGCTTCTATGATGGTCATTCCCGGTTTGAGCGCCCCTTCCCTTTCCGCGCACTCGATGATATTGATCGCGACCCTGTCCTTTAAACTGCCGCCTGGATTCAGAAATTCTGCCTTCGCGAACACCATCCCTGAAGAAATTTTTTTCAGGACCACCATGGGAGTTGATCCCACTGTTTCTAAAATTGAATCTATGAGCATGTAAGTTCCCCGAATTCAAGAATACTGCTGTTAGAGAACCCGGCTCGACAAAAGTCAAGGGAAAAACTCCGGAGATTATCAAGCGTTGAGGACAAAGAAATATTATTAAATATTGTCTATAAATAGTTTAATACTATTTATTAAATTCAGTTTTCAAAAGCTGAAGTTCACGCAAGGCATCGGAGTTCTGAGCATTGATCCTCAGAACCTGTTCGAACTTTTTCACCGCCTCTTCGTTTTTCTTCATCTCTTTCAGACACATCGCCCATATGAACAGCGCACTCTCGTTGCTTCCCTTGA
>CAZPZJ010000045.1:19118-20235 GCA_964591055.1 uncultured Leptospiraceae bacterium
TCGCCAAAATCAAGCATGTCATGCTTTTCCTCGTAGAGATCGTTGGCTTCGTTGACCGCACCGATAAACAGTCCGTTCGTGTCCCATTCCTCGAATTCGTCAAACCTGTTACGATACACCAGCGCTTTCGGATGAGATGCGTTCGAGTAGAACACCTCATATGACGGGCTGATGACAACCATGAACACCGTCAGGTAATCCTGGGTATGCACCAGCCTCAACAGCTGCTCATTCGCATACCGGAAGATGTCCCTGGGGAAAAGATAATTCCGCGTGGCCTCGGTGAATGTGATTTTTGAAAGTGCGGTGATAAACGCGGCGGGGATTCCGTGGCCCGAGACATCTCCCACGAGCACGCACAGGTATCCTCCCTTCATGGTGAAGATCTCGTAAAAATCGCCTCCTATTTTTTCCATTGCGCTGTAATAGGCAACGATGTTGACGCCATTATACCGCACGGGCGTGCGCGGCAGAAGACCCTTCTGCATATCGGCCGCAAGGCTCAACTCGCCCTGAATAATCCTGTCCTTCTGGGTGAGATTATTCAACGCGGAATTGAGCGCGATCGTCCTCTCTTCAACCACTTTTTCCAGATCCTCCCGGAATCGTTCCTGCGCTTCCCTTGCAAGACGCTCCTTCTCGAGCGCGTTACTCTGCGCGATGAACCGCTCCCTGCGAAGAATATTAATGTTGTCACCGAGCGCAATGGCGAGAAGGACCGCCTGAAGCGCGGACCCCGCCTGCCACGAGTATTCAGTCAGGTAATTGCTTGGCAACAGCCCCCATACCTTGAGGGAGAACGTCAATCCCCCGACAATCATTGCAGACCAGGCAAGTATATAAAACCTTGCCGTCCGGTTGCCCTTGATCAGGACGTAAAAACCCGCAAACCATGTAAAGAACGCAGAAACCTGCCCCATGACAACGGCCGATCTGATCGCATAATAATAATCAGCTAAAATTGAAATGGCAGCCCCTATCGCGGCTCCGCACATGAGCGCAATAAAGAACAAATTTAACATGCGGTTATATTGTTTAATCCTTAGGAACTCCTTGCTGAACAGCATGAAAAAGAACATTCCCAGGGAGAAAAAAAGCGCAATGGAATCCCTTGACA
>CAZPZJ010000046.1:0-1587 GCA_964591055.1 uncultured Leptospiraceae bacterium
TGTTTGAAGGGCTTGATGTCGACGGCATCCTCATCCCGGGCGGATTCGGCAATCGCGGCATCGAAGGCAAAATCGCAGCCGTCCGGTACGCGCGGGAGTCCGGCACGCCGATCTTCGGAATATGCCTGGGCCTCCAGACCGCCGTCATAGAGTTCGCGCGGAACGTCTGCGGCCTTGAAGGCGCCAATTCAACCGAGTTCAACCCCACCACGCCGCACCCGGTGATTTCACTTCTTGAAGACCAGGAGATCATAGAAACCAAGGGCGGCACCATGCGGCTGGGCGCCTACCCCTGCGATCTGCATGAAGGCTCGCGGGCGCGCGGCATTTACGGAAGCGACAGGATCATGGAGCGCCACCGCCACCGCTTCGAGGTGACGCTGAAGTACCGGGACATTCTGGAGCAAAACGGCCTTTCATGCAGCGGGATCAATCCCGACACCAGGCTTGTTGAAATTGTGGAGCTTGGCTCCCATCCCTGGTTTGTCTGCACGCAGTTCCATCCGGAATTCAAATCAAAACCCACCGCCCCCCATCCTCTGTTCAGGGACTTCATCCGCGCCTCCCTGGTGAAAGGCGGAAAATCCAGGCCGGCCGGTAACACGCAGCCTCTCCCGCCAGCGCAATAAAGGCGCATGCTGGTCTTTTTCTGAACAATAATGCGTATCCCCGCCCGCCCCGGAGATAAAATATCCTTCCCGCCACTGCCGCTTGTTATTGATTTTTTTTCAACGGCTTGTTATATTGTATACGTTTCGAGCCCGGACAGTGGTTTTTCGGGCGGCATGAAAAATGCTTTACGCGAAAAGATCGCGGAATATTTTTAAACAGGGAGGCGAATCACATCCGTACAGGAAGCATGAAGACGAGCGGGAATCGGAAGCCGGAACGCGGTTGAATACTTACATAAGGAATGTTCTTTAATGCTTTTCAGGAATTTGAAATGCCGGTATCTGTGAAATTAGGACTCAAACAGACCCAGCGGCTGGCGCTCACGCAGTCGCTCAAGCAGTCGATAGAGCTTCTCCAGCTCTCAACCCTGGAACTCGCGGAGAGGATAACCAGGGAGCTGGAGGAAAACCCCATTCTCGAAGAAGATAACATTTCCACGCATCCCTCGATCAGCGAGGACGAGAGCGAATTCATCTCCAGCATCAGCAGAAATCTGAGCGGGGGCGATCAGTATGCGCCGGGAGAGGACACGTACTACAACATGTCGGACGCGCCGGAGAGCGGCTACACGCCCTCGTGGGACGACGACAGGAAACGCAACCTCATAGAAAACGCCGTCGCCCAGGAGGAGACGCTGAAAGAGCACCTTCTCTGGCAGGCGAGGCTCGCCGCGAACAGTCCGGCCGAAACAGCCCTTCTGGAAACCATCATCACCTCGATCGACGACAACGGATTTCTCACGACGGACCCCGCTGACATCGCCCGGGAACTCGGCGTGGAGCGCTCCGACGTGGACAGGGCGATCGCCCAGATATCCGGCTTTGACCCCATTGGATGTGGAGTCAGCGGCACGCGCGAGTCGCTGCTGGTGCAGGCGGAATACTTCTTTCCCGGCGACGAAACGCTGAAATCGAT
>CAZPZJ010000046.1:1687-4352 GCA_964591055.1 uncultured Leptospiraceae bacterium
GGGAGTATATTCAGGACAGGGTGTATTCCGCCCGCTACCTGATCCGCAACATCACCAGCCGGAGGGAAACCATTCTCAGGGTTGTCCGGGCCATCATGGAGCGGCAGATGGAGTTCCTTGTCAAAGGCCCCGGCCACCTGAAACCGCTCGTGCATACGGACATCGCGCAGGAGCTGGGGCTCCACGAATCCACCATCAGCAGGGTAACAAGCAATAAATTCGTGCAGACCGGGTGGGGCGTCTTCGAACTCAAGTACTTTTTCGTTTCACGCCTCAAATCCGGCACGGACGAAGAGCGCTCGTCTGACGAGGTCATGAACCTCATCAAGGACATCGTTTCGGGTGAGGACCCCGAGAAACCCTTCACCGACGACGACATCGCCACGATGCTGGAAAAATCAGGCATAATTGTGGCGCGGCGGACAATCGCGAAATACCGGGGTATGCTGAGCATACCGCCATCAAATAAACGTAAAAAATTAAACAAGTTAAAAGCGAAGAGGAGCCTATGAATATCAAAATTACAGCAAGACGCATGGAGATGTCGGCGAATCTCAAGGACTATGCAACAAAAAAAATCAAAAGAGTGGAGAAGTATTTCAACCAGCTCATCGACGCGCACCTCATCATGTACATTGACAAGCTCGATCACGCCGCCGAACTCATTATAAACGGGGACGGCGTGCAGTTTTACGGTTTTGAAAAGTCCGGCGACATGTACTCGTCAATCGACCTGCTCATCGATAAAATGGAAAAGCAGGTGGTGAAGTACAAGGAACGGCACAGCGAGCACAAGGTATCAAGCGAGGCCGCCGAGCCAAGCATGGAAATCAGCGACAGCGGCGGGCAGAACATCACGCTCACCCAGGTGAGCAATAAACCCATAGACGATATCGAAGCGTATCTCGAAATGAAGATGGAAAAGCGGGATTTCATACTGTTCAAAAAAGGCGTCAAGGACCTTACCAGGCAGGCCGCCGACTATCTCAATAAAAGCTACGCCGTCATCTTCAAAAGCAACGGCGGCTACAAGATGATCGAAATCCCGTTTGAAACCATAAAGGAAAACAGGTTCGAAGAGGGAAGCTTCACGTCGTACGCCCTGGTGGTCCACGACGAGTCGGCCGCAAACCCGAAAATAGAGTTCATGAAAGACAGCAGAGCGGATATCAGCCTGATGACAATAGAGGAAGCAGTGGCGAGAATCCAGTCTTCCGATTCACCGTTTATCCCGTTTTTCAACCCTGTGACCAACTACTTCAACATAGTCTACCGGAACGGGAAAAGATTGGAAGTCATGGTTCCCGCATTTTAGCCGCGCGCCCGGCTCCTGCCGCCATGGTCGGCGGGAGCCGGCTTGAAATCGCGGACGCCGCCCGGCCGGCTCTACCGGCAGGGTAAAGTTGTGAAAAACACAAAAAGCCGGAAACCCGGCGGAAAAATCAGGCTTGCAAGCGGAGAAGGTGCCCCCGTGAAAGACAGCAAAAAAAGGAAGATTCACATTCGCGACCTGTTGACGCAGATCAGCAATATCGATCTCAAGCTGTACCTTGTGGCGGGACAGGACGGGCTCGACAAACCCATCACCGGCAGCGAGATGAACCGCCCCGGCCTGGCGCTGGCGGGCTTTTTCGATTTTTTTGCCTTCGACAGAATGCAGATTTTCGGTCTGGGGGAAACCGCGTTTCTTTCAAACCTTCCGGATGACCGCAAGCGGGAGATATACGACCGCTTTTTCTCCTATGACGTGCTCTGCTGCGCGTTCACTCATGACGAGATGCCCGACGAAATTTTTCTGGAGTACACCAACGCGAAAAGCGTCCCCACGTTCGTGACCTCGCACAAGACAACGCGCTTTATAAGCCTGCTGACGCACATCATCGAGGAATACTACTCTCCGAGCATCACCATGCACGCCACGCTGGTCGAGGTGTTCGGCATAGGCGTGCTGCTTATCGGGAAAAGCGGCGTGGGCAAAAGCGAGTGCGCCCTGGAGCTCATCGAGCGCAACCACCGTCTCGTCGCGGACGACATCGTCGAGATCAAGAAAATCGACGAATCGCTGCTCATGGGAAGCGGATCCGAAATCATCAAGCACCATCTGGAGATAAGGGGACTTGGCATCGTGAACGTGCGCGACATTTTCGGCATCGGCGCGGTGCGCAACCGCAAGCGCGTGGAGCTGGTCGTCATGCTTGAGGAGTGGGACTCCAAGAAGCCGTACGAGCGGCTCGGCATCGACGAAAACATGTACACAATACTTGACATAGACGTACCCTATATCACAATACCGGTGCGGCCTGGAAGGAACATTCCCATTATAATTGAAACTGCGGCTCTCAACCAGCGGCTCAAAAAAATGGGCACTCATTCGGCGCGCGAGCTGGACCAAAAAATACAGAACTGGATAAAGTCGCAGGAGACGACACATGACTGAAAAGACCGTTCAGATTCAGAGCGACGCGGGAATACACGCCCGCCCCGCGATGATGCTCGTACGGGAGGCGATGAAGTACCCCTGCGAGGTTTTTCTGATCAAAGACGACATTGAAGCAAATGGCAAATCCATAATGTCCGTGCTTTCCCTTGCGATCACGCAGGGATCAAATCTCATCATTCGCGCCGTGGGCGACGAGGAAAACCAGGCGGTGACAAGCCTTGTCGG
>CAZPZJ010000046.1:4452-12359 GCA_964591055.1 uncultured Leptospiraceae bacterium
TACAGCGGGGAGGTCGTGAAAGGCACCGCGTTCCTTGTGACGGAATACACGCTCGCCATCTGCGCTATTTTCTACTTTCTGAACTTCGATTTCAACGCGGGAGGCGGAAGCGGCTTCCACGTCAATATCGACGCGAAGCGCAGCGATCTTGGCGTGGTTGAAACATCGCGTCGCAACGTGTTCATCGGGGTCATGTCGCTGGTAGCCGTTATTCACCTGTACAACATTTCAGATGCGGTGAGCTCGGCGCGTGCGTTCAACGAGGAGCTTGACCGGAGGCGGATCCGCCTCAGAAATGAATACCCTTTCCTATTCACATCATCCGACAGCACGGGGAGCACGTACATTGGAATTCAACAGGCGTTTTAAAACAGCCGCCACGCTCGTCTGCGTCGCCATCGCCGCGATGATCGCCCTTTCCCGGCCGGCGCTCGCCCAGAGCAGGGCAGGCGTGCAAAGTGAAACATTCCCCATCCAGGACGGCGAATTCAATCTGCTGGACGAGCCGGAACGCAAGGACCCTTTCGTTGCCGGCGTGCTCTCATGGTCCTGGACGGGACTGGGCCAGTTTTACACCCAGCATTACACAAGGGGCTCGCTGTTCCTGCTCACGGACATCGCACAGAAGGGGCTTCTTGTGTACATGCTCTTTTATTACTCCGACAAATACCGCTCGGATGACGACAATATCGTCCGGTGGGAGGACATTTCCATGAGGGACCGCGGGATCATGATCGGGTACGTCTTTTCGCTTCTCTTTGTCAAGGTGCTGTCCGTCGTCGACGCGGTGCGCACCGCGGAAGACTATAACCGTGAAATATACTTCCCCTACTGGAAATACCGGAACCGGTCGAGGTTCAGGGTCGAGTCGTCGGGAAAATCCATCGAAATTTCGGCGGCGCAGCCGGTTTCCTTTTAACGGCTGGAGCCCTTCGGGCTGTACGGATTGATATGATGTTGTGCAACAGACATGTAATTACCCATATCACACGGAGGTTAACCGTCGCCGCGGCGCTGGTTACCGCGTTGTGCTCACCTGCGTTTTCCGCCTCGCTTCAAATTGAAACCCTCAGGTTCGAGGAGGGCTCCCTTCTTGCGAGCCTGTCCGTGCGCAATTACGAGCGCACCGACATCATTGAAGCGGTCCGCAGGGGGATCAGGGTAAACCTGACTTACACCATCGAAATAGTCGAGAAAAGCGCGCTGGGATTTCTGTACGCCAACACGGTCATGAAGAAAACCATACACAGGAGCGCCCGCTTCGATTTCTGGAACAGGTCTTACACGGTCAGGGAGGGCTCGGCCGAAAGAAACACCAACAGCGAAAGCGAGATGCTCGACATGCTTTTCACGCTGCGCAACCAGCGCCTTGACGGCGCGCTGCGCTTCAGGTCGGAGCGCTTTTACGCGCGTTTCAAGGCCGACATGAAATCGGTCGAGCTGTATTTCCCCATGAACTACATTTTCAGGTACTTCGTGGGGTTCTGGGACTTCAACACCGGCTGGGTGCGCAGCCCGGCGCTGGGCGATTTGTGAACGGAGCGGCATGTTCTTCGATAAAATCAAAAAAAAAGCGTCATTCAGCAGGTCCCGCATTCAGGACGTGATATTCCTCGCCGGCATCTTCCTGTTCTCGGCCGTACTCATCATCGGGCTTTTCCCGAAAACGCAGACAGAGGACAACGCAAGCAGGATCTATTTTTTTTACCTGATCGGGTCCGTGCCCGTCATCGCCGCGGTCTACTTCATCATCGTTTCATTCCGTAGAAAGATATACGCTTCCGCTCCCGACACGGGCTCAAGCATCCGGTTCAAGATAGCGCTTGCATTTGTGTTTGTCGCGGTGATCCCGTCGCTTCCGATCATTCTGCTCTCAAACCGGTTGATCAACCACACCATGATGGAAATGCTCTCTGAGCGGGGAAGCCGCCAGGTTGACGAGTCGCTCGCGATGGCGCATGAATGCGTGCAGCGGGAATTCAGCGACATCGAGCACGAGCTCGCCTTTTTCGGAGCGGAAACGCCGCCCACGCCCCTGCAGCGGGCCGCGCTGCGCGCACCGTTCTTCGAATCAAAGGGGTACGGACTTCTCCTGTACCGCGTCCGCGGCCGCAAAGGCGGCGGCAACACGGTGACGCCCGCAAACACCGCCACCGCTCGCGACCGCTACCACGCCGGCATCTCCCGGCTGCTCGATGTCATGCCCCTGGTGCGCGGCCCCAAAACCTACAGCATTTCAATCGGCGAAACATCCATCGCCGCGGGGCGCGTCAGCGCCGGGGATATCACCTTTGTGCTCTACAGGGAGCTGCCCGTAAGCCTTTTCTCCCGCATCGCGCTGTACGAGGAAGCGCTCTCCAGGCAGACGCAAAGGGAGTTTCTCAAGCACCATTTCCAGACGGGATTGGGCGTTTTCCTGATGCTCCTGTCAATTTTAATCATTGTGCTTTCAATCGCAATGAGCTTCTTTCTCTCCCAGAGCATCACGCGTCCGGTGTTCGAGCTCATCGAGGCTGCCAAGCACGTCGCGTCGGGAAACTTCAACATCCACCTGACGCGCCGCTCCCAGGACGAGATCACCCTGCTCTTCAATTCCTTCAACCGGATGGTTGACGACCTGGAAGAGAGCCGCATCGAAATGTACCAGACGCAGAAGCTGCAGGCATGGCGCGACATGGCGCGCAAGCTGGTTCACGAGATCAAAAACCCGCTCACCCCGATAAGGCTCTCCGCCGAGCGCATCCAGCGCCGCTACCTGGAAAAGCACCCCGACATCGACAACATAATCCGAACCGGCACCGAGACCATCATCGAGGAAGTCAAGACGCTCGAGCTTCTTGTGAGGGAGTTCTCGCGCTTCGCGCGGTTGCCGGAAATGAAAGCCGAGATGCAGAGCATCAATCGGAAGATTAAAAACTGCGTCGACCTCTTCACGGGCGACGAGAGGATCGCCTTCCACCTGAACCTGGACGATTCAATACCGGACCTTTTGATCGACAAAATACTCATGCGCCAGGCGATCACCAACCTGATCCAGAACGCCGTGGAGTCCATCCAGGGCCGCGGCGACATCTTCATCAAATCGGAGTTGACATCTTTCGCCGGAGAGAAGATGGTCAGGCTGAACATCAGGGACAACGGCGTCGGCATAAAGGAAGAGCACCTTTCAAGCATTTTCGAACCCACGTTTTCGCTCAAGGAGCACGGCACGGGCCTGGGCCTTGCGATCGTTGAAAAGATAATTCTGGAGCACCGGGGAAGGATATTCTGCCGCTCGCGCTTCGGCGAGGGCACCGAATTCATCATCGAGCTGCCGGTTCCGGCGCAGGAGGGCGGAGATGGCAAGGATACTGATCGTCGATGACGAGAAAAACATCATCAAGACGCTGACCGCGATCCTTCAGGACGAAAACCACATCGTCTACTCCGGCGAATCGGGCGAGGAGGCGGTCCAGTTTTTACGCCGCAACGACGTCGACCTGATATTCCTCGACGTGTGGCTTCCCGACATGGACGGCATCGATCTTCTGGAGCGGGTCAAGAAGACCACGCCTGACGTTGCGGTCATCATGATATCGGGCCACGGCTCAATCGACATCGCGGTTCGCTCCACAAAGATGGGCGCGTTCGATTTCCTTGAAAAGCCGCCGTCCATGGAGCGCATCATCACGTCGGTCAACAATGCGCTCGAACAGATACGCCTCCGCCGCGAGAACGTCAAGCTGCTCAAGGACTCCATGCTCGAGGACGAGATGATCGGCACCTCGCCGGGAATTACCGAGGTGAAAAGCATAATCGACACCGCAGCCGCCACCAACGCGCGCGTGCTCATCACCGGCGACAACGGCACCGGCAAGGAGCTTGTCGCAAGGGCGATATTCAGGAAATCGTCACGCTCGGACAAGCCGTTCGTCAAGGTGAACTGCGCTGCAATTCCCGAGGAGCTCATCGAAAGCGAGCTCTTCGGCCACGAAAAGGGATCATTCACCGGAGCGCTGGGGCGGCGCATCGGCCGCTTCGAGCTCGCAAACCGCGGCACCATCTTTCTTGACGAGGTGTGCGACATGAGCGCGGGCGCGCAGGCGAAGGTGCTGCGCGTCCTCCAGGAGCAGCAGTTCGAGCGCGTGGGAGGGAACGAAACGATCACCGTCGACGTGCGCGTCATATCGGCGACCAATATCGACATGAAAAGCGCGATCGAGGAGAGCCGCTTCCGCGAGGACCTCTACTACCGCCTCAACGTCATTCCCATCCACGTGCCCTCCCTCACCGAGCGCCGCGAGGACATCCCGCTGCTCGCCGTGTATTTCCTTGAAAAATTCGCCAAGGAGCACGGACTCGGAGTCAAGGAGATCGACCGGACCGCAATCGCGTACCTCACCGACTACTCGTGGCCCGGCAACGTCAGGGAGCTGAAGAACATCATGGAGCGGCTGACGATCATGGTCCCCAAGGACGTCATCGAGCGCGACGATATCCGCAAGCACCTCGAATCAAGCGACTACGACGACCTCGTAGTCAGGGAAACATCGTCATTCAAGAAGGCCAAGGAGCAGTTTGAAAAGGAGTTCATAATCCGCGCGCTGAAAAACAGCGACAGGAACATTTCACTGACCGCCAAGCAGCTCGGCATCGAGCGCACCAACCTGCACCGCAAGATCAAGCAGTACAATATCAACGTGGACAGGCTTTAGGATCGGATATGGCCACACCGCGCATAGAACTTGCCGCCGCCCTCAGGGAAATTGCTTCGCGCGGCATGCATTCATCACCCGTACTGTTTCGGGGCGACGAGGAGCGGGATTTCCTGCTGGACTGGGCCGCGGAGCGCTCCTCACACGCTCCCCAAAGCGATTCCGCTGAAACGGCGGGCATCCCGGACGCATGCGGCAAATGCCCCGGCGCGCGCGACCATAAGCCTGCATTCGGCACCGGTGAAAACGGGCTGATGATCGTCCTCAATCCCCCGCGTCTTGTGAGCTCTGAGGAGAAATCGGCGTTGAAGGCGCAGGCGGTCACGATGCTGAAAAAGATGCTCGCGTCAATCCATGTGGAGTACGCACAATGCTACATCACAAGCCTCGTGAAGTGCGAATCGGACGGCGCAACGCCGGGGCAGATGTTCATGAACTGCCGGAGCATCCTGAACGATGAAATCGAACGCATCGCGCCCGGGACCGTGCTGGTAATGGGCGAGCTTACCCCGCTCAAGAAAATCATCGACGCGCATCCCGGCGTCACGTGGTTCGCCGTGGAGCACCCGATCACGCTCATCAACAATCCCGACATGAAAAAACCGGCCTGGGAAACGCTCAAGCTGGTCGGCTCCCGCATGAGCACTTCCGCAACGCCGCAGGCGCCGGCGCCATGATCGCTGAAGTGTTTCTTGGCGCGCCCCTCGCCGGCCCGTTTTCCTACCTTGTTCCCGATGGCCTGGACGCAAAGCCCGGCATGCGGGCCCGGGTCGACTTCAACGGGAGAAGCGCACGCGCGTTCATCATCGCCCTCCGAGAGGCGCCCCCGGCCGGCCTCGACCCCGACCGCCTGAAACCGCTGCTGGAGCTCATCGACGGCGAACCGATGTATGACGACCGGCTTATCGATCTTGCCCGCCATGTGTCATCCACCTATCTGTGCGCGCCCGGCGAGGTGTTCGCCGCAGCCATGCCCTCCGCCGACCGCCCGTCGCCGCGCTACCGCATCCCCCTCGATCGCAACGAGGAAGGCGCCAAGGCCCTCACCGCAGGGCAGGAGACGGTGATCAGCGCGATACTGGAAGAGTACGCATCCGGCAGGACGGGCCACCTGCTCTTTGGCGTCACCGGCAGCGGCAAGACCGAGGTTTACATAAGCCTGGCGCGCCATTTCATGCAGATGGGCAGGTCCGTCCTCTACCTTGTGCCCGAAATATCGCTTTCGTCGCAGATATTCGAGCGGCTCTACAACAGCTTCGGCGACGAGCTGGTGATATACCACAGCCGCCTGACGGCCGCGCAGCGCCTTTACAACTGGCGGAGGTTCTACCGCGGGGAGTCAAAAATCGCGATCGGCACGCGCTCGGCCGTGTTCATGCAGTGCCCTTCGCTGGGCATGATCATCGTCGACGAGGAGCACGACCAGTCGTACAAGGAGCACTCGACCCCGCGCTACAACGCGAGGCGCATCGCCGCGTTCCGCTCCTCGCAGGAAGGCGCGCTGCTCGTCATGGGATCGGCCACTCCCTCCATGGAATCGCTGCACGCGGCCCGGAAGGGCATGTTCGGCCTTCACCGCCTGAAAAGCCGCTTCGGCGGCGCGGACCTTCCGCAGATCAGCATCGTGAAGCTCGAGCATGCAAGCAGGCCCGCCGACCTGATCTCCGCCGAGCTCAAGGTGCTCACCAAAAGGGCAATCGACGCCGGGCATCAGGCCATCTACCTGCTGAACCGCAGGGGATTTTCACCCTTCATCGTGTGTGCCGAATGCGGCGAGCCGCTGAACTGCCCCTACTGCAGCATCGCGCTCACGCTCCACAGGGGAGGCTCTCTCCTGTGCCACTACTGCGGCTTCAGCGCTGAAAAGCCCGCCGCCTGCCCCCACTGCGGCCACGACACGCTTGACACAGTGGGCTCAGGGACCCAGCGCATGGAAGAGGCCGTCGCGGAAGCATTCCCCGGCGCACGCGTGTTCCGCCTTGACCAGGACAGCGCCCGGCAGAAGAATTCGTCATACGACCTGGTGGCCAACATGAAGTCGGGTAAAATCGACATCCTGCTGGGCACGCAGATGGTGTCGAAGGGGTTCGATTTCCACCGCGTATCGGTGGTGGGCGTGCTGTTCGCGGATATAGGCCTTTCGCTGCCGGACTTCAGGGCGCCGGAGCGCATTTACGCGCTGCTCACCCAGGTGGCGGGACGGTGCGGGCGGGGCGAGGCGAAGGGCCGGGTGGTGGTGCAGACCCTGAATCCCGGCAACGAGATGCTGAAGTTCCTCACCAGACACGATTACGACGGCTTCGCAGATTTCGAGCTCTCGCTCAGGAAGGCGCTCGCATACCCTCCCTTCGCCAGGCTGGCACGCGTGCTGGTGCGGGGCAAGCACGAGCGGAAGGTCATCGAGGCAGCCGACTCGCTCGCGCGCGCGATGCGCGCTGAAATCGAACGCACCGGATCGCCCGTGAGCATTCTCGGCCCGGCCCCCGCGCCGCTTGAGAAGATCGCCGCCAACTTCCGCCACCACCTGATCCTGAAAAGCGCGGACGCCGCCGCCATCCGCTCGCTCATCAGCTCATGCCGCAGCGCAGCGGCGGGCGGCGGACTATATCTTGAAATCGACATCGACCCCACCGACATGCTCTGACATCCCCGCCCTGCGCATTACGAGCTCATCTCTCCCGCTTTCACCTCGAGTGTTGCACGGATGACGCTTTCCACTTTTTTGAGGAGCAGGTCGCGGTCCCTGAGCGTGAATCCCCTGGTCTCGATGGGCCTGCCCACGATGATCCGCATGATCCCCGCCCTGATCCGCACGCTGTTCTTCGGCATGAGGCGGTTGCTGCCGAGAATGGTTACCGGCACGATGGGAAGCTGCGCCTTGATCGCAAAGACGATGCCTCCCTTCTTGAAAGGCTTCATGGCGCCGTTGACGCTGCGGGTGCCCTCAGCGAAGAAGAACGCGCTGATGCCGTTTTTCAGATCCTTGATGTAGCGGTTGATCGTCTCGATCGCGGCCGCGCTGTCGGCGCGGTCGATGAAGATCATCCGGGCGAGCTTCGCGGCCCAGCCGAACACGGGGATGCGCGCGAGCGATTTTTTGGCGACGAACTTGAGCGTGTTGGGAATCGAGCGCGCCACGGCCAGCGGATCGAGGTTGCTCATGTGGTTGGATATGAACACGTACGATGTCCTTTTCGCAAGGTTTTCAAGCCC
>CAZPZJ010000046.1:12459-20207 GCA_964591055.1 uncultured Leptospiraceae bacterium
GCCGCCCTGATTCCCGAAGCCCATGCCGCGGTGATGCCGCGGCTGGTGCCCGCGCCGTCTCCTATGATGTAAATGCCGTCAAGGACGCGAAAGCTCCGGTCAATAAAATTCGGGCGGTTCGCGTAGGTCTTGATCTCGGGGTAGTAGAGGATGGTCGAGGGGTGCAGTATCCCCGGCACGATCGTGTCGAGCATCTTGAGCGATCGCCAGATATCGCGCAGTATTTTCGATGGCACGGCAAGGCTGATGTCGCCCGGGGTTGCGCTCTTCAGCGTGGGCTCGAAGTCGTACAGGTCGTCGTTGAAGGTCGATTCCTTGGAGCGCTTGCCCATGCGGAAATCCCCCACCCGCTGCATCATGGGCCTGTCTCCGGAAAGCCGCATCGCCATCTGCCCCAGCACGTCGGCGAACTGGTGGCCGCTCACCACCGGGTCGGTGAGGGTGATCGTCTTGAGCATGGCCACATTCACAAGCCCGTTGGAGGGGCGCTCCCTGGACAGGGCGTGCCCGTTCACCGAGTAGTAGTTCCTGTACTTCTCCCTGACCACGAAGGCCGCGCCGGAATTGGTGCAGAACGTGCGCACCCTGTTGGGGAAGAGAAACTTGGGATCGTAGTAGTCGCGCACGATGGGAAAGTTCTCCTCCCGCGCCTCGACCCGTATCCCCACGTCCACCACGTTGTCCGAGTATTCCACGCCCATGCCGTTCATGCAGCGCTGGAGCCACTCGTAGCCCGCCCTCCCCGGCGCAATCACCAGGCTTTCAAAGCCGATGCGCTCGCCGCCCGGTGCGATGCTGATCTCCTTCGCCGCATGGTCCAGCGCCTCCGCCTCGGTCTCGAGCGCCACCTCGACTCCGCGCCGCTCGATCTCTCCGATGAGCCGGCGGATGAGCGCCGGTGAGCGGTCGGTGCCCACGTGGGCCTGCCTGATCACCGGCATCGCCACGCCAAGCTTGTCCGCGCGCCTGGCGTACTGTTCAATGCCGCCGTGGATTTCGTATTCGGGTTCGAGGTGTGATGCCACCACGGCCAGGAGCTCTTCGGCCTCTTCCCTGGTCCACAGGTCCTCCGGGAAGCCCACGGGGTAGGTGTAGTTCTGCTTGCAGTCGTTGCGAAGCCCGCCCGTGCAGATTCGGGAGCGGTCAAGCACAAGCACATCCGACACGCCGTGTTCGGCGAGATGATACGCCGCGCCCAGGCCCGCCGGCCCCGTCCCGATGATGATGACCCTGTAATGCCTCACAGCTTTCAATGTCCCCTCTCCTCTATCACCCATACCCTTCCGGAATTGTAACGCGAATTGAGAGAACAGTCAACCGTTTCACAGCAAAGAATTTGATATCCGGAAGCTGAAACCGCCTCCCTGAAATCATCCTTGACGGAACCGCATTTTTGGCGATACTATAGACGAGTTGGCATACGATCCCCAATCCGAGGCCGGGCATGAAAAAACTCTTACCGATTCTTCTCATACTGACGGGCGTCACTGCCGCCGCGGGCGATACCGGCGAAAGCCGTATATATTTTCCACTGGAAGCCCTGCGCAATTCCAGTACTGTAATCCTCATGATTAATCCCGACAACGGAATCATTCTGGAACAAAGCCGGGGCGCGCAGTGCTATTATGGATATCCGGACCTTTCCGGAATGAACATCACCGAAATCAATATTTTACCTGCTGAAGAGATACAAAAGGAGATGCAGAAAGCCAGATCGGAAAACAGGAACTTCTTCAATTTCCGCCACAGGCTTGCAGACGGCAGGATCAGAGACGTGGAAGTGAGTTCGTATCCCATGCTGTTCGAAAACAGAGCGGTACTGGTATCCAGGATCAGAGACGTGACAGGCGTACAGCGCAACAGAACACTTCTGCTTATCATGTACGGCTTTGTCCTGACTGGAATTATCATATTCGCCATTGTATCCAACTTTTTCCTGATAAGAATCAGGAAAGCAAAACAGACTGCGGAAACACTGTTATCCGAGAAGGAAACGCTCCTCAAAGAAATCCATCACCGGATCAAGAACAACATCGCCGCCATTTCCGGCCTCCTGTCATTACAGTCGCAATCATGCCACTCTTCCGAGGCTCAGATGGCGCTGAAGGACACCATTTCACGGGTGTCCAGCATGCGTGTGCTGTATGAAAAGCTGCTGGTCGATGAGAAATACAGGGAAGCGCCGGCCCGGGATTACATTGAAAGCCTTATCAACTCAATCATCGCCCTCTACCCCGAGCAGGCGCACATCACCGTGGACAGGCGGATCGCCGATTTCAGCCTTTCTTCCGCAAAACTGTTTCCTCTCGGAATCATCATCAACGAGCTGCTCACCAATATTATGAAATACGCGTTCACCGGACGCGAGGACGGGCGCATCACCATTGCGCTTGATCACACCGCGAAAGAGGCGACCCTCACCATTCAGGACAACGGCAATGGCCTTCCGGAGGGATTCACCATGGACTCCTCTACAGGGTTCGGACTTACCCTCGCAGGAATGCTCGCCGGGCAACTGCAGGGATCGTTTACTATTGTAAGCGACAATGGGACGAAAGGAACTCTCAAATTCAAAATATGACATGCCCTTTTTCCGCAATGCCGGCGCTTTCCTTGATCCGCCGGTTGCCCGGCCGGCACCACTGCACGCATACAGCATCCCGGAAACCGCCTAGCGATGAAATCATCAGTCACATCTCACTCAGCCGGGAAGCGCATGTGTTCGCATCGGTTAATCCTGCATAAATGAATATTTTTCAGGAATTCAGGAAAAAATATTGAATAATATACCGATCGGTATATTATAATTCCATGGACAAGGCACAACAGACAAAAAACCATATCCTTGAAACATCCTCGACAATTTTCAACAAAAAGGGATACGCGGGAACATCCCTGTCGGATATCATTGAGAACACCGGCCTTTCCAAGGGTGCAATATACGGCCATTTCAAAAACAAGGACGATCTCGCCCTTGCAGTGCTGGACCACAACCTCAAGCTGGCCTCAATAATCATTTTTTCAAATGTAAAGGACAGATCCGGTTCGTATGACAAGCTTGTCGGTTTCGCCCGATCATACAGCCTTTTCTATGAAATAATCAGCAATGCCGGAGGATGTCCCGTCATCAATGCAGCCGTCGATTATGACGACGGCAGCGGCGACGCCAGGAAGAAGATCAGAAAATTCATCACGATGTGGCAGAATTCCATTAACACGATTGTCGATGAAGGAATCCGGAAGGGGGAGCTCAAATCCTCTCCCGAAACAAAGCTGTTTACAAACCTCTTCATATCGCTGATCGAAGGGAGTATAATGCTGTCAAAGATCATGAACGAGCGGAAGCACATCGACGATGCGTCCGATTTTCTGGTGTCTCTTATTGAGAAAATGAAAGCTTAAAGTTTTAAAGATAAATATACCGTTCGGTATATTTTAAGCATCGGGCAAACATACATTATACAACCACAAGGAGCGAATAACATGAATAACTTTCAGTTCGCAAATCCAACCAGAGTATTATTCGGCAAAGGTGAAATCAAAAGGTTGCCAAAGGAAATCCCCCCGGGAGCTAAAGTGCTGATCTGCTATGGAGGAGGGAGCATTAAAAAAACCGGCCTGTTCGATAGAATACAGGAGGAGCTGAAGGAATTCGAGACGGGAGAGTTTGGAGGAATAGAGCCCAATCCCACGTACGAAACGCTGATGAAGGCAGTGGAGCACATCAGGGCCCAAGGATACGATTTTCTCCTGGCAGCCGGCGGAGGTTCCGTGATAGACGGCGTCAAGTTCATCGCGGCCGCCGTTCCGCATTCCCATGACGATCCATGGAAGCTGGTGACAGACAACCGCGCAGTGAGAAAGGCCCTGCCCTTCGGCGTCGTGTTGACCCTTCCTGCAAGCGGATCAGAGATGAATGGAGGCGCGGTTATCACCAGAAAGGCCACCCGGACCAAACTGCCGTTTTTCGGGCCCGCCCTCTTTCCCGCATTCTCGATCCTTGATCCGGTGTACACCTACACGCTCCCCGAAAAGCAGATCGCCAACGGCGTGGTTGACTCCTTTATTCACGTCATGGAGCAGTATCTGACATTCCCGGCCGGAGCAAAAGTACAGGACCACTTTTCCGAAGGTCTTCTTTCCACACTCATCGAGGAAGGGCCGATCGCCCTTGAGGACAGGGAAAACTACGATGTCCGCGCCAACATCATGTGGTCCGCGTCCATGGCGTACAACGGGCTTATCGGGTGCGGAGTCCCGCAGGACTGGTCGACGCACATGATCGGGCACGAGATCACCGCGCTCTACGGGCTTGACCATGCGGAGACGCTCGCCATTGTATTCCCGTCAATGCTTGAAGTGATGAAGGAGGCAAAGAAGGCAAAGCTTTTACAGTACGGCCGGAGAGTATGGGACATCGACGCTTCATTGCCCGAAGACGAAAGGATATCCCTTGCGATTTCAAACACCGGAAACTTCTTCAGGCGCATGGGTATGAAAACCCGTTTCTCGGACCATGGCCTTGGTGGTGAGGTCATTGATGCAATAATCGGAAGCCTGAAGGCGCACGGGATAACAAAGCTCGGGGAAAACGGCGCTGTCAGCCCTGACACAGTGCGAACCGTGCTTGAGATGAGCATATAACGCATGCACAGAATAACACCCCGCTGCGGCGACTTGCAGTAGCCCGGTAACAAATTACACCAACGAGGAATTGACATGACAACACCCGTGAATACGATCTCCCCGCCCTGCGCCGTCAGGAGCAGAACTATCAGATGGGAAGATCCGATGATCGGAGCTGCAAAGGCAATGACCATGAACGGACTCGATTACCTGAAAGAGGTTGAGGCAGGCGCCGTTCCCCCTCCCCCGATCGGGCTTCTCATGGATTTCAGGATCCGGGAAATCAAACACGGCGAAGTCACGTTCGAGGTCACTCCTTCGGAATACCATTACAATCCGATAGGGATGGTGCACGGCGGGCTGTTCGCCACACTGATGGACTCCACCATGGCGAGCGCCATACAGACCACGCTCCCCGCAGGAACGGGATATTCCACTGTCGACCTCCAGGTCACCTATGTAAAGGCGGCGAAGGTTGAAACAGGCACGCTGACCTGCACCGGTCGGATAATACATTCAGGGGGAAAGATAGCAACCGGCTACGCCGAGGTCAGGGACGGCAAGGGCGTTCTCTACGCTCACGCCACCACCACGTGTATTATCCTCAGACCAAAAAAATAGAGTGCAGCCGCGGCAAGGCGATGATCGCGACAGCCAACCTGCCCGAAAATGAGTACATCACTGCGCCATTTCTTTTTCAGGAAAAGAGCTCCGCTATTTCAAGCTCCGCCATCTTCTCCCTTGTGGGCCCGCCTGTGGAGGGGTCCCATCCCATCAGCGAGAAGAACACCGCCTGGAGCCTGTCCATATCAACGCTTTTCCCCTTAAGCGGGCCCGAGGACAGGGGCGGGATCCCGGCCGCCCGTGGATGCAGCAGCGAATCGCCGGGCCTCAATCCCTCGCGCACATTGAACGCCTTGCGCAGGGAAAGGATCCTCTCGCCGATCCTCATGTACTCGTCCCTGTCCAGGCCCCACCCGGTGACCGCGTTAAGATAGTCCGTGAGCGGCAGGTCCGAGCACATGACGCCGAACTCGCACACTCCCGCGCCGTTGATGATCTGCATCAGGATGGTGGTTCCCGTGTACAGCGCCACCTTTTTCCCGTCCCTGCCATGCGCCGCCCGGATCAGCCGCTTCACGCCCGGCAGGCGCTTTGTGGTGCGGTAAAGATGTGCGTACAGGTACGATGAAATGGTGTGCCTTCCGGGAGTGGGCTCGCACTGGTAGGCAATCCCCATGCCCGCGTCAAGCCGGGAATCGTGCATGGGGAGCTCCTGCCCGCCGGCATGCACCGCATATTCGCCGGAGCCACGCCCGAGCCCAGCCGCGGCCCTCTTCACCCCGTCCGCCAGCGCATCGCCTATACCCTCGCGGTTGATGATCATTTCAGTGAGCTTCAGTATTTCATGCGACCTGCCCCAGTCGAGGTCGAGCCCGCCCGTATCCTCCCTGCTGATGATGCCTTTTTTGAAGCACTCGATGGCGAACGCCACGGCCCCGCCCGCCGAGATGGTGTCGATCCCCTCGCGGTTGCACAGCTCGTTGATCTCGACGATGGTGTCCAGGTCGTCATGAAGGACAAGGCCTCCGAACGAGCAGAGGGTTTCGTACTCGGGCTTGTGCCCCAGGGTGCCGCCGTAGCGGCCCTTCCTTATTTCAATAATTCCGCCGCAGGCCATGGGACAGGACTGGCACGCGTATTTCCTTTTCTGGATGGCGATGACGCTTTTATCGGAGAGACAGTGACTGCCGGGAAACTCCCTGTACCCCACCCCGGTCCAGTTTTTGATCGGAGAGTCACCGGTCATTCCGGAGTAGACCGTGAGCCCCGAAGTGCCGTAGGTCCGCATGATTTCCTTGACGGTGGACGGCTGGCTCGGGACTGAAACTCCCGTGCGGGCTATGATCCGCGCGAAGAAGTTGAGCCCCTTCAGCATGAGCCTGTCTACCGGATTGACCTTCCTGAATCCCCTGAGGAACTTCCGGTTCATCGCCTTCATCTTTTCCGGGTCGGCCACCCGAACATCGCCCGTCCCCCTGACCGCCAGCGCCTTGAGCTTCTTGCTGCCCATGACGGCGCCCAGCCCCGAGCGCGCGGCGATGCGACCCCCGTCGGTCACGATGCCGGAGATCAATGAAAGCTTTTCGCCGGCTTTGCCGATCGAGGCGACCTGCGCCTTTCCGTCACCCAGCGCTTTGCGGATCGCCTCTTCAGTTTCATTCGTGTCTTTACCCCAGAGTCGCTTCGCGTCGTTAATGCGGATATCGCCATCAACGATGGACACCCAGACCGGGTGTTTTGCCCTGCCGGTGAAAAAGACGGCGTCAAAGCCGGCTTTCTTGATCTCTACGGAGAGTTTTCCCCCGGAGTTAGCGTCGCCCCACCCCCCGGTAAGGGGCGATTTCCCGACCACCATGAACCGGCCCGAGAAATAAGCGCCGGTGCCCGTGAGCAGCCCGGAGCAGAAGCCAACATGGGCTTCGGGCGACAGGGGATCGGTCCCCGGTTTCTGCCGCATGGTGATCACGGCCGCCCCAAGGCCGTAGCCGGAAAGGTACTTCCTGTAAAAATCGTCGCCGGGGCTTACGATCTCATGCTTGCCGCTGGAGAGGTCAATCACGACGTACCTTCCAATATATCCGCTCATCCCGGCCTCCTTCACCTGCCATTTATTCCCTCGCATTCATTGAATGCGCAATACGGCACGGACAAATCAAATCACCGCTCTTCCGGTTAAAAACGCATTCACATCGTACCGTTGCAATCCTGTTTGAAATGGGCTGAGCTTTCCCGCCTCCCCGGGCAATCACCCGTGAAGGAACCGGCCGACCGCCCACCACGCCCCGACGCCCAGCACCATCGCGATGATCCCCCGCACCAGAAAAATTGCCGGTTTTCCCCTGTCCTCGGGCACGTCCACGAAGGCGTTTCGCGGATTGCCCGCCTCGTGGACCACCTTGACGATCCAGCCCTTCGGCTCCGACGCCGAGAACACATGCACCTTGACATCGCGAACAACGAACCGCCGCTCCGCGCCGTCACCTGCCGGGTACTGCACGTCGACCAGCCAGAAGTATCCCCCGTCAATTGTCATTCCCTCATCGTCAGGAGGGCGCGCC
>CAZPZJ010000047.1:0-5271 GCA_964591055.1 uncultured Leptospiraceae bacterium
AACGGTAATTTCTCGATGTTTCTGAAGTCGTTGCCGTAACGTCTCTTCCTTGTGCGTCTTTGAATTCAAATGTTGGCCTGTACACAACGGATCTCGACATCTTCTTTCCGGTATGAATCTTTGAATCGACAGATGCAACCCTCGCGTCGACTTCGGTTGAATTGCTTATAAACGATACGCTTTTAAATACGAATACACCGCTTACTGTTAAAAATATCAAACCAACAACGATAAAAACACCCTTTCTTGCCATATTTCCACCTCCGGTTGATATTGATTGGAAGGTCTGCCTTGCGGAACAAGTCCCTCATGAAACAGTTGTATTGAACAAAACCTCTTCAGTGTAGTTTTCATTTTATCATACATTTCCTGAATATTTCTTCAACAACTTTTTTCTTCCCTGTTTGATTCATGTTCGCAATCTCCCTGAAATCCACAGGAAAACGTCAGCATGGTTTCAATGCCCCCGGAGCAGGTTTTTTTACAGGGAAAAACGATTCTGCACACGTGAAAGCATTTTCATGCCTGCACGATAAAGAATATTTTGTTAAGAGGATATGTGCTTTAAGGCTGGAGGATTTTTCAGATGCTTAAAAAACCGGGGGGCGTGCGCCCCCCGGCAATTCATAGAAGTCTGCTCTGAAATGCCGCCTGACGCTATCCTATCTTCGCCGTCCGGTTCCAGATTTTCAGATCGTTTGCTTCTTTGATGAGGTCCTCACGGAACTGCGGATGGGCCAGCTCTATGAGGTTCTCAGCGACCTGCCACTCGTTCTGACCGCGCATTTTCTTGCAGCCGTTCTCGGTGACGATGTAGTCCACCATGTGCCGCGTGATGGTGGTCGCGGTGCCGCGCTGGAACGCTCCAACGATGCGCGACTGCAGCTTGCCGTCCTTGTCCACGCGGGTGGATGGCAGGCAGATGAAGCTCTTGCCTCCCTTCGACCACTGGGCGCCGATAGTGTAATCCACCATGCCACCGTTGCCGGTGATATGGGTTGTCCCCATGCTTTCCGCGCTCACCTGGCATTTCATGTCAACCTGCAGCGCCTGGTTGATGCTGATGAAATTGTCGTTTGCCGCGATGATCCGGGGATCGTTGGTATATTCGACATTGTAAGTGGCGATGGCGGGATTATTATGCATGTAGTCGTACAGGCGCTGGGTGCCGATGGCGAATGTGTAAACCGCTTTGAAGCGGTCAATCTGTTTCTTGGTTCCATTTGCCTGACCTGATTCGATCAGGTCGATACAGGCGTCAACAAACAGCTCTGTGTGTATTCCCAAATCTTTCAGGTCCGTGTGTTTGAGGCAGGAGGCGATTGCATTGGGCAGGCCGCCGATGCCAAGCTGAATGCAGCACCCGTCCTTGACGTGGGTCAGGATGTGCTGCGCAATATTCATTTCAGTTTCTGTGGGCGCGGGTATTTCCGGAACCGCGAAAATCGTCTGGCTTTCGGGCGCCTCAACGATGAAGTCGACCTGGGAGACGTGCACCGCTTCGTGGTTGCCGCCAAGGCAGCGCGGCATGCTTGGAACCACTTCGATCGCCACTCTGTTGCCCACTTCGATTGCCGAAAGGGACTCCGAGCAACTGGGCCCGAAATTGAAGAAACCGTTCTCATCCATCGGCCCCACCTGCTGCCAAATCCAGGGGAAGGGATCCCTGAAGTTGGCAACCTCGCCTGAGCGAATAAAGTGCTCGCAGATGTGGTACATCACCGGCCCGTAGATGATGTTGTCGTACACGTTCCGCATCATGCGGGTGAGTTTGGACCAGTGCCAGTCATGGTAGACAAACGAGTCCTTGTGCTGAATCACTTCCGGGACCGGCGGGACCATCGCCGCTGCGATTATCAGTATGTCCCGAAGTTCCGCGTGCCGTGCGGCAAGCGCCTTGTCGAGCATCTGGGGCTTGCCGTTGAAGTAGCCGTATTTGATGACGTCCCCCGTCTTCACCATGGCGGCGACTTCTTCGGCGGTCCGCAATTTCTGTTTGTACTCTTCTCTGTGTGTCATCTTCTTCTCCTTAAATGCTAATAAAAATTTTTATATATATTACAAGTTGAACCATGTTTATATTTCCGGAACCTGTCAATACATTTTATCTTCGTAACTGTGAACGCGGGCCAGTGTTATGTGAGCGGTGATGATTCCGGGTGTTTCCGCCATGTAAATAGCGGTGATGCGGTAAATAATTATTTGACAGAGCCCCCTGAATTCCTTAAGGTCCGGGCTATACTGAAACGAAATGATCGGTGAAGTGACATGGGTCCGAGGGTGGCGCACGTAACCTGTGCCGCCTTCAAAAGTCATACGGTGGAAGGAGAAAAAATGGCCCGAAAGGCTTTTCTTATACTGGAGGACGGCGCCGTCTTCGAAGGGACAAACTTCGGCGCCGAAGCGGAAAGCATGGGCGAGGTGGTCTTCAATACCTCGATGAGCGGTTATCAGGAAGTGCTCACCGATCCGTCCTACAGCGGGCAGATCGTGGCGATGACCTACCCGATGATCGGCAACTACGGCGTAAATGCGCAAGACGTCGAATCGGACCGGGTGCAGGTGGCGGGTTTTGTGGTCAAGGAGTACGCAAAGACTTACTCCAATTACCGCGCCACCTCCTCGCTGGGGCAGTACCTCGCCGAACACGGCGCGCCGGCTATCGAGGGCGTCGATACGAGAAAACTGACCCGCCACATCCGCGACAAGGGCGCTCTGCGTGGCGGCATTTTCTTTGACACGAGGGGGGCCGCCGAGAGGCTGCTTTCCCACCCGAAGATGGAGGGGCTTGACCTCACCGGCGGCGTAACCTGCGAGCGACCGTACGATTTCGGCGAGCAGGGCCCTTCACGGCCGCTGGTCGGCGTGGTGGATTACGGGGTGAAGCGAAACATCCTGCGCCTGCTTGAGCGGGCGGGTTTTTCCGTGAGGGTGTATCCGGGCGCCACGCGGCTCGGGACGCTGCTGGCCGACAGGGTGCGTGGAGTTTTCCTTTCCAACGGCCCCGGTGATCCGGCCGCCGTCCCCGGCGCGAAAGAGCTTGTCGGGGATATCGCAAAAGAGGGAATTCCCTGTTTCGGCATCTGCCTTGGCCACCAGATCATGGGGCTCGGGCTCGGCGGCGCCACCTACAAGCTCAAGTTCGGGCACCGGGGCGGCAATCAGCCGGTGAAAAACCTGTCCACCGGAAAGGTGGAGATCACTTCCCAGAACCACGGTTTTGCGGTTGACTATGATTCCATGAAGCGGGTCGCCGAGGTCGAGGTGACGCACGTAAACCTCAATGACGGCACAATCGAGGGACTGCGCCACAGGCGGCTTCCCATGTTTTCGGTGCAATACCATCCCGAGGCGAATCCCGGACCCCACGATTCGCAATACCTGTTTGCGCAGTTTTTCGAATCGGTCGTGTCCTGCCGATAGGCGGGGCGCAGCCTCCCTTTTTCATTGATACTTTGCTGCCGTCTGATTATCATACATATGCACAGGAGATGCCATCGTGCCTGTAATGAAAAATTCTGTTGAGCGCAACTGGGCTGAGATCAGAATATCCGACCGGAAGGAGCCGCGCCTCACCGGGAACGCCAAACTTGTCCTTGAAAAGCGCTATCTCGCACGCGACGAGGAAGGGCGCATCATCGAAACCCCGGGGGAGATGTTCGAGCGGGTGGCGAAATTCATCGCATCGGCCGACTACGGCTACGGATCGAGCGACGAGGAGGTTGCGGCGCTGGCCGGTGAGTTTTACGGCATGATGTCGCGCCTTGAATTTCTTCCCAACACCCCCACGCTGATGAACGCGGGAAGGCCGCTGGGTCAGCTTGCCGCCTGCTTCGTGCTGCCGGTCGAAGATTCCATGGAGGGCATTTTCGACGCGATAAAAAACATGGCGCTCATCCACAAAAGCGGCGGCGGCACCGGATTTTCCTTCTCGCGCCTCCGGCCGAAAAACGACGTGGTGCGCTCCACAGCCGGCGTGTCGAGCGGGCCGGTGTCGTTCATGAGCATCTTCAACGCCGCCACCGAAACGGTCAAGCAGGGGGGCACGCGGCGCGGGGCCAACATGGCCATCCTGAACGTCAACCATCCCGACATCCTTGAATTCATTCAGGCAAAAAAGGACAACACGCAGCTGACCAACTTCAACTGTTCGGTGGCGCTCACCGACGATTTCATGAGCGCGGTGAAAAGCGATTCCGAGTACGATCTCGTCAGCCCGCGCACGGGCGCCGTCGTCTCGAAGCTCCGCGCCCGGGATGTGTTCTCCCTGATAGTCGACATGGCGTGGCTCAACGGCGAGCCCGGCATCGTCTTCATCGACCGCATCAACCGGGAAAACATGCTGAAGAAGGTGGGCCTCATCGAGAGCACCAATCCCTGCGGCGAGCAGCCGCTCCTCCCCAACGAGTCGTGCAACCTGGGCTCCATCAACCTGCTTGAGGCGCTCGATCGCCGGCACGGCGCGTGCGCGGTCAACCTCGACAAACTCAGGTCGATCACCCGTTTGGCCGTCCATTTCCTGGACAACGTGATCGACATGAACCGCTACCCCCTGGAAGCCATCAGCGGGAACACGAAGGCCAATCGCAAGATCGGCCTGGGCGTGATGGCGTTCGCCGACATGCTGGTCAGGCTGGGCATCCCGTACGACAGCGATGAGGCGGTTCGTATCGCTGAGAGGATCATGTCCGCCATACAGGAGGCATCGAGGGAGGCTTCAAGGGAGCTTGCGAAGGCGCGGGGCGAGTTTCCCAATTTCCACCTGTCGGAGTTCGCCGCTCGCGGGGAGGCGCCCCTTCGCAACGCGACCACCACCACCATCGCTCCCACCGGCACCATCAGCATCATCGCGGGAACGTCGAGCGGGATCGAGCCGCTCTTCGCGCTGGCGTACGTGCGCAACGTCATGGACAACGATGTCCTCGTGGAAAGCAACCCGCTCTTCGAGGAGATCGTGAAGGAGCGGGATCTCTACTCGGAAGAGCTGATGCGGCGGGTCGCGAAAAGCGGATCGCTGCACGACGTTGAGGAATTTCCGGAAGACCTGCGCCGCGTGTTCGTCCCGGCGCACGACGTGTCGCCCGAGTGGCACATCCGCATACAGGCCGCCTTCCAGAAGTATGTCGATAACGCGGTGTCGAAGACGGTGAATTTCGCGAACACCGCCAGCCGCGATGATATTGAAAAGGCCTACCTGCTTGCCCACGATCTCGGCTGCAAGGGCGTCACCGTGTACCGCGACGGGTCGCGTGAGTCGCAGGTGCTCGAGGT
>CAZPZJ010000047.1:5371-7116 GCA_964591055.1 uncultured Leptospiraceae bacterium
ACTGAGGTTGCGAAGATCAACGCGGAAACCAATGGAAAGGACAGCGACGTGGTGATGGTAGGGGTGTGCCCGGACTGCCACGGACCCCTGGAGTTCGAGGGCGGCTGTTCGGTGTGCCGCCACTGCGGGTTTTCCCGCTGCGGGTAGCGGCGCCTATTGTCGGCCTTCCATAAAGCCGAAATTCAGGTTTCTGCCGCCGTCTCCCGCCCTGTGCGAAAAGTACCGGTCGTTGCAGGCGAGCGTGCAGTCCTCCACGATGGTCATGTGATCCGGGGTGATCCCCTCGCCCGAAAGGGAGCGCGCAACACTTCCCTGAAGGTCCACGAACACCTTTCCGCCGCGGCGTACGGTGTCGTCCGGAAAGAACGCAGCCACGTCGTCGCTCACCTCGTATGAGCGCTTTCCTATCGCCGGGAATATGAACGCGCGCAGGTCGGCGCTCACGCATCCGTAATCGCTCTTCATGCGGCGCGCAAGCAGACCCGCGATGTCGAGCCTGCATCCCCTCCATCCCGAATGTGCGGCGCCGAGCAGCCGCCTCACGGGGTCAATCAGAAACAGCGGGACGCAGTCGGCGGTTCGGATGACAAGGCACACGCCGGGGATTGCGGTGATGAGCGCGTCGGCGTTTCCGATCCAGGGAAGGTCCTCGTCCGGGAGCCGGTCAACCGTGATGATGGAATCGCCGTGGACCTGCTCCAGCATGACGATGCTCCGATGATCGATCCCGGTGATTTGGCCGATGAGCTTTTTTTCGGCGCGCCTGATTTCGGCCGGGGGCCGGGAATAGTCGATGGCGTTGCCGTTCCGGCCCAGCAACCCGAGGCGAAAAACGCCCTCCTGCATCGACAGCGCGGGTGACGGGAGGGCATTCATAATGCGGGAATTCTCACAGCGTGATATCGAACCTCTTTCTCTTCACGAATCCTGAAATCTTCCGGTAACCGGCGTCTTTGATGGCGGAGAGGGCCTGGTAAAATTCGTACCCCACTTCGCACGGCGTGTGGGAGTCGGAACCGAGCGTGACGGGCACGTTGCGCTCAAACAGCACGCCGAGTATCTCGCGCGAGGGGTACATCTCCCGCACGGGCTTGCGCAGTCCCGACGTGTTGATCTCGACAGCGACGTTTTCGGGCAGCGGGGAGAAGATCGCTCGAATCGCGTCGGAACAGTTTCCCGTCGCGCGGTGCCCGAATTTCTTCACGAGATCTATGTGCCCGATGATGTTGAAGAGGTTCGACTGCACCAGATTGCGCAGTATCTCGAAGTACCGCCGGTACACGGCATTGACGTCGCGACGGTCGAATTCGGCGGCGTGATCCGGGTTGTCAAATCCCCACCCGTCGATGAAATGGCATGAGCCGATCAGGTAGTCGAACCTCGGATCGGAGAAATACCATCGGGGAAACGATGCGTGCAGTGGGTAGTCCACTTCCAGGCCGATTTTGACGGAGAGCCGTCCGGCGTAGCGCTCCTTCGCGTCCTGAACCAGGGTGAGGTAGTTTTCGATTTCATCCGTCGACATGGTGATGCCGGCGCGCAGCGGCTCCGGCAGGGGCGCGTGGTCCGAAAAGCCGATTTCGGCGACGTTCGCCGCGATTGCGGCCTCCGCGAAGTCCTCGGGCGTTCCGTCGGCGTGCCCGCAGAGAGGGGTGTGAATGTGATAGTCGACCGGAAACATCAATATCCCTGCCGGGAGTAAAAGAAGGAAATCTCGTTGAGATAGCGGTGGCTTGATTCGCCGT
>CAZPZJ010000047.1:7216-20092 GCA_964591055.1 uncultured Leptospiraceae bacterium
CTTCGCAGGTACAGCGCCAGCAGTTCGATGCTGCCCGCCTCGATGTAGCGCGGTCTCAGCACGATTTTTTCGACATTCTCGAAGTCCGTAACGCGCGGGTACAGCGACAGCAGAAAGCGGATATGGTCGGGCCCCTTGATCAGCGGTTTGCGCCCCGGGTATGGAACTCGCGGATAGACGATCTCGATATTGTGCGGGCTGCGCTTGAACCGGTCCACCATATAAAGACGGCTGAACCTGTTCAGGAAGAGGTTGTCGATATCGCGCGCGATGTCGTCTTCCATGCCGGAAGCGTCATTGAGTATTGCGCCGCCTTCAATGTGCTCGCGCCCGATGTGGTCCCTGAAATCAAACATCTCCCACCCGCTTAAAAACACCACGCGCGGGAGCGCGCGGCGCCGTCCATAATGATTAATTATAATCCGGATTATATATTTTTTCAATGTTTCGTGCGCGCGCGGGGCCCGCACTCCCCCAATGTATTCGCGGGGGCGTGAAAGCGCAAGTTCTTTTCCCGGTTGCGTCACTGCGCCTGAATGTGCGGGCGATTTTTGCTGATGCGCCGGAATAATACTTGTCAAATGCCCGACCCATCCTATAATGATTTACGGGGCTGATTTAATCCGGCCCGCCTGTAATTGTTGTGGACAACAGAAGAAGCGCCTGTTTCAAATGAAAACAGCGGTGATTACACGTTTATCCGGAGCATATCGATGATTGACACAAAACTGCTGGAGATACTGGCATGTCCCGCCTGCAAGGGCGATGTGGAGTACGACGCGAAAAATGAAAAGCTCATCTGCGTGGAGTGCCGCAGGAAGTACCCGGTGAGGGACGGCATCCCGGTCATGCTGGTGGAGGAGTCGGAAATAGAGTCCTGATCCTTGATGGAGCGGGCCGGGAGAGGATAGTAATTGACAAAAATCGCGAATTCGCGGTTCAGTTACATTTTATTTTACATATGACGGGTTCTGTACGGGATTTTATCGGGTGTTGAGCCGCCCGGCCCCGTGGGGCCGGATACGAGGTGGAGATGGCCAAGAGCGAAATAACTTTTACAAAAATGGTCTGGTATGTCGTCATCGGCTTTTTCATGCTTATTATTATCATTTCCTTCGGAATGCCTGACTTCCTGTCCCATCTGGGCAGTGAGCAGAATACGGTTGCCGAAGTGAACGGGGAGAGGATACAGAGCCTCGAGTACGTGCGCTTCCGGGACAACATGCCCGAGAACGAGGAGACGAAAAAGATGTCGTCCGGGGAGGCCCATGACCACATCCTGAGGGCGCTCATCTTCGACAGGCTCCAGCTGCAGCAGGCGCGCGAGCTCGGCATACAGGTCTCGTCGAGCAGGGTGAAGCGCGTTATAGGATCGATCCCGTTTTTCCGCAACGAGCTGGGCGATTTCGACGCCAGGAAGTACGCGCGCTATCTTGACCATTACCGGTTCAGCAAGTCGGAATACTTCTACTGGATCCGCGACCATCTCACGGGAAAGGAGCTGGTAAACCTTCTCGCCGATGGCGCGGCGGTTCCCCCGGACGATATCGCCGTTGAAAACGCGATCATGAATTCCAGCGTGCAGATACGCTATTGCTTCGCCTCGAACTGGGAGCTCCGGCAGCGCTTCAAGAGGGACCTCGAGGTGTCAGACGGCGAGGTGGAGGCCGCGATCGGCAAGGTGAAAGCGGACGCCGGCGCCGATCCCGCATCAGAGCGGGCGCGCATCCGCTCCGAGATCGAAGCGAAAAAGTTCGAGGATGTCAGGCGCAAGGTGGTCCTCCAGGTCGCGCAGATGGCCCGCCTTGGCAATGCCTTCGAGGAGTCGGCGCGATACCTCGGCGGCCGGATTTCGACGAGCGCGGTGTTTAAAATCGGCGAGCACGTCAAATCGGGCGAAGGGAAGACTGCGTCCCTGGCTTCGCTTACCGAGTCTTCGATATTCAGCGAGGATTGCCTCGCGGTTGAAATGGGGAAAACATCGCGGGCGGTCCCGACGCTCGAGGGCGTGTATGTGTTCACTCCCGTGAAGAGGGAGATAGCCGCGGTTGACGCCGCGGGGGACGCCGCGAAGGAAATTCAGAAAAGGCTGGCGAAGGAGCGCTTCGATTCCCTGTACAACGGCCTCATGAGCTCTTTCAGCGCCAAATCGAAGATCAGCAGAAATCCCAAATTTATGGAATCAAACTCATAAGGAGAGGCGGCCATGAATATCAATGCCGAATACATCAATCCGTTTCTTGAAGCGGCGAGCGCCGTGTTCAAATCCATCGTGGGCGTCGAGCTCAGACGGGGCAAGCTCAGCATCAAGGAATGCCCGGACCCTTCGCATGATGTCGCCATCATCATCGGCATTACGGGGGCGGTAACGGGAGAGGTGGTCTACAGCATGGGATATAACATGGTGTATAAAATCGCCAGCATCCTCGCCCCCGGGCTTCCCGAGGCGGACATCAAGACCGAGTACAAGGATATCGTCGGCGAGCTTGCCAACATGATTACCGGCAACGCGATGAACCTCTTCGCCTATTCCGGAAAGCGGGTCGAGATGACCACGCCGACCGTGATCGAAGGCAAGGACTTCACCATCACGATGGTCAAGCAGACCACGCTCGGCATCAACCTCTACAGCCCCTTCGGGCAGCTCGAGATGAACGTCGCGCTGAAGTAAGCGCTACCGCTCGTACCTGAAATACGTCGATTCCAGCCTTCGGAGGCTCTGGCGGGCCCTCCGAAGGAGGGGCGAGTTCTTAAAGTGTATTTCTCCCGCCGACGCCTTTTCAACGAACTTCCTGTAAAAACTCCGTGAAACCTGCATGTCCTTGAGCACCGGATCCCTTTCGTAAATCACCCCGATAAGAAAGTAAGCGTCGTCGATGGTGTTCTGGTCAGAATAATCCCTGATCACGCGGGTTGCGCTTGCGAGCGCGAGGTTGCCTTTCCTGTCGTTGATGTACAGCTCGGTCATCCGTATCAACGCGTCATCCGCCAGCTCGTAAGAAGGGAAGCGCGCAGCGAGCGTATAGTATGAGCTGATCGAGTCCTCCTTCCTGCCCATGCGGCTGTACGTTTCGCCAAGATAGAAGAGCGATGCCGGGTATTCTCCCGATTCCGCCTTGACGGCAGAAAACTCGGAGAGCGCCTCCTGGTAGTTTCTCATGCGCAGGCTGGTCCGCCCCGCCCATATCGCCGCGTTCTGGGAATAGGAGCTTTCGGGGTACTTGCTTTTCAACTCAAGGAAGCTTTTCTTCGCGGCCTCGAAGAGCTCGGCATTGTACATCTGCACCCCGGTTTTGAAGAGCACCTCGTCCTGCCCCGGCGCTGTTTTCGCCTGCGCTTTCTTCCGGTCAGATGAGGGCTCGCCCGAGGGCTCCCCGGCTTCCTGTTTTCCCGGATCGGTGGTGACTGTCTGTGATTTTTCCGCGTCCGTGTTCCCCTGCCCGGGTGTGAGGATGCTTTTGATGATCGTTTCAGTGGAGGCGGGACGGTTGGCCTGCGATTCGAGGCGGCCTCCCGATGAGAACGCGGCTGCGAGGGTGAAAGCCAGGATGAACAGTGTGCGAAGCGGGTGATGTCTCATTCCACGATCCCCCTGGCTCCTTCCATCGGGGGAAGCGGCTGCCTCTTCTGGATTATTCCCCGCCTGGGCCGCGCGGGCGCCGTGTCGGCGGGAGCTGTTTCGGGCGGAGTGCGTTTTACCGCCCCCTGCCCGGGAAGGGGAAGCGGGCGTTCGCCTTCACCCACCGTGTCGGGTGCGGGGGTGGTGGGCGATGACCTGTCGCTCCGCCTGAGCGCTCTCACATCGGTCTGCGGAAGCGTGTCGTCGGTCGCCGGGGCCTCGGCCAGGCCCGGAGGAGTGTCGGACGGCGCCGGTGTCCCCGGTTTGGTCGCTTCCTGCTGCGCGGGCTCGATGATGTTCTCCTGCAGCTCGGGGGTCAGGGGATGCTGCGGGAAGAGCAGACGGCGAAGCCCCGGAGCGGTCCCTTCGGTGATGTTGTCGCGCTCGACCATGGTCCCCATGCCGGGCCGCTCGCGGTTCCGCTTGAGGTCTATCTCAAATACGTCGTTGGTGTTCCGGATCAGCTGAATGCCCCTGATCGTTGCCGCTTTTCTTCCCAGCACGATCCCGGTGATGATGCTCGCGATGACAAGCACGGTGGCGAGCAACTTCATGCCCTGGGCGATCGATTCCCTTGTCCTGCGATCGATCCCGTTTATCGTTCTGTCGATGCCAGCGAATATTTTTTCCAGAAAGTTTCCCATGCCGGGCCGTTATGGTATTATGTCGCCTTTATTATCGCTTCGCCGATGCGCTGTTTCTGTTTATGATAATAATCACGTTGCATTTTTTCAAGCTATTTCTTGTGTTTCCCGCGGCGAGAATCCTGCGCGCGTCGCGGCCGGAAAGCACCGGGCAGCCGTTCAGGCTGCGTATCGCCACGGTGTAATAGGGGCGTCTGCCGCTTTTGGGATTTCGCATCGCCTGGTTTTCGTCGAAGCAGTAGGAGGCGATGCCGCTTCTGCATGCGTCGGGGCCGTTGACGAACAGCCGCCCGTATATCTCAAGCCCGTTGTCGTCGTACACCGAGGGAAAGAGCATGGGCTCCACTGCGAGGCCCCGCCCGTCGATAATGAGCCCCGTGTAGTCGGTCGGCAGCACGCTGTCGTCGCGCACGGGAAATTCCCGGGACGGGAACTGGTAGGGGAGCGATGCGATGATGTGGCCGAAGCGCAGGCGCGCTTCGCACCCGGAGGTGAAGTGGTCAACGGGCTGGCGCTTCAGCCGCACGGAGTGCAGGAGCGCGTCGGTGAGTTTGCGCTGGGTGTACGTGTCGCGCCCGATAAGATCTCCAAGCGTGTTGTCGGCGTCAACGCGAAGCCTCTTCAGGGCGAGCACGAGGTTTTCCATGGCGCCTTCCCTGGCGCGATCCCCCGCCTCCATCCGTGCCCTCCCCAGCATGCTGGGCATGCCGGTGGACGGATCGGCGGGCCTCCCTGCGCCGCTCACCTCGACGCTCGCCCGGGCCCGCGCGTTCACAATTCCCTTTTCCCAGTCGACCACGGCGGCCGACAGATGGCCATCCGTGTGGCATGGCGCGGGAAGGGGTGTTCCGGAAATGATCGCGCCGCACAGAATCGACGCCCAGACTGCAAAAGAACTGAAACGGTGTGATAGTGTCATGCGTGCATACCCGCTGCCGCGTCCGCTCCGCGGCGCCATTATTGATGCGTGAGAGCCTGTCATTACACTTATCGGACGGTGCGCGCCCCGGGCGTCAGGATTTTTTCCCGGCATGCGGGATTGCGCGTGGTGTTCAGGCGATCCGTGAGAGGTTTTTCAGCGCGTCTCTGAGCGCGGGCAGGAGCTTTCCCGCCGCACGTTCGATGTTGCCGGCGAGCAGCGCGGCGGCCTTTTCCGGGGGCAGGTCGGGGCGGCGTGCGAACAGGATGTGCGAGCGCTTGAGAAAGGGCGCAATGAGCCTGCCGGAGTCGGCATCGAGCCGGTAATCCCCGGCGAGCAGCGCAAGGCCGCTGTCGCGCCCGTCGATGACACTGCGCGCCGCATCACGCAGCGATGCTATGGCCGCTTCAGCCCGCCTGATGGAGTCGATGAGCGCCGGGGGGGCGGCGGCGGGCCCGGGCCTTCCGGCGAGCGATGTGAGAATGTCCCACGGGGAGATTTTTTGCGCAGGCATCGCGTCGATCGCCTCGCCAAGGGTCTTCTCCACGGTGTTTCGGATGCGCGCACCGCCTTCGGTGGCGTTGATGACGGGAATGGGCACCTTCGCGGCCGAGTCCTCGAACCAGCTTTTATAGAGGTCGAACACGAAGTCTGAAATGACGCCATCGTTTCCGCCGAACGCCTCGACGCGCTTGATCTTCCGCTTCCTTATGACCGCCTGGTTGATGGTGTCGAGATTGAAAAGCCTCGTGATGCGGGGCGCCCATTCCTCATTGTGATGGGTGCCGCTGCAGTGGATTTCCCTTCCGGTGTACGCGAGGTCCTGTCCCGCCAGGACGATGCCGGAGCAGCCAAGGTTCAGCAGCAAATCGAAGGCGCTCGTGGCGACCGATCCGCCCGACTGGATGTCGCCCACGCCGAAGCTCCGCGACTCGATCCAGTCGATCGTCGCGGTGGTCTCGCGGCGGTGCGACCCGTCCGCCCCGGTGTAGAACTTCGAGGTGGTGCTTACAATCGCGCTTCCGGGAAAGTCGCGGAGGATCGCGGGGCAGCTCACCAGGTCCGCGAGCAGGAAGGAGCGGCCCGGCGGCGCGCCCAGGAAGTGTCGGACGCTGTGCTTCTGGGCGTCAAGCGTCATGACGATGTGGGGCGTGATGCCGTGTCTGAGCAGTATCTTGAGCGCGGTGTCGACGCACACGATGAGCGCCCTGTCTGCGGCGCGTGCGAGCTCGTGCGCGTTGCGGCGCAGGGAAGGCCCCGCCGACACGATGATCCCGGGGTACCCTTTGAACCTGCCGAACAGTGAGCTCACCGGCGCGGCAAGGAACATGTGGTGGATGTTCCTGAAAATGTTTGTGATCCACAACTCCTCGAACTCGATGCGCGTCAGCAGATCGCTCAGCTTCGAGGAGATCATCTGCGCGAGCTCCCGGACCATCTCGTCGTAGAAATCGCTGTAGAGCGCATGGGAGGGGCGGTGGCAGTACACGGCGCTTCCCCGGAAGGACGAAAGGTCCATTTCCTCAAGCGCGGCTGAAAGCTCGCTTTTATCCGTCACCACGGTGATGGCGCCTGCAAGGCCGGGGTGCGTCGCCAGGGCTTTTGCAACCACTTCCCTGTCGTGCTCGATGGCAATCACCGCCCGCCCGGGGTGCGCATGGACCAGAGCTTCGACGTGGTAGGCCAGGGCAAGCCCGCACACCACAATCACCGTCGCTTTGCCGGGATCGAACTGCGCGACGGCGCGCCCGGCTTCCGTCACGGGATCGAACGCCGAGTGGAGCCGTACGTCCCGCTTCCCGTCGTGGAAGACGAGGGTGGGGTGGCCGCTGCGGGTTTCCTGGATGGAATAGGACGCCATGACCTGCCGCGGTGGTCAGACGCCCTGCGTTTCGAAGGCCGTTTTGATGTCATGGTGGAGCGACTCCAGGCCTTCCCGGGAGGAAAGGTTGAATCGCTCAAGCACGTGCTCCTCGATGTAGTTGTAGTCGTACTTCCGGGATTCGATCCCGCACAGGAGGTTCGCCAGGTAGGTGATGAACGTCTGGTCCCTGAATTCGGGGGCTGAGCGCATGGGCGAGTGGTGGTTCCGGATGATTTCTACGAGGTACGGCGGAAACGACCACTTGCTGGAGATGATCTCGCCGATGGAGGCATGGCTGATGCCTATTGATATCTCCTCCATGATCGTCGACGTGCGTATCTTGCGGTTGTTCACAATATCCGCGATCCAGTTGGTGAGCTCCAGGTTGGTGGAGAGAAGCACGATTTTTCCCAGGTCGTGAAGGAGCCCCGCGAGGTAGACGTTCTCCAGCACCTTGCCCAGCTTGAATTTCAGCCCCAGCGCCCTGGAGTAGTAGGCCACCCTGTTGCAGTGGTTCCATATCTCCTCGAACTTGGAAAAGCGCTTGTCCATGATCCTCCTGGCGCTGGACGCCGTCAGCACGGCGTTGAGGTTCTTGAGGCCGATGATCATAACGGCTTCGCTGACCTTCTCGATCCTCTTGCCGGTGATAAACCCGGCCGAATTGGAAAGCTTCAGCACGTCGGCGGTGAGCGCCGGGTCGATCATTATCTTGTCCGATATCTCGTTGATCGAGGCCTTGGGATCGGCGCACATGCGCTGAAGCGTCAGGATGTGCTCGGGAAACGTGGGGATGCCCTGCACCAGGTCAAGGATCTGGTTCTTGATCGAGGTGGTGATCTCGGCCGGTTTAAGCTCGTAGGGGATGGTGAGCTCGCACTTCGTTGACGCGCCGTCGCTGGTTATTTTGTACGAGTCGGCTCCGATCCCCGAGTTTTTGAGCAGCAGAGTGACAAGCACGATGCCCAGGCCCGCGCCCTCGGTGTTGTCATACACCTCCTCGTATGCCTCGCTGAAATCATTGTATTCCCTGGCGCGGCTCATCCGCAGGTTGATCCTTTCAAGCTCTTCAGGCAGGATCGCCGTGTTGTTGGTCACGGTGAACTCTATCCCTTCCCCGACCTTGCGCATGGCCAGCTTGATCTTCAGGTTGCTTTCGCCCAGCTCGGCCTTGATCTGCTCGAGGTCCCCGACGATGTCCTCCTTGAATTTCTCGATCCCGACGCGGTAACTTTCGGGATTGCTGATGTCAAGGTTGAGCGTCTGAAAGTACACCCGTTTCGCGTTGGCTTTCGCTGCGTTGACGATTACCTCGCGTTCAATGGTGATCATGGTGTCAAGCAGGTATTCCAGGTCGATTTTCGACATGATTTTGGCGAAAAGCGAGTTGAGGTACCTCATGGTCTCTTCATCGGGATAGATAAATGTGAGGCTGACTGTTTCGCCGCCGTCAAGGCGCTGCAGCATTTCACCGGTTTTCCGGGTGTCGATGTTCATGGTGTTCCCGTTCACGTATAAAGGTTTTCCGTTAATGTATATATCGTTATATTATACCAATTTAATGAAAAAAAAAGCCCCCGGGATATCCGCTCATCGCAGGGCGGCTGGAATCCATGTCCGGACAGGGACGGGAAGGCAAAATTGTTTTTACCGTTCGGTGCGATGCGCTACTGCGAGATGACGAGGCCCGCGTTGAGCAGATCAATGGCGTATTTCACGCGCTGTATGCGGTTTTGCTCCTGAAGCAGCTTTTCGCGCTCACGCTTTTCGGCGGCGATCCTGTTTCTGGTGCGGGTGATGGCGCTTTTCATGTCCTTGTCGAACCACTTCATCTGACACTCCTGACGCTCCAGCTGCTCCTCGTATTCGCGGATGCGCATGTCGGAGGCCGCGTTGATCTTGCCGATTTCGTCCTGAACGGTCGATCTCATGCTTTCCATGATCTCTCCCGCGCGAAAGGCGGCTTTTTCCCTCACACGCTCCGCCGCACGCTCGAAGAGCTCCCCCGCCTTTTTTGCGGCAAGCCCCCTGTACAGCTCGAGGTTGTCGCATTTAGCCCCGCCCCTCGAAGGCTGCGAAAGGGCGAGCTTCTCGATCTCGTCGATCTCGTCCTCCGTCGCAGGCCTGGACAGCGGCATGCATACGGGGATGATTTCGCGTGCGGTCGTGTTCGAGGTGAACGACACCAAGAAGTTGAAGAGCAGGCCGGCGAAAAGCCTCCTGTGCCTGATGAAGCGGACGCCCGTGATCCCGCCGAAGTCGCCGGACTGGCAGCGGGCTATGAGCGAGTCCACGACGGGATGGCCGAAGGCGAGAAAGTCCATGTTTTCGTTTTCAAGCGCCCTCTCGCTGTCGAAGGTGGCGTGCTTTCTGGAGGGCGCCGAGCCGTCCGGCATTGTCTTCAGGCTGTAGAGCCGGGTGAGGGGATTCTTTTTGCCTAGAAGCTTTCCGGCTTCCGGGCATTCCCGGCACAGCCTGCCGACGAACTGCTCGATGCGCCTGTTGGAATATTCGCGCTCGCGCAGGGTGGTCCGGTAGTATTCGTCGTAGTTCAAGTCGAGCCTGGTCGATATAGCGAGCTCGGTGAGCTTTTCATAGCTCTTCCTCGCGGCGTCCATCTTGGCGTCGATTTCCGAGTTGATGGCGCGGGTGTGCTTCCTTTTAAGCGCCATGTCCATGAACACGCGGTTGAGGTTGAGCTCCTCCTCAATCTGCCCCAGCAGGATGTCCGGTGTGCCGATGGACTCCTCGAAGAGCCTGAGCTTGCGGGTGAGCACCTGCAGCACGCGCTCGGCCACGGTGTCGGCGGTGGAGAAGTTGTAGATCAACACGTCGCTCGTCTGCCCGAAGCGGTGAATGCGCCCGATGCGCTGCTCTATCTTGAGGGGCGACCAGGGGAGGTCGTAGTTGATCAGCACGTTGCAGAATTGAAGGTTCCTCCCCTCGCCCCCGGCCTCCGTTGAGATGAGGATCTGCGCGCTGTCCCTGAAGTTCAGAATTGCCTGCTCCTTCTGGTTCTTGTCCATCGAGCCGTGGAACACCTCGACGCGGTAGTCGGAGAGCAGCGTGCGCAGGTAGTCCTGCGTGGTCTTGAACTGCGTGAAGATCAGGAATTTTTTTGTCTTCCGGGACTCCAGCCTGGAGATGATCTCCCGGAGCTTCTCGCCCTTCTTGTTGATTTCGATTCGGCCGGCCAGCGAGATGAGGCTGTCCAGCGTGGAGATCTCCTCCTTGAGCTCCAGGAAGGTCTTTTTGAGCGTCTCGCCGATAAAGGCGTCAACCTCCTCCTCGTCGTCCGCGTCGAGGCCTTCCCACGCGATGTTGCCGGCGATGAGGCTGTTGATGAGCTTGTCCCTGTTGGCGCTGTCCAGCAGCGACTCCAGGTGGGCGCGCCTTCTGGTGAGCGCCATGAGAAGCGCGTGCGACGATGAATCGAGCAGCTTCTGGAACACGGTCATCACGAAGCCCACGGCCCTGTTTTCGGCCTGCATGGCGCGGTTGAATTCCTCGGTGACGTAGCGCGTGGTTTCGTCGTAGAGCAGCCTCTCGTCGGGGTAGAGCTCAAAACGGATGGTCCTGGCGTGGCGGCGGGTGAACCCTCCCACCTCCTTCTTGGTGCGGCGGATGATCACCTGCGAGAGCTTCTCCCGCAGTGGCGAGAGGTCGGGATTGCCGATGCAGAAGGAGTTGTAGAACGTCTGGAACGGGCCCAGGAGGTTTTTGTCGATCAGCCTGACCAGGTAGTAGAGCTCCTCGATCTTTCCCCTGAAGGGCGTGGCCGTCAGCAGCAGGAGCGCCCTGGCGTTCGCCGAGAGGATTTCCGCCATGTTGTAGGCCATGGTGCTTTTCAGGGAGTCGCGGCGCAGTCGGTGCGCCTCGTCGAAGATGATGACGTCCCACCGGGTTTTTTCCAGCTCCTCGATGTGTGAGCGGCTTTTGATGAAATCGATCGAGCAGATCACCTTGCCGTGGGCGGTCCAGGGGTTTTTCCCGCCGCGCCCCTTTTTCGAGGTTTTTCGGTGCAGCGCCCGGTCCATCAGCACGAACTGCTCGCTGAACTTGCTTTCCATCTCGTTCTGCCACTGCATCAAAAGCGAGGCGGGGCACACGATGAGGATGCGCTCATAGCCGTAGCGGAACACGAGCTCCTTGATGACCAGTCCCGCTTCGATGGTCTTGCCCAGCCCCACCTCGTCGGCCAGCAGAAAGCGCTGGTTGAGGGAGTTGATGATCCGGTGGGTGGACTCCACCTGGTGCGCCAGAATCTGCGTGCGGGAGTTGGAAAGCGACAGCACCTTGTTGTTGGTGTATGCGAGCTTGAGCAGCCACGCTTCGGTTTTCAGGTCGAAGCGGCCGTCAAGGGGGAACTCCCTGCGCTCAACGAGCTCCATTGCCTCCCGAAACGAGCCTCCCGGCTCCCATTCCCCGGGCGCGTCGGCGTCCGCGGCGTATTCGAAAAGGTCCTGCTCGATGCAGGCGGAATCCGTCTCCAATTCCGCGTCCTCCTTTATGGCAATCCGGAAACAGTACGCCCTCCCGCGTGATCGCGCTGAGAGGGCGCATAACGGCAGAGCCGTGCGGCGGTAATGGGCGCGCCGCCCTTTACGAGAGGTGACATAATTACCCGCGCGGTAATATATTTCAAGCGTTTTATCGGCGCGGGATTTACAGCAGACGGACAAGCGCAGAGGCGGTTTTGGCGGCCGCGGCCGCCGCGAGTGTTGCGACAAAGAGCACGCGGATGTCGGTAAACGCGACGGGCTCTCTCCTGCCGAGGCGCCTTTGCACCAGCGATCCCGAAAGGTAAAAGGCCAGGAAGAACACGCAGACGGCGATGCCGTGTGTCACGAGCGGGATGATGGCCTGGTCCCTCCGCGGGAGCTGATTCTTGTTGCATTCCTTTCCCGGCGCGGGTATACATGCCGTGAGGGAAACGATTTCGCCTGCAACAACGATGCGATACTATGGAGCGCACGGAAAATATTTCAATCACAATTAATGGCCGCGGTGAACGCCTGTCATGCGCGCTGCGCCCGGCTGCCGGACAGGCGATGCTCTGCATCCACGGCCTGGGATGCGCGAAGGAGTCCTTCGCAGGGATTTTTTCGCATCCCCGCTTCGAGGATTACTATCTCGTGGCGCCCGATCTGCCGGGATTCGGCGATTCCTGCGCCCCGCCGGATTTTTCGTACGACATGGAAGGTCATGCCGACGCCCTGCTGGGTTTGATTGCCGCGCTTGGGATACACACAGGGCCGGCGCACCTGATCGCCCACAGCATGGGAGGCGCGGTGGCGCTCCTGCTGGCTTCCGCTCCCGGCTTTCAGACGGCCTCCTTTGTGAATGTCGAGGGAAATCTCGGGTCGTGGGATTGCGGTGTCAGCAGAAAGGCCGCAATCCTCTCCGAGGACATGGAATTCAGGCTTGTCACTGATGAGCTCAGGAGAATGGCCGTGCGCCGGCGTGAGCCCGGGATTGAAGCCTGGGCCGGGTGGAGCGAGCGATCGTCGCCGGCAGGCTTTGTCAGGAGCGCGCGGTCGCTGGTCGCCTGGTCGGACAGCGGCAGGCTTTTGCCGATGTTTCTTGCGCTCAGTTGTCCCAAAATCTACGTGTACGGGGAGAAAAACCGCGCCATGCCGGTGTTGCAAAAGCTTGCGGGCATGCGGGCTGTGGAAATACCCGGTTCGGGGCACTTTCCCATGATTGACAACCCGGCGGCATTTTATGACGCAGTTGCGGATTTCCTTGCCGGATCGCAGGGGTGCGCTGTTTAAAAAAAGCGCTCCACCAGGCGCTTCGAATAGGCCATCACGTTTTCAACCAGCTCAAA
>CAZPZJ010000048.1:0-13445 GCA_964591055.1 uncultured Leptospiraceae bacterium
AGGTTCAAATCCGTCGTCCCTGTATTCGATATTGTGAAGCTCTGCGTCGCGGTCGACCCCGTGTTCACTTCCCCGTACGCATGGCTCGTCGCCGACATGCCGATTATCGGGTTCGTCCCTGTCCCCGTAAATGGGATAATAACTGGGTTTTTCCCGGCAACATTATTGTACACAATCACAAACGAAGACTTGGAACCTATTGTGGCGGGATTAAACGCCACACCAAGCGTTGTGCTCCCTCCCGCAGCAACAGTACCGACAGGCGAGGTGGTAACAGTAAAATCAGTCGTATTTGCCAGCACTATGCTGGAAATTACAAGTGGGGTGGTACCCGGATTGGATATTGTGTAATTGAACGCGGCGCTGGTCGAGCCGATATTTATTTCATTAAAATCATGCGTGCCTGGGGAAAAGGAAATATCCGGGTTAATCGCCGTTGCCTCGATGGTGAAAGTATAACTGCTTTCATCCGCGTCATTGTTCTGGATGGTAAATGTCGCAGATTGAGGTCCGGCAATTGTCGGAGCATAACGTATGGAAAAAGGCACATAACTTCCAGTATTAACGCTGGAGGTCGAAGGTTGGCTTAATACATCAAAGAATCCGGATACGTCGGGTGAGACCAGTGGACTGCCATTAAGTAATAGAACAGTAGTCGCGGGGGGATTGACATTTTCAATGGTGAAATTAATTACTTTTATTGTCCCAACATTGACCTCTCCCAGACTGACGGTACCCGAGGTTGGGACATTGGTAGTATTCTGTTTCAGGTTGATCTCCGGTCGTGTTCCCGTCGCCGTGAGCGTAAACTTGTATGTGCCCTCGTCCGCATCGTCACTGTACACGGTAACATCAGTTGTTCTGAGTCCCGCGGTTGCAGGGTTGAAATCGATGGAAAAATCATCGCTGGCCAAGGCGGCGATTGTCGTCGCGAGGGACGCGATATCGAGGCTGAAATCGGTGGTGTTGGATATCTCCACGTAAGGGGCGCTTAGAGTCAATACATCCGACCCCTTGTTCTGAATGGAAAAATCGGTGGTAAGCGGCGTGGTGCTGCCCACCGCGATACCGCCGATATCGTAGGTCTGCCCGCTCAGATAGCTACTGCCGGCGCTCTTCTCGACCACGTTGATTTCGGGAACTGAATCAAGCGTGCCGGTTCCGGATATGCTGATGATGAAGGGATTTTCATCGGAATCGTTGTTTCCGACGCTTATCGTTGCGCTGTACAACTTCGCCTCGGCCGGGACAAACTGCACAGTGAACTTCTGATCCAATCCCGTCCCCAGCGTAATTGTCGGCGCGAGGGCCGTCGTTTCGGTAAATACCGCATCCCCTGAGATGTTCACGATGGGAGTTGAGGACATGATCAGATCGCCCACTCCGGAATTGGAGATGGTAAACTCCTGCGTGGACGAAGAGCCGATCACTTTATTGCCGAAGTCATACGTCGCGGGAGTAATGTCGATTTCAGGAATGGCGACGCCGTTGCCACGGACGGTGAAGGTATAGGGGTCCTCGGAACCGGTGGTGTCACTGTTATCAATGGAAACCGTCGCCGATCTCGCGCCCACGGCAGACGGCGTGAATGTCATCGTAAACGTCGTCGAGTCCCCGGGGCCGGGTGCCGCAGCCAAAGGAGAGGTGGCGTCCGCGGTAACCGCAAACTCGGTTCCCGTCACCGTCACCTTGTTGGGCGCTCCGTCAAGCGTCAGAGCCGCGTCGCCAAGGTTATTGATTGTGAATGTTACCGCGCTGCTGGTTGCCCCCTGATTGGTAGCGGGGAACTGGAACTCCCCGGTACCGCTGTTGATGAGTGTTGTCCCCTGCCTCACCTCGATCTCCGGCGCGGGCACCAGCGTGCCCGTCCCTTTGAGGGTAAATGTATAGGGGTTCTCATTCGTATCATTGCTTGTGATCGTCACAGTTGCGGTACGCGAGCCGTAATACGTCACCGTCGGGGCAAACTCCACATCAAATGTGGTATTTCCTCCCGCCGCTACAGATGCCGACGTGGCTCCCTTATCAAGCGTAAAGAGTGTTAAATCCGTCGAAGGCCCGGTAAGCGGATCGACCGAGAGGGTGAGCGTATCGGTGCCATTGTTGGCGATGGTGAAGGTTGCAGTGCTTGATGATCCCGCATTGATATTGCCGTAATCATAGCTCCCACCGGAAGCGATGGGGGTTCCTGCCTGGTCGACATCGATTTCCGGCTGGGTCACTGACGTGCCGGTTCCGGTGATGGTAAACGAATATGAAGCTTCATCCGGATCGCTGCTGGCTATGGTCACCACGGCGGTTTTGGCGCCGGCCGTGCCGGGGGTGAAGGTAATGGTAAACGTCCTGAACGAAAAGGGGGCGATTGGAGTCGCGGGCTGTGCGTCGATGGTGAACAGCGCGGCATCCGGCCCGCTGATGGCGACAAAGGGAGTGCCGTTCAGCACAAGGTAATCGCGCCCGAGGTTCTCGATAACAAACATGGCCGAGGAGCTCTGCCCCGTCAGTACCGAGCCATAATCGTAGCTCCCGCCCGACACGACCGCAAGCACCCCGCCCCGGATATTGATATCCGACACCACAATCTTGGTGGAATCGACCGGAGATGAGTCGCCAAAATAGCATGAAGCGGGATAGAACGAAACCGCGCCCAGAACGAGCAATACGGCGAATTTTTGAAAGAAACGCTTCATTCTATGCTATTTGACCGATTATCGTAACCATATACGCACACACAGTATAATCACATTTTGCGTAAAATATGCAATTATTTTTGGTATTTATTACCGTTTTACCGCTGAATTTTGAGGCTCTGACCCTATTGTCGGATTAATCGTGCTCTGACCCCTTCCCGGAAGGCTCTGACCCCCATGTATTGCCTGAAACCACATGTTCTGACCCCGAAATCCCGCCTCCTACCGGGCCATCACCACCTTCTGGAACGAATTCAGGATGGTCCGCCCGTCACTTGCCCTTTTCGCTTGAAAGTGCAGGTAGTAGAGCCCCACGCCGAGCTTGCGGTTGGATCGGTTGTCGCCGCGCCATCCCCCCTCCTTGATGTTCTGTCCACCGGCGCGGTATACATTATCGAGCAGCGTCGCCACCGGCCTCCCCTTGATGTCATACGCCTTGATGGTGACATAGGCGTTGTCGGTCAGGTAATACGCCGGGTAGGCGATGGGATTGGCATCGGTGATCACGTTATTGAGCACCCTGGTGGGCCAGGGCTGGAACGTGGGCTGGGAGGTAATGCTGAATGTCCATTCGTAATTGTTGGGATTGCCGGGTGCGGCTTCAAGCTCGGAGTTGTGATCGGCGTACGATTTGACCCCTCCCTTGATCATCTCGAGGATGAATCCGGTATTCGCCCCCACTGCGACAAGCGGGCTTGAGTCGGGGATATAGCCCACCCACTGGTTCGATCCCGTTTTTATTGAAGAATAACGGTAGTAATGAACATTCTCCGTAAGCGCCCCGTCGATAACGCCGCTCGATATAATATTGCCATCAGTTGCCGGATTCATCACGTTCGGGATGCCGATGATGTTGACGCCGTCCGGAAGGTCCTCCACCCCCACGATGAACATGTTGACCCTGACGGCGGTTTTCCGCAGCTTGCGCGCCGAGGAGTTCGCGTCCTTGGTGAACGTGTCGTCCTCGAAGGCGTCAATTCCATCCGTGATTGAGACCTGCACCGTCGAGGCGATGGTGCTGGCCGTATCATAGGGGTCCTTGGGGGCGCGGTACGCCTGTATCACTTCCTGCCCGAATACGTCAACCGCCGTCATATAGTAATCGTACTCGGTCACCGGCTGGAGATTGTTGATGGTGACGGTTCCTGTGCTGATGGTTCCGAGTGAAGTGAAGCCGGTGGTATTGCGGTCCACAATAGTCCAGGTGGTCGCTGCGCTTTTCTTGTAGTACAATCGATAGGTGTAAAAATCACCATCCGGAGCCCCCGATGCCAGAGGGGTCCAGTTGAATGTCAGGGAGAATGCCGTCTGGGAAAAGCCGAGCCAGCCGGTAAAGGGGCTGGACGCGCTGCCGGGCGGGTCGACATTGTCCCAGTACACCACCGGATTCGCCACCTGGGTGACCCTCGCAGCGGAATTCTGACCTGCCGCATCGCCGCCATATGATCCGCCGCTGATGGAAATAACCTGGTAGGTATCCGCCCTGGTTGTATCGATCGTCGCGATTGTCGTGGGAATTGTAATCGCGGCCACCCCTGAAGTCTGGGCGTTGTAGACGTTGACGGTCGTCGTCGTGCCGTCCGTGACATCCTGCAGGACGGCCTGAATGTTGCCGACCATCGCCCCAAGGCCGTTCTGCATTCGTGCGTTAATCCGCACCTGCGTCCCCGGCACATTGATGCTGCGGTAATAGCTGGGTGAATCCACTCCCCCGCCATTGAAAAAGGTGATGCCGGTGATCTCAACCTGGTCACAGATCAATGTCTGATTGTTTGAAGAGGTTTCGGGCCCCCCGGCGGTGGCCATGGTTGCCCGCACGCGAAGCGCACGATTGCCGAGTGTAGTGATGGTGCCGGCATTGACAGTGATGCTCACGCCGTCCGTTTCATCAGCGTCGGTAAAACCGCTCGCGGCCCCGTCAATGTACAACTCAAGGTTCGAGATTTCGGCGTTTGTCGCATCCGCACGAAGGTGCACCTGATCGGCGGCTCCGGCCCCGGACACGTTGTACACCACAGAGCCGGTAACGTTGAACGCATCGTGCCAGGGATTGATCATGCCGTCGGCAGCCGTGCCGCTCGCGGCGATATTCAGAATTTTAATCGAGGAGCAGATACCGTAATACACGGAGCGGGTATCGGTCCTGGTATTCGTGGTGGTGGCCTGCGCGACAACGGACTGCGTGGATGCTGTCAGGTTTTCGGGCGTGTCCCACCTGAATGTGACCTTAAAGGTGATGGTGCAGTTATTATAGGTGCCGGTCACATCGGCAACGGCGTTCACGGTGCCGGACACCACCGTAACCGGAAGGTCTGTTCCGATCCCGGAAGGGGCGATGCTTACGACAATATTGGTTGAATTCGGGATGGTGATGCGAACATCGCTGATCCCCGCCCATCCCGTAATGTCAGGGTCGATCACATTCACGGAAAAGCTGTATGTTTTTCCCGCCAGGTAGTATCCCACTCCGCTTGACATCGTGGTGGGATCGGCCGGCGTGAGCGTAATGGAATTGATGGTGCCCCGCGCGCCGGCCACGGGAAACAACATCACTGCCGCAAGCGCGGCGAAAAACGGTATTCGCTGTAAATATGTCATTTTTTTATTGAAAAAAAAGGTTTTCACCCTTACTATTCCTGTTGAGTATATACACAATATACCGAGGATTTTATACAAGGGGCAAGCCCGGAAAATCAATCACAATTGGCGCTATTTAAAAAATATTTTCCCCGGTCAAACACACTTAAAAAGCGTGTGGAGAGATGAGATTTCCTGATCCTAAAAGAGCCGTGTTACTCGTCGCCGCGCTGCTCACAGCCGGCATCCTCCGCTGCGCAGGTGACGCCCCCACGGTGATCCCCGACCCCACCACGCAGACGTTCACCGGCACGCCTCCCGGCACCTCAGCGCCCCAGTTCACGGGATCCTACCCGGAGAGCGGCGAGACCGACATCCCGGTGGACGCCAACATCGTGCTGGTGTTCTCCAAGCCGGTTAAAAGCGGCAGCTTTGACACGGGAACCTGGATTCTCATCAACGGCGGCGCAGTCACCTACACCGTCAGCTTTGCATCCAGCGACCGCACCGTCATACTCAATCCGAATTCCGATTTCGCCTACGGAACTACGTACACCATTGATATCACCACAAACCTGATCGATACCGACGATATCGCGATCGCAGGCGCCGTGTCGTACAGCTTCACCACCACGGCGGATGTTTCATCATACGCCCTGCCGCGTGTGGTAGCGTCCAGCCGCGAACCGTCCGCAGGAGCAACCGGGGTTTCCGTCAACACCTCATTCGTGGAAGCAACCTTCTCACGCGATATGAGCGCCGCATCCTTCAACACTACGAATTTCAGCATAAGCCCGGCCATAGCGAGCGGCGTCGATACGGGAATTTCGTTGCAGACGTTCCGCCTTCTGCTCACCACCCCGCTCGACTACAGCCAGACCTACACGATCGACCTGACCACGGGCATACTGGATACTGCCACCAATCCGCTGGTGCAGGACGGCAACGACACGTGGACCTTCACCACCGAGGCCGATCCCGCCCCCGCCGGCACCACTGTCAGCAATGTCTGGATCAGCTCGGTGACGGCAACTGGCGCCACCGTATCGTTCACCACCAGCAAGCCCGTCGCAAAAAACCGCTGCTATGCGCTTCACGACACGAATCCGACCGTCACCAGCGCCGATACGCATACACAGGAGAATATCTCGACCGCCCTCGCCACCACGCACACTGTCAGCATAACCGGGCTAAACCCGTCTACACTGTACTATGTGCGCGGCGGTGTCGACACCACCACCGTTGCTGATGGAACAGCGGATGTCCTCTCCACCGCGGACCAGGACTTCTACACCCGTGCGAACGCAACGGTCAACACGGCGCTCACCACGGCGGCCGGGAACCAGAACGATATTAAAACTGTTCAGATCAGCGACGGATCGGGCTATGTCTTCTGGACCGATACAAATACCAACAACGTGATGGGGCAGCGTTTCAACACCACAGGCGTTGCTCAATGGGCGGCAGGCGGTGTGATAATTAACACGGCCGCGAACGTCGCATCACCCGTCGCAATCAGCGACCACTTCAGCGACGCGTTAATACTCTACCGCGACGCAGGCAATAACCTGTACGCCAAGAGATACAACAACGCCGGACAGGTATGGGTTCAGGCCACCCTGGGCCTCACCACCTCGGCTGGCAGCTCGTACTCCGTCTGCCTGGTGCACGAGCTGCCTACGGTAATCGCCACCGGAACGGCGGACATGCCGGATAACGGCGCGGCGGTGAACCTTTTGTACGACAGGGACGTTGATTTTTCAAGCATTGCATTTCTTGACGCAGGAGACATTCTTGCCAGGGACAATGGCGGAACCGCCTGGCCAAACGGCGCGATCCAGGTGCAGAGCGCCTCGCCCACCGATATATTTCAGTATGTGCTGAAAAGCACCGCCTTCAACCCCAATCTCGCCGCAATCGTCGATTACTACGTCATCGACGCCAATGTGACAATTAGCGGCATCGCAGATTCGGCAACAACAACAACGCAGCTTAGATCATCAACGACAAACCTGAGCACTGTAAAAAAGGACGATATCATTCAAAATACGACAAACACGGAGTGGGGTATCGCTGCAGCCGATGGCGCATGGGATGTCGGTGGATGGTGGTATGTTAATCTTGACCGCGCTCTTGCGCTTCTCAATGACACCGACGCTTTTACTATTTACACCAATCACTCCGGCCCCTACACATCCGAAGCGGTGACCAATCCCTTCTGGGACAAACTCCCCACAACGCCCTTCAATCCCGAAACCACCGTGCTCACCGGGGACCGGGTGGTGAATATGAGTTCCACACCGGCCAAGTGCTCAACCGTGGCGGCAACCGATCTCACGCGCGACACCGATTACGCCCTGCGCCTTGACACCGCAGGCATCATGAACAACGCGCAGAATTATTCCATCATCAGAATGCCGTCATCATCCACCTACAAATTTGTCGGGCACAGCACTGCCGACTTGGATTATGGAGTGAACGACACCAGCGCACCCTTCGCAGTGGGCAATATCGGAGATATTGTCTGCAACCTTTCAGTCACACCCATTCTATCAGCCCTCATCACAGGTTTCACTGACACCAGCAACGTCACGCTCTCGGCCGACATCTTCACCGCGGCCAATCAACGCTACATCGCCTACACCAAGCGCGCCTTTCTGGTCGCCTACATCGACGGCACCAACAGCTACGTGTTGGCGCGCAGCTTCAATATCATTGACGGGAGCCCGCTCGGCGCCGTCTTTGGCGTCTGTACCGCCGGCGTCTGTTCCACGCCGGTTGCCGTCTCCGACGAGGCCGGGAACGCCATTATCTTCTACAGGTACGGCGCCACCATCTACGTCAAGAAAGTGTCCGCGACGGGAACACTCCTCTGGGCCGATCCCGCCAACGACGATTTTGATACCGGCATCACGGTGCTTGCGGGCTATACCATCGTGCAGGCCCTTCCCGACCGGGCAAGTGCAGGTGTCGGCGGGGCGTATCTGCTGGCCGAGAACGGCAGTGGCGCCATCGCACTCTGCAGGGTAAACGGTACCACCGGTGCGGTAACATGGACACGTACTATCACCGACGGGGCCACGACCTTCGGCTACGATCCCCACATGGCGGTCGATACAAATGCCGCAGGTGTCAACCGCGTCATTATCACGTATCTGGGAACACACACCGGCGCTTCAGGAGGAACCTACAGACATGTCCGCGCTGTCGCCTACAATCCGGACAACTCGGTAAGTTTTGGGCCGACAGATGTAACTGGCTCAGGAGCTGCGATAGAATATCACTGCGAGAATCCCCGCCTCTCCATTGCAGATACTACAGCGGCAGATAGTCTCTTTTATATTTCATGGTTTGACGGCAGGTACATCACTTATATCGGATACTCCATATACGCCCAACAATTCAGCAACGACGGTGTCGCACAATGGGCTAATGCCGTCTTTATCGGTTCCCCCACGTCATGGGGATATGACAATGCACTTTTACTCGATCTTCTTTATTTCGATGATGACGCCGGAATCGCGCCTTTCGGTATTACCCCGATATGGCTGGATTACCGGGCGGGGAACACGGATATTTACTACGACCGCAGATACGATACCGGCGCAAAATTCCCGTAAAAAGCCCCGGTGGGATTACGTCCTTGATGTCGGGGTCAGAGCTTCAAGATAAAAGCATATGTTGCTTTTGGCCCTTTTTCCGCTTCATGGGTGTAAGACAATACACTTTTTCTCGAACTTCCTGATTTCGACGATGATGGCGATTCCGCGCCTTTTAGCATTATCCTGATATAGCTGGATTAACGGTCCGGCACCACGGATATTTACTGTGAGCAGTTGAGTGACGATGGTTCCTGATCGAAGGGGCTGAAGATAAGAGGGTCAGAGCATAATTTTTTAATGCTCTGACCCCTTTTTTTTTACATTATTACTATCACTATCGTATTGATAGATGAGTATAAAATCCTTTATCAATACGAGGTTCCCTCATGCCACGCCCGATCAGGAAATGCTTTCCCGAAGTTACGTATCATATCTACACACGATGCATTGAATGCCGCGACATGCTGAACCATGATATTTTGAAAAACATCGTTATTGACATGATTTCAAAAGCCCTCGAAAAGTATCGTTTTGAAGTTTCAATGTATCAGATAATGGACAATCATATACATCTTGTAATAAAAACCAAGGAAGGTGGTGAAACGATTTCCATGATAGTACAATACATCAAAGCCAGAGCCGCAGAACGATATAACCGCTTGAACAATAGAATCGGACCGTTTTGGAATGAGAGGTTTAAGGATAAAATTATTGAGGAATCAGACAATCCCGTGGACTATTTCAACTGGCTTGTATGGTATCTCGGTTTTAATCCGGTTCGGAAAAAGCAGGTGACTGATCCACGTGAATACAAATATGGGAGCATCACGAGTTACCTCATTCAAAACTCTCCCGAACCGTTTCCCGTGACTCTCCACGATTTGTTTCTTTGTCTTGGGCGAACTTTCGATCAGCGTGTACAAAAGTTCCTTGAGTATGAAGACATGTACCGGCGAAGAATGATGTCATTTGTTTTTTAAAATATAATTATTTAAAATATTACTATTCTATCCACTCTACCGCGACTTCACGAAGAAGAGTAAGCCGTCCTTTCAGACCTTTTGAAACAGAGATATGCATTTCATCATCAATCAATATTACTTTTATTCCACTGTTCATGGAAAGATAACGGTATACTTTATCTTTCCCCATTACAAAAAAAGCTGTTGATAAAGCATCAGCTTCAATGGGGTCAGAGCATACAACCGTTACTGAAGAAAATTGTCTCGCAGGAAATCCAGTTGCAGGATCAAGTATGTGATGATAACGTGTTCCATTATGTATGGCGCAACGCTCGTAATCCCCGCTTGTTACAACTGAATCACCGCTTCCAAGCTGAATGACCCCAATAATCGCCTGTTCACGGGGATGTTTAAACCCCACCGTCCACGGAGAACCATTATTGCTTCCGATCACCTGTAGATCGCCACCAGCTTCGACAATCGCGTTTCGAACACCTAAAGATCGCAAAACTTCGATCGCCCTGGCAACCGCGTATCCCTTTGCAATACCCCCAAGACCGATTTTAGTCAGGGAATTATTTATCTCAATAGTGTTTTTCGCCTTATTGACAGAGATTAATCGGTAATTCAGGCCTGATAAATAATGGTTAATCATTTGCGGGGAAGGAGGGTTGAAACGCTCTGTTTTAAAATTCCACAACCTGCTGACAGTCGCGAAGGTAATATCAAACGCCCCTCCAGTTTTTGCGGACATATCGAGAGAACGTTGAACCAATTCAAGCGTTTCTGTGCTCACTTCCGCTGCCGATCCTTTCCGGTTGTTGATGGCATAAATATCGCTTTCATGGCGATAAGGACTCATCAGGAGCTCAATTCTGGAAAATTCATCGAAAACCGCATTCGCGGCCAGAGATGCGCTGTTTTCACTCTCCGCAAGAATGGTGAGATTAATATAGGTCCCCATGAGTGGCCGACTTATAGTGTAAGGAACCAAGTTCCAGCATCCGGGGATTGATATGAGGGTCAGAGCATAAGTTATAACTAAAAGGATTGGATGCATTGACTTTACTATTTGCACAATCATGAGGCTAGGACATCCCACATTTTTATTAAAGGGTCAGAGCATATAATCAACATCATTAACCCGAGCTGCCAAATTCCTTCTCAATTACACCAACCAGATTCGTGATATGTGCAAATGAGCGGGCAATCCATCGCTCACACTCAATTTCCCTGATGCCCGCATGCCCAAAGGCGCAACCGATAAACGGAATACCATTTAACCTGGCAGCCTCAAGGTCGGAAGTACGGTCACCAACCATGATCAGCAGATCATCCCGCGATAAAAAGGATTTATAACGACGAACAATATCTGTTTTATTTTTGATTTCACCATTAATCACATAAAAAGGGCGGGAAAAAAAATTTGATATACCATAAGTTTCAAGAACAGCGTTAATATAATCCTTCTTGCCGTTTGAAGCGACCAGAAGTTTTTTACCCATCCCCTGGAGAGAGTGTATTGTGTCGATAACACCTGGAAACACAATGCCGCCCTTACCCCGCACTTTTCGGGTGAGACATTCCATGGAAAGTGTATTCAATACTCTATGAGTATCATCCGGAAGTCCGGGATATAAGCGCAGAAAAATATCATCGGTGGGAAGCCCTACCACCGCAAGAATTTCTTCTCGGGACGGTGTTTGCAGGGAAATCCCGTATGCCGAGGTATAGCGCTCGGCCCCCTCCTGAAATGCATCCACCACGATTTCCCCGCAGTCATAGATCGTACCGTCGATATCAAAGGCGATCCAGGTCATAATCCTCAATTTATTCCAGAATATCAAGAGAGTGAGCGTTCAATCAAAAGCAGCCAATTGTATTGGTAAAGCTTTTTTTTCTATGTGGACACCCGCTTTCCCGCCATCCACCGGTCTTTCTTCAACAACTGACGATAATCATTCCATGTAGCGCGTTTGTCGGCAAGACAGACAATCATGGATTCGGCGTATCTGGGTGGGATGGGGGTCAGTGGCCACATGTGCCGCAAAATCGCGTCCCGCTCAATATCGCACAACTCAAAAAACAATCCGGCGTTTTCAAGCGCGATGGAGGGATGCCTGAAGCCATGAAGGCGCGGACCGCCCGTTCTCCAGTCGTAGAAAAAGAAATCATGGAGGAGCGCACCTCTCGTTGCAGGACGAACATCAATCCCCCGCGAGGCTGACATGCAAAATGCGATTGACGCAACCTCAAGGCAGTGTTCCATGCACGAGACATCGCCGTGGTGACGGTACATCGACAGATCACGGAATTTTCTGTGCTCAATAATACGCCTGATTTCCAAATAATCCATCATTGCGGAATACATGGGACAATGGCATGTGGGGTTATAACCCGCCGGGTGATCCTTCTTACAGTTTCTGATGCCATATCCATGCATGCTCTGACCCCTAGTGTGAGTTTTTTCCACCACTTAAACCCATTCCATCAATCATCTTTTGTAGTGCTTTTGCTGCCGTGGATTCGGATCGTGATATTTCTGATTCGTTCAATTTTTTCCGCCCTGACAAAAAATGACAGTCGAGTTTTCAGCAATCTGCGCCAGTCTACAATCAACGCGTTGCCTGCATTCACCGTACATTGCGGAGCGATTTTGGAATCCAAAAAGTTTTTAAAAGAACCGAACACCGCCCGGTACTGCTTATGGAAAGCAGGCATGAGCCTCATTCCCGAGACGAACGCCAGATCGATCATCATAACAGTCATTCCCAACATTGCCAGCACATTGAGGATCCCGGGATGCATATGAATGATGATCGATGACGCCACCGGATACAACACCCTTTCACACACCAGGGAGAGCACACCCCATACAAGAGAAAATCCCAGGCAAATATGCCCCTGCACATTGAACAGGTCCCGGGAATAATCCCACCAGCGGCGCCGGAACATGACAAGCATGATCTCCCCCGCAAAATACTCAACCATCGACACCCCAAGGGAATAGATAAAAAACCTGATAATTAATGGCTCAGCATGTATCCGTGAATAGATGAACAGGATGAGAATACCTGACAACCCGTAAATCGGCACATAGGGTCCCTTGAGAAAACCCGGATTGACGGGGTTCCCCCGGGAGAGGGAGCGGTAAATCGCCTCAAGAATCCAGCCAAGCATGGAAAACACGATAAAAAGAAAGATGTAATGGATCAGGTGAAAATCCATGAATTACGCACCTCCCTTCACTCCCGTAATTATTAAAGATATGAAATAATCAAGATCGGACTCCATTGTTACAGTCGAGTCTTCAATGATGTCCTGACTTTCTACATGGTCCTTTTCAAAACCTTTAAGCGCTTTGACAAGGACCGATGCCATCCTCTCGGCGTTTGTTACACTGATATTGCCATTGTCCTGGGCCTGCCTGATGATCTCAAGTACCGCATCTTTCGCTTTTCTGTTGATCTCACCATACAGTTCCCCGATATCCTTTCCGCCCTGAGGGGATCGCACATAATCCGCCAGTAAAGGATTGCGGACAATAAAGCTCATTCTCTTTTTCATAAGAAGCTTGAGCTTTTCGATGGGGTCAGAGCCCTGTGCGATGCATG
>CAZPZJ010000048.1:13545-14779 GCA_964591055.1 uncultured Leptospiraceae bacterium
TTTCCGGGGTCAGAGCATGATGGTGAGAATGCAGAAAGGTCTTTCCAGGTTCCCTTAAAGGTATCAAACCCAAGACATTCATTCAGCCTGGCAAGATATTCATCGCGCCTGATTTCAACTGCTCCAAGGCTTTCCAGATGGCGCGTGTACACCTGCGAATCGATCATGGGGAATCCCAGGGAACCCAGCGTCCGGGTCAGCACGATAAATGCCGCTTTCGAGGCGTTGGGCTTCACGGTGAACATCGATTCTCCGAAAAAACACCTGCCCAACGACACGCCGTACAATCCGCCTGCGAGGACCCCATCGCTCCACGCCTCGACGGAATGAGCGTATCCAAGCTCATGGAGATGGCAGTACGCATCGAGCATCTCGTCGGTAATCCAGGTCCCGTTCTGGCGCCTCCTTTCGGCGTCTTTACATCCGGTGATCACATCGCTAAATGACATGTCAAAGGTAATCGTGTACAGCTTCCTGCGCAGCACCTGCCGCATAGTTTTCGACACTTTCAGATCGGCGGGGAAGAGCACAAACCGGGGATCGGGCGACCACCATATAATGGGCTCTCCATCGGAATACCAGGGGAAGATGCCCTCTCTGTAGGCTTTTAAAAGCCTCCCGGGCGAGAGGTCACCTCCTATCGCCAATATGCCCTCCCTGAGAGCCAGCCGGGGGGGGGGGAACACTATTTCTTCGCCAAGAACAAAAACGGGCATTGTCAGATGTCACCAAGCATGAACTCGATCTCCTCTCCGTTCACCTCAATCCTTGCCCGGCCTCCATTCCTGAGGGCCCCGAAAAGCACCTCGTCAACAAAGCGCGTCTTGATCCTGTCCTGTATCAGCCGTGCGATCTCGCGCGCTCCGAACTCCGGCGAGTACCCTTTTCGCGCCAGCCAGGCGATACACCCCTCGCTGATGTCCAGAGTCACGCCCTTGCCCTTGAGCTGCTGCGCGAATTCATCCATGTTCTTCTTCACGATCAACAGGACATTCTCCTCTGAAAGGCCGTTGAACGTTACTACGCTGTCAAGCCTGTTGCGAAACTCCGGGGAGAATATCTGGTTGACGGCGTTCTGCACGGCGTTCACGTTCACCACCACCTCTGAGCTGAATCCCACCTTCTGCCTGCCGATATCCCTTGCCCCCGCGTTCGAGGTCATGATGATGATCACGTTCCTGAAGTCGGCCTTCTTGCCGGTGTTGTCGGTCAATGTCGCGTAATCCATCACCTG
>CAZPZJ010000048.1:14879-19886 GCA_964591055.1 uncultured Leptospiraceae bacterium
GCCCGCGATTTCCTGATCGCGCTGGTGACCATATCGATTGCGTGGTCCTGACCGAAAATCCTGCCCCTGAGCTCCACATCGAGATCCTTGAGCTTGTCGACCTCGGAAGATGTGACACTCTTTTCCGGTATCCGGGCAATCTTCGAAATCACCCTCTCAATGTCCCTCGGAGAGATGACCCTTGCTCCCTCTTCATCCTCTCCCCGGTTCATGCGGGCGTACGCTCCCGCCTCGTCGATCACATCGATCGCCTTGTCGGGAAGATGTCGTTCGTTAATGTACTTGCCGGAAAGCTCCGCAGCCGCCCGGAGCGCCTCGTCATCGAAGCGCACTTCATGATACTCCTCGTACCGGTCCTTAATGCCAAGAAGGATGCTGTAGGACTCCTCCGCGGTCGGCTCGGTGACTTCTATCTTTTGAAAGCGGCGGGACAGCGCATGGTCGCGGTCAAAGTACTTGCGGTACTCCTCGTAGGTCGTGGTGCCTATGCAGCGAAGCTTCCCCCCGGCCAGCGCGGGCTTGAGGATGTTCGATGCATCCATCGACCCGCCCGAAACCGCCCCCGCACCGACGACTGTGTGGATCTCGTCGATAAAGAGGATCGCATTGTCGATCTTATGGAGCTCCCGCAGCACCTTCTTCAGACGGTCCTCGAAATCGCCGCGGTACTTTGTTCCGGCGAGAAGCGCCCCCATGTCGAGAGAATAGATCTTCGAGCCGCGCAGCGGCTTGGGGACGGCCCCTTCCGCCACAAGCTGCGCAAGGCCTTCGGTGATTGCCGTTTTTCCTACGCCCGGATCGCCCACATGCACCGGATTGTTCTTGAGCCTCCTGCAGAGCACCTGTATGGTCCGCTCGATAATGTCCTGCCGCCCGATGAGAGGGTCCATTTCGCCCCGCGCGGCCTTTGCCACAAGCTCGACTGTGAACATTTCAAGCACGCCTTCCTTTCGCTCCTTCTTCCCGGAAGGCTCCTCTTCATCCTCATCGTCCTGCTCCGATCCCGGGCGAATAAACATGTCGCCTTCGTCCGGGACGGCCGAAATGCCGTGCGAGATGTAATTCAGTATATCCAGCCTGGTGATGCCCTGCCGGGAAAGGAAATACGACGCGAAGGAATCCTTTTCCTCGAACAGCGATACCAGCACATCGCCTATGTCAAGATCATCCTTCTGCGCCGACGCGGTGTGCCAGATCGCCTTTTCCATCATGTTCTGAAATTGCATCGATTGCAGCGGTTCCCGGTCATGAACTGCGGGAATCTTATTTTTAAAGTGCTCCTCGATGTCCTTTTTAAGCGTCTCGATGTCTCCACCGCAGTGCTCTATGATGGCCCTCCCCATGTTCGAAAACAATGACGCATAGAGCACATGCTCGGGTGTCAGGTACTCATGCTCCCTGTTTTTCGCTTCATTATAGGCGGACATCAGTATATTGTTGAGTTCTTCGTTTATCTCCATGTGCCCTGTCACCCTGTTATGCTTCTTCGTACCCGCACTTCAGCGGGAAGCCCTTTTCCTTTGCCATGCCATGCACGGCTGCGATTTTTGTCATCGCAATATCGAACGTGTACACGCCACACACTCCTCTCCCCTTTTTATGAACGTCCAGCATTAAAAGCGTTGCTTCCGCTGCCGGTTTATTGAACACCGTGACCAGCACTTCAACCACAAAATCCATGGTCGTGTAGTGGTCATTCAGGATGAACACCCGGTACATTTTAGGCGTCTTCAGCTCCTGGAGCGGTTTAAGGCTTACATCACCTTCGAAATCATCAGTTTTCAGGTCATTTTTTCCCATTTCATTGAAATCCGAAACTCCGTCAATTTTTCACCCAGCCCTTTACATCGCATAAGAACTATACGCATGCGTGGCAATTAATAATATACTAGTATAAACGATAATTATCCCGCCAACAAGAATTTTTTCCCTGGAGCGGCACCATGTGGTCCGTGAAATCAAAAAAAGAGTTGATGCAGGAAAATCAACTGTGCTGTAGTGATAACAGAATCCAAAAAACGATGCGTCATGATATGATACCGACTCCGAATCCCCCTGCGTGTCAACCTGCCCGGCCCGTTCGAGCAGCTCTCGTGGCGATCATGGTACCCGCACTTATAATTCCCCTGCTGCTGTGCAAAAAACCGGAATATCTGACATTGACCGAAAGCAGAGTCATTCAGGGCATCCGCTTCCATGACGGCACCATGCTCAAATTTTCAAAATCCGGTAGAATCGAAATGGCGGCGCTTTCCCGCGACACCGCGATAGGCGCGATTACATTCAAAAGCTCAACGACCGTGAATTTCTATGATTCGGGCGTTCCCAGCCGCGGATATGTGTCGGGCGGGAAAGGCCCTTACGCAGTTCCGATGAAAAGCGGTGGGCTGATACTGTTTTACGAGTCGGGGAAAATCCGGTCATTCGAGATATCAGGCCCCTATCTGATCAACGGAATACAACTCAATGACGGCGCCTCCATCCTGCTCGATTCCATAGGAAAGCTGACCGGTTTCAGCGGCTGCGGCGTCACCGTTGAAAATCTCGACATCCAGGGAATACCGGTCAGTTCTGGAAGCAGCGTGTGTTTCTTCGAGAACGGCCGATTGAAAAGCATGTCGATCCCGGAAAACAGAAAACTGCAGGGTATTCATTTCCAAGCGGGGACAGTTGTCGAATTGTACCAGTCGGGAAAAATCATGGAAGGAGTGATCGCACAGCCCCTTTCGGCCGGGAAAGCGACAATCAACGCGGGAAGCAGAGTGCTTTTCGATGAAAAAGGAATCGCCATCGAGAAGTAACTGACTTTCGGGCTATTCCTGCCTGCGCCACTCCTCTTCTCCCCAGCAGTACAGCTCATTGGGGCTGAAGCGGTTTTTATACCGCATCCTCTCGCATTCTCCTATGTAATACCCCAGGTAATAGTAGGGAAGTCCCATTTCAGATGCATGCCGGATTTCCCTGATCGCCCCGTAGGTCCCCAGGCTGTACCTGGAATACGCCGGATCGAAACAGAAATAAACGCTGCTGAGGCCGGATTGCGAACGGTCAAGAAATCCAACCGCCGCCAGACTCCCTTCGATATAATATTCGGACTGGATCGCGGGACAGGACTGCATGTAAAAATTCATCAGGAACTCATCGATTGACGAGCTGTTTCCAAAACGGGCCATCGAATGCGCCCTGTATATTTCATATATTTCATCAGAGAACTCCAGCGGGCCGAATGTCACTTCCGTGTTCCTGTTCTTTTTTACCACTTCCTTCAGGTTCCTGTTTAATTGAAATTCCCGTGTCAGCACTCGCAGGGGCACGCACGCGGCGCACCCTTCACATGATGGCTTGAAATAATAAAACCCGAATTTCCTCCACCCCCTTGAAAGCAGCATCTCCAGCTCCGCCGAATCAAGGTCGGAGGCGAAGAAATACCTGAACCGCCACTCCCTGCCGGGCAAATACTGGCAGCTTTGCGGATCGCTCAATGTGAGATTTTGAATCACTATCATATTCGTGTACATGCATCAAAAGCGGCTCCAGGCTCACGCGGCCCAATCCCGCAATGCATACCCTGCATAAAATTGTGGGCGGAAAAAAGAATTGTTCCGATTAATAAACCGTATATACTTTTCAGCATGAGAATTCAAATATTATATATTTTACAGGAAAAGAATTGTTGAATTTCATTCCGAAAAGCATGACACTTCAACCCGGCAAAGGAATCACAACCACGACCGGCATGAAATGTCTGAAGGCATGACACAAATTCGATGAGCTCCCTGAAACTCATCCGGTGCGCCGCGATCCTTGCCCTGGTGATGATGCTGATCACGGGCCGTACCGCCTCGGCGTCAAGCTTCCTGACCATCCACAAGGTCGAAGTGGACACGTCCTTTCCCGTTATCAAGGTGTTTTTTACGGCCAGGAACCCTCAAAGCGCACCGCTCACCAGCCTCAATGAGGACAATATCACCCTTTACGAAGACGGCTACAGGGTCAATTACGTCAAGCTTATTGACATGGCCGGCCAGCGTGAAAACCTCTACCTGGTTTTCTCCATTGATACAAGTAAAAGCGTAAGCCGAAATCTGCTGAATAAATTCAAGGAATCGGCAAAGGACATCCTCAACCGGAGCGATCCCGGGGATCGAATCGCCCTCTACCGCTTCAACGATGAAGTGGTAATGCTCAACAACTTCGCCTCAACGCGAAGCGAGATCGCAAGAAACATTGACCTGATAAAAACAACCGGCGCAAAAACACTCCTGTACAATGCAGTGTACGATGCCGTCGACTTCCTTGGCTCCGAGAGCGGCGAACGCAAGTCGATCATCGTTTTCACGGACGGCAGGGATGAAGGGAGCAGCGTGACCGCGGATGATATAATTCGCTTTGCACGCGAATCATCCGTCCCGGTCAACTTCATCTGCCCCGTTGCCTCTTCATCCTCGAAAATCCTCGCCCGTATCGCCAAACTCACCGGCGGCGCAATGATGACCGGCAATGACAGCTCAAAAATCACGTCGATGTACTCTGCTATCGTCGGATCCATGAAAAACCGCTATGTTCTCCAGTACAGGTCCATGCTTGAACCTGACGGCAAACAACACCAGATTGAGCTCAGGCTGCGTCATGATACGCTCCGCGACAGAGACTCGTTTTCCTTTTCCGTGCCGAGGTCTCTCGCGTTTGTACACCTCCCTCCGCTTTCGGTTATCATCTGCGCTCTTGCGATTGTTCTGCTGATTGTTCTTGTCCTGCTCACATCGATGCTCTTCCTGAGGGTGCGCAGGCAACCTTCAAATGCAACCACCCCCGTTCACCGTCCTGACGCACAGGGGGGCGGTTACAGCATCAATCTCGATGATTCACTGGAATCGTCCGCGGATGCGCCGCCATCCGTTCTCTCGAGCAAGGATCCCGATTACTTCTACTCCAACGCATGGCTGGTTCAAAAAGACGGGCCTGAAACCGGAAAGAAATTCCCCATTTTCTGGGACCAGGTCACGA
>CAZPZJ010000049.1:0-11395 GCA_964591055.1 uncultured Leptospiraceae bacterium
GCCGATCCCCTCTTCACCTTTTCCTACACCGGCGTCAACGGCGGCTTCGTCATCATCAACGCCGACGACCCCGGGGCGTGGAGCTCGCAGAACGAGCAGGACAACCGCCATTACGCCCGCGCCGCCAAGGTGCCCATGATCGAACCGTCGAGCCCCGCCGAAGCCAGGGAGTTCACGAAATACGCGTTCGAGCTCTCGGAGCAGTATGACCGTCCCGTCATCGTGCGCATCACCACCCGCATCGCCCATTCGCAGGGCGTCGTCGAGCTCGGCGAACGCGACGAGGCGCCTTTGAAGGACTTCGAGCGCAACCCGAAGAAGTACGTGATGATTCCCGCGCATGCCAGGCCACGGCACAAATTCATCGAAGAGCAGATGGTGAAGCTCAAGGAGCTTTCCAGCTCGTCGCCGCTCAACCGGATCGAGTGGGCGGGGCGGAAGCGCGGCATCATCACCAACGGGGTTGCCTACCACTATGTGAAAGAGGTGTGCCCCGACGACTCCGTCCTGAAAATCGGCTTCATCTGGCCCATGCCGGACGAGCGCATCCGCGAGTTCGCCGCGGGCGTCGAAGAAGTGTTCGTGGTTGAGGAGTGCGATCCGTTCATAGAAGATTACGTGCGCGCGCTGGGAATCAGGGTGACCGGAAAGGAAATCATACCCATGCTCGGAGAGCTCTCCCCCGAGATAGTCGACATGGCGCTCAATAAGAAAAAGCCGATAAACGACATCCCGGCGTATTCCGGCTCCATACCGGGTCGCCCCCCGGCGCTGTGCAAGGGATGCCCCCATGGCTTCGTGTTCGAGGTGCTTGCGAAGCTCGGGCTTGTGGTCAACGGCGACATCGGGTGCTATACGCTCGCGGTGCTCCCCCCCTACTCGGCGATGCACAGCCAGGGATGCATGGGCGCGAGCGTGAGCATGCACCACGGTTTCGAGCTGGCGCGGGGCGACGAGATGGCGCGCTCAAGCGTCGCGGTGATCGGCGACTCCACGTTCATCCACTCCGGCATCACCCCGCTCATCGACATCGTGTACAACCGCGGGACCGGCACGGTCATCATCCTGGACAACCGGGTGACCGCGATGACGGGGCACCAGGACAATCCGGCGACCGGCCGCACGCTGATGGGCGAGCCGACGCATGAGCTCGACTTCGAGGCGCTCTGCCGCGCGATCGGAGTAAAGAGGGTGGTCAAGGTGGACCCCAAGGACACCCGGGAGTTCGAGAGGGTGGTGCGCGAGGAAGTCGCGGCGCGCGAGCCGTCCGTCATCATTTCCAGCCGCAAGTGCATTTTGACAAAATGAGGGGGCGGGAGCGATGAAGAACGTGATATTCGCCGGCGTGGGCGGTCAGGGCGTAATCCTGGCGGGCAAGATACTCATGGACGCGGCGCTGCGCGCCGGCTACGACGTCAAGGAATCCGAGGTGCACGGCATGGCGCAGCGCGGCGGAAGCGTCGACTGCCATGTGCGCTACGGCGACAGGGTGTATTCGCCGCTGATCGAGAAGGGGACGGCCGACTTCATCGTTTCCTTCGAGCTGCTCGAGATCATGCGCAAGCTCGAGTACCTGAAACAGGGAGGCACCCTGATTGTCAACCGCCTGAAGGTGGACCCGGCCCCGGTCCAGGCGGGACTTGAGAAGTACCCCGAAGACATCGAGGCGTGGCTGAAAAGCAATGTGCCGGGCTCGCGCGTCATCGACGCAGACGGCGTGCTCGACGAGATCAAGTCGAAGAAGGCGCTCAACATCGTGATGCTCGGTGTTCTTTCCAATCACCTCGAGTTCACCCTTGACCAGTGGAAGGAGGCCATCGCCTCGCAGGTGAAGGAGAAGTTTCTTGAAATGAACCTGAAGGGGTTCGAGATGGGACGGGAGCTCGGAAGATGATGATCGGACCGGTTGCGCCAACCCGCACGGAGGAAGGGCGATGAAGAGGAAATGTGCGTTTGTAATTGCCGCGCTCGCGCTGCTCTCCTGCAGCACCTACACCGTGAAGGTTGAAATCGAGCGCGACGGCGTTGACGCGGTGAAGAGCGCCGGCATCTTGATGCGCACGCCTTCCGCGCTGAGGATCGGGCGGGGAGAGTACGAGAACAACCTGTCACGCTGGATTGACGGACTTAAAAAGGTGAAAAAACTGGAAATCGTCCGGGGCGCTCCCGAAGCGCTCGCCCTTGTCGGCGAAGAGCCGGACCGCTTCTTTCAGGCCGCGGACGGCAACAGGTTCCTCACGTACAAATCTCTCGGCGTCATCAACCAGTACCTGCGAAAAAACCGGCAGTCCCTTTCGGGCGTGCTCGCCTCGGGCGGCCATGACGGGCTTTTGATCTACGAGGTGTTCGGCGTCACGTCGACGGAAATGCAGTTTGTCGATTTCGACACGGTGATCGTCCTGGTGGACCGGGATCTCAACGTCCTGTATCTCGACCATCAGAGCGACAATTTGAGCACCGACGAATTCGATTTTGAGAAAGTCAAGCAGAAGCTGCTGAACAGCGTGAGTGAGCGCTTTGTAGAACAGGCGATTCAACTGGAGTTCCTGGAAAAGGAGTAACGGTTAAGCGTACATGATAATAAAAAACCGGGAAGGCTCTCCCGGTTTTTTTGTAAGCTGTGGGAAGTTTGCGCGCTCGTGTTTATTCAAATCTTCCAAGGATCGCAGCTGACAGGTACGCTCCCGAATATTCGCCGTAGACATCCATAGTGGAAGATGTCCAGTCCCAGGTTGCCCATTCCCCCATGGCGACAATGCCGCCTTCCAGGCAGAGGCTAATGGATTTGGTAATGTGAAAATTGATTCCAAGTGCAAGACCGATTCCGATTTCCCCCTGGTCCCATGTGTCCCCGCTTTCATCGAATTCACCTCCACCGGTGGCAATCCTTAATTGTGGTCCGAGCCATATACGGTAGGCGTCTTCACGCATCATGCCGAATCCCAGCGTGTTGGTGATCACGAATTTAGTGAGAGACAGATCATCGTCTTCCTTGTCAAACGCCATTGTCCAGTACTCAACCCCGAGATTGAGGCGGTAGTTGAGCAGTGAATCATCCGCGACGGCAGTATCGAGAATGAAGCCGAAGCCGAAAAAAGAGTCCTGGGAATCGTCCGAGTATGTGGTATAGTAGTCGTCATCGCTCTCCCAGGCAGTATCGCCTCCTCCGAGAACAACATACCCGCCGATTCCATACGCGTGCGCATAACCGGTGAAAAGGAACAACGTGATGCAGAATGCCATTGAAAAAAGGACAATATTCCTGATCATAAATATCTTCTTTGTTGGTATAATATGACCTCATGTCGGGTGATTATAAGCTGCGGGGGAATAATTGTCCAGTCATTTTGTGATCAGATTAAAGTGTGATTGTGATAATAATCCAAAGGATGAGATTGGTGCTTGCGGGGAAATGAGGTGGGGGTGAGGTGAAAAAAACCGCCTTCCGGCGGTTTTTTTCTGTGGAGACGGCGGGAGTCGAACCCGCGTCCTGCAACACACGCCTGCGGCGTCTACATGCTTATCCCGTTCATTTAATTTAAGCGCATCGGCCGGGAGCGGGAACCGTCCTCAGCGCCTGTCTTCCTTGAGTTTCGCCGTAAAACCGGAAGCGGGTCTGGCGGCTATCCCCTGTAGTTGACGCCCCTTCGCGCTCCAGAGGAGCAGGCATCGAAGGGACGCTCGCAGCTATTAAGCGGCGAGAGCGTAATTATCGTTTGCTTTTAAGTTTAATCCGCCATGTTGACGAGTTGACGGCTCACTCGGCATGCAACCACAGACCCATCATTACAGTCGAAACCGGATCGTCCCCGGTGTTCATCACATAATATAACGCACATGTCGCCTCCCGTCAATAATAAAACTTCCACCATGACAGGGAAGCGCCGGGATGCGGGTGGCAGATCGACAGTGATCATAAAAGAATATCCAATACCTGCATCTGAGAATATATAATTGATTGAAATAAGGGTTGTTTCACTCTACATTTCCTGAAATGCAAAAAAAAGTGCTTGTCTTTTTGCCGAAAAAGTGGTTTCATAGCATCCGCGAAAACAAACAGACGCGCTATAGAAAGAGAAGTATGGCGAAAATCAAGCGGGCATTAATCAGCGTTTCAAACAAGAGCGGAATAGTGCAGTTTGCCGGGGAACTTTCCAGGAAAGGAGTCGTAATTCTTTCGACGGGAGGTACGGCGAAGATTCTCAGGGAAGCGGGACTCGAGATCACCGATGTTTCAGAGTACACCGGCTTTCCCGAAATGATGGACGGCAGGGTGAAGACGCTTCACCCGAAAGTTCATGGCGGCCTTTTGGGGCTTCGGAACAATCCCGAGCATGTACAGGTGATGAAAAAGCACGGGATCGAGCCCATAGACATGGTTGTCGTCAACCTCTACCCCTTCAGGGAGACGATCGCCAGGCCCGGATGCGCGCTCGAAGAAGCCATCGAGAATATCGATATCGGTGGCCCGTCGATGCTGCGCTCGGCCGCAAAGAACTTTGAAAGCGTTACCGTAATCGTTGACCCCGCCGATTACGGCGCAGTGCTTGAGGAAATACAGAGAGATGGAGAGGTGTCAAGAAAAACAAATTTCAGACTGGCAGTCAAGGTCTACAGGGCCACATCTGAATACGACGCGGCGATAGCGGATTATTTACACACACAATACACATAATTACTTCCATGCGTACAATCGGGAATTCGCCGCTTTCACACAGAGAGAGCATTGAAAGCGTCGGCGCCCGGTACAAATAAAAATTTAAACAGTATTCGGAGGTAATAGATGGCTGAAGTTACGCTTAAGGAAATCTATCCCGTCCCGGAAAAGTTCAGACAGAAGGCTTATATAAAAAGCCGAGAGGAATATGAGCAGATCTGGAAGGAGTCCATTCAGGACCCCGAGAAATTCTGGGCGAAGATAGCTGAGGAGTACATTACCTGGTTCAAGAAGTGGGACAAGGTGCAGGACTGGAACTATGCGACCAGTCTCAAGGATTTCAAAATCCGCTGGTTCCCCGGCGGAAAGCTGAATGTGTCCTACAATTGCCTTGATCGACACCTTGAAAAGCGGGGCGATCAGGTCGCGCTGATCTGGGAAGGGAACGACCCCTCGGAAAGCAAAACATTTACCTACAAACAGCTCCACGAGGAAGTGTGCAAGTTCGCCAATGTTCTCAAGAAGAACAGCGTCAAGAAGGGCGACCGCGTCACTTTCTACCTGCCGATGATTCCCGAGCTGGCTATCGGCATACTCGCATGCACCCGCATAGGGGCGGTCCATTCCGTGGTGTTCGGTGGATTCTCCGCTGAAGCGCTACGCGACCGCGTGCTCGACTGTGACAGCCGGGTGATCATCTCGTGCGACGGCACCTTCCGCGGCGCGAAAGCGGTTCCCCAGAAGGACAATTCCGACAGGGCGATTGCCGAGTGCCCCAATGTCCGCGCTCACATCGTGGTGAAGCGCGTGGGCGACCAGATCAAGTGCTCGTGGAACGACAAGATCGACAAATGGTGGCATGAAGAGATGGGCAAGGTTGACGCGAAGTGCGAAGCGGAGCAGATGGACGCGACGGATCCGCTCTTCATCCTTTACACTTCCGGTTCCACCGGAAAACCCAAGGGCGCGATGCACGGCACCGGCGGCTACCTGACGTACGTGGCCTACACGCACAAGATGATCTTCGATTACCACGAGGGCGACATCTACTGGTGCACCGCCGACATCGGCTGGGTGACGGGTCACTCCTACATCGTCTACGGGCCTCTTGCCAACGGCGCCACCACCATCATGTTCGAAGGCGTACCAAGCTACCCGGACTTCGGAAGGTTCTGGGCGGTCGTTGAGAAGTGGAAGGTCAATATCTTCTACACCGCACCCACGGCCATCCGCGCCATCGCGAAGGAAGGGGACTCATGGGTCGACAAGCATGATATCTCCTCCATCAGGCTCCTCGGATCGGTGGGCGAGCCGCTCAACCCCGAAGCGTGGAACTGGTACTACAACAAGATCGGCCGCGGCGAGTGCCCCATCGTCGACACGTGGTGGCAGACAGAAACGGGCGGCATCCTCATCACGCCGCTTCCCGGCGCTATCGACATCAAGCCCGCCATGGCGACCGTGCCCTTCTTCGGCATCGAACCCTGCATCGTCGACGATTCCGGCAAGGAGCTCGAGGGAGTGTCCGAGGGCAATCTCTGCATCAAGAAGAGCTGGCCGGGCCAGATGGTGGGCGTGTACGGCGACGCGGAGAGGATGTTCAACACCTACTTCGTGCAGTTCCCCGGTAAGTACTTCACGGGTGACGGAAGCCGCCACGACAAGGACGGATACTACCAGATCACCGGCCGCGTCGATGACGTGATCAACGTGTCCGGGCACCGCATGGGCACGGCCGAGGTTGAATCCGCACTCGTGTCGCATCCCAAGGTCGCGGAAGCCGCGGTCGTCGGGTACCCGCACGAGATCAAGGGGCAGTCGATCTACGCCTTCGTGACGCTGAACACCGGCGTCGAGAAGAGCGACGATCTCAAGAAGGAGCTCATCAACCACGTCCGCAAGGAGATCGGCCCCATCGCGACTCCGGAAATCATCCAGTGGGCTGACGCGCTTCCCAAGACGAGATCGGGCAAGATCATGCGCCGTATCCTCAAGAAGATCGCGGCGGCGGATTTCGACCGCAGCGGTTTCGGGGACACCTCCACGCTGGCCGATCCTTCCGTGGTCGACGTGCTGGTGAATGACGCGAAGAAAATCTTCGGAAAGTAAAAGATTTAAGTCGTTATAAGAAGTGAAGTGATTCATGTCGGGCCATTTTCCCTGCTGGAAATGGCCCTTTCTTTTTTATTTATTGACAGTGTTTTTTTACCGTTATTGGGTAAGAAGATAACGGTTTCGCGGGCAGCGATGGCAATCGCCCCGGGGGCGTGAAGCGGGCAATTATAAAGAGAGGTGGGATGAGATGATTCGTATTGCACTGATAGTCGTGTTCCTGTGCACAATGGTCGGTATCGGCTTCTGGGGGATGCGCAGGACCAAAACGCTGGGGGATTTTTTCCTGGGCGGCAGGGAGATCGGTCCCTGGGTTTCCGCGTTCGCGTACGGAACGACCTATTTTTCGGCGGTGATTTTCATCGGGTTCGCGGGAAAGCTCGGCTGGGGATTCGGGTTGAACGCACTGTGGATAGCGGCCGGCAACGCGCTCTTCGGCGCGATGCTCGCCTGGCTGGTGCTGGGACGAAGGACCCGGCGCATGACGCAGAACCTCGACGTGATGACGATGCCGGAATTTCTGCATGAGCGGTTTGAGGGCAAATACCTCAAGATGTTTTCCGCAATCATCATTTTCGTCTTCCTCCTGCCGTATTCCGCGTCGGTGTTCAAGGGGCTGGGACACCTCTTCGAGGTGAACTTTCAGATCAACTACGACATCGCCCTGCTCATCATGATTTTAATCACCGGCATCTACCTGGTGCTGGGAGGCTACTTCGCGATCACGCTGACGGATTTCATCCAGGGGATCATCATGCTCTTCGGATCAGTTGCGCTGATCGTCGTGTTCGCAGGCAAGGGCGGCGGGCTGGCCAGCACATTCGCCGCGATCGCCGAGCGCTATCCGCTGCACGTGCCCGAGGCGAGGCAGCCGGGGTGGTTTTTCATATTCTCGCTGGTGTTCATGACCTCGTTCGGGACATGGGGGCTGCCGCAGATGGTGCAGAAATTCTACGCAATAAAAAATGAGAATCTCATTAAAAAAGCGGCCATCGCGACCCTGGTATTCGCAGGGGTCATCGGGTTCACCGCATATTTTGTGGGAGCATCGGCGCACATTTTTTACGACTCCGTTCCCCTGGCCAACGGACGGCCGGCGTTTGACCGCATCATCCCCGGCCTTCTCTCCACCCATCTGCCGGAGGGGCTGATGGCGCTCATCCTGCTGCTGGTGCTTTCCGCGTCGATGTCGACGCTGTCGTCGCTGGTGCTGGTGTCGTCGTCGGCCATCGCAATCGACCTGTACAAGGGACATGTGAATCCTGACATCTCGAAGGAGAATTCCGTGTTCATGATGCGCTTCCTGAGCGCCCTGTTCGTGGGAATCTCGTACTTCATCGCCCGATACGAGCTCGGGTTCATCGTGACGCTGATGTCGCTGTCGTGGGGGGTGGTGGCGGGTTCCTTCATGGCGCCCTATTTCTACGGGCTGTACTGGAAGCGGACCACAAGGGCCGGCGTGGTGGCGGGCATGGCGAGCGGTGCTTCGCTCGCGATCGTGCTGTTTTACGTGCTCGGTCCCGACCGCTCGCCGATGGCCTCGACCATCGCGATGATCGTTCCTTTCTTCGTAGTGCCGCTGGTGAGCGTGTTTACCAAGGCGCCTGATGCGGCGCTTGTTGAAAAATCCTTTGATGGGATCTAGCTGTTCGCCTGATCCGCGTCCGCAGGCCGCCATCCTGTCCGCACGGATCGGGACGGCGCCCATGGCGCGGTGAGATTACGCTGACGGCAGTTTTTTTCCGACGGGAAGGCCGGCCTCTTCGAAGCGCCTGTTCATCGCCTCCCCGAGCGCAAGTAGGCCCTGGACCGGGCGGATGAAGACCTCGATGTTGACGAGCTTCCCGTGATCGTCGATTTCAATGAGGTCGATTCCCTTGCACGATTTTTCGCCGATGTTCGCGCTGAACTCCAGCGCCATGTTGTTGCCATCGGCGAATTCGCGGTGGTAGGCGAAGTTCTCGAACACCTGGATGACGTTCGAGAGCACGAACAGCGTCTCGTCCTTGGATTTTTTCGGCTTGAACACCACTGGTGAGTAGAGCGTCACGTCATCCGCCACAATTTCCCTGAGCATGTCCATGTCCTTTTCGAGGACTATTTTATGCCATTTCTCAAGGAATTCTTTTGTCTTATTATTCATGACAGCCTCCGGTTGAGTGATTGCTCCCATGTGAACACAAGGCGTGAATGTGTCAATAAATTATCGGCTTTATTTCTTGACATGTTTTTTGAAAAGGTGTAAGCAACACATTCCCGGCGCATGGATGCTGTACGCCTGGCGCGCGGGCTTGAGAATCCTCGGCGGGAAACAATACAGACAGGAAATAGCGGGTATACTATGTGGAACAGGGACATTGAAACGATTGACCGTCCGTCGCTCAAAGCGCTGCAGCTTGAGCGGCTGCAAAAGGCGCTTGCGGCTTCGGCGAAAACTCCCTTTTACGGGAAAGTTTTTCAGGACAACAGGGTGGACATATCGAAGATCACCACGCTCGATCATCTGCGCGATCTTCCTCTCACCTCCAAAAACGATCTGCGGCTGAGCTATCCCGACGGGATGGTGGCGGTGCCCAGGCAGAAGGTCGTTCGCATGCACGCATCTTCGGGGACCACGGGGAAGTCCACGGTGATTTTTTATTCGATGCGCGACGTGAGCGAGTGGGCGGACCTCGTGGCGCGGTGCATGGTGGCCACCGGAGCTACGCCTGAAGACGTGTTTCAGAACATGATGGGGTACGGCCTTTTCACCGGGGGGCTGGGACTTCACTACGGAGCCGAGAAGCTGGGATGCATGGTGATCCCCTCTTCCACCGGGAACACGCTGCGGCAGATCCAGCTCATGGAGGATTTCAAGACCACGATCATCCACATCACGCCAAGCTATGCGCTGCACCTGGCCGAGGAGATCGCAAAGACGGGCGTCGACCCGCGAGACCTGACGGTGAAGAAGGCCTATCTTGGCGCGGAGCCGTACTCCGAGGCCACGCGCGATAAAATCGAGGAGCAATGGAACATCGACGCCTATAACTCGTACGGCATGTCCGAGATGAACGGCCCCGGCGTGGCGTTTGAATGCGTGGAGAAAGCGGGCATGCACATCTGGGAGGACTACTACATCGTCGAGGTCATCAATCCCGAGACGCTCGAGGTGCTTCCCGACGGCGAGGAGGGTGAGCTTGTCATTACGCACATCAACCGCGAGGCGATGCCGATCTTCCGCTACCGCACGCGCGATCTCACCCGCATCATTCCCGAGCCCTGCCCCTGCGGGCGCACGCACCGCCGCATCGACAGGATCAAGGGGCGCACCGACGACATGTTCATCATCGGGGGCGTGAACGTCTTCCCCTCGCAGATCGAGACGGTGCTCATGAAGATACCCGAGGTGGGCAACAATTACCAGATAGTCCTGGACAGGGAGGAAAACCTGGACAGGATCAAGATCAGGGTGGAGCTCTATTCCAAGATGTTCCACGGCGACCTCAAGGAGCTGGAGCGGCTCAGAAAGAAGATCGTTGAGGAGCTTCGCGCGCTCATCGTGGTCAACCCGCGCGTGGAGCTCCACGAGCCGGGCTCGCTGCCCCCGAGCCAGGGCAAGGCGGTGCGCGTCATCGACAACAGGAAAATATAGGGAGGAGCGTCATGCCATACCAGGTGTCAGTGTTTGCTGAAAACAGGCCGGGCAAGATTGAACGCATAACCGGGGTGCTCGCGAAGAGGAACATCAATATCCGCGCCATCACCATTTCGGACAGCGGCGATTACGGGATCATCAAGCTCCTCCTCGACAAACCCGAGGAGGGATGCGAGGCGATCAAGGAGGAAGGGATCGCCGCCACGCTGCGTGAGATCATCGCCGTGCGCATGGATGACAAACCGGGCGGGCTGAATGTCATATCATCGGCCCTCTCCACACACGGCGTCAACGTGGAGGACGCCTACGGCTTCGTAATTAAAAGCAGGGAGAGCGCGATCTTCATCTTCCAGGTGGACAACGTGAAGAGGGTCGAGAAGATCCTTGACGAGGCCGGGATCGCGACACTTTCCGAAAAGGAGCTCTATCTCCTGTAGGCGGGCCGGGCGCCCGCGGCGCAGGGGAATTCCGCCAATGACCGCGCAGGACACCTCATTCTCATCACTCAAAGCCGGGGAGCGCAAGGTGCGCCGCGACATCATCATCGCCGCGGCCGAGCGCGTGTTTGCCGGCAAGCCGTTCGACCAGGTGAGCATCCGCGACATCGCCCGCGAGGCCGGCATCTCGCACGCGCTCATCTACCGCTACTTCCCCGACCAGCGGTCGCTCTTCGTCGAGGCGTTTTTGCGTGGCGCGGAGAAGATCGTTTTTTTCCTGAAAAAGCTCATCGATGAAGATTCCGAAGGCAACATTGAAAAAGTGACAGAGAAGTTTCTGAAGCACATGATCGAAAACGACCGCTACTTCAGGATGATGACGCACTTCATGCTGGACGGATCGCTCACCGACGAAATGCTTGAGCGGCTGAATGCGATGGAGCGCCTTCTGCTCCAGCAGTTCGACCGGCTGTTCGTCGGCCAAGCCGGAAGCGGCGACGTTCGCATGCTCTCGCACGCGTATTTCTCGGCGATGAACGGCATTCTCATCTC
>CAZPZJ010000049.1:11495-19850 GCA_964591055.1 uncultured Leptospiraceae bacterium
TTTTCGGCGCGCACCCACGTGGAGCACGCGGTCATGCGCTCCACTCCCTGCTCCGTTACGATGTAATCCACCATCTGGCGGGGAATGGTGCAGATGGAGCCGGTGGGCAGCGCGGGCACGATGCGCGAAAAGGTGTTCTTTTTCCCGTCCTGAAACGTGGATGACATGCAGATGAAGCTCTTTCCGCCCTTCGACCACGCCGCTCCCAGCACGAAGTCCCACATGCCGCCGTTGCCGGAAATCTGCGAGCCGTTGTGGCTCTCCGCGTTGATCTGCGAAAAGAGATCGGCCTGCACGGCGCCGCAGATGCTGACGACCCTGTCATTTGCGGCGATGACGCGCGGATCGTTGGTGTAATCCACGTTGTATGACGCAAGCGCCCTGTTGTAGTGGAGGTAGTCGTAGAGCTTCTGACTTCCTATTGCGAACGTGTAGACGCACTTGAAGCGGTCGATCTGCTTGGACGCGCCGTTCATCCTGCCCGACTCGATCATGTCGATGTAGGCGTCGCTCAGCATTTCCGTATGCCCGCCTAGATTTTTGAGATCGGATTCGGCGATCATGCGGCCCACCGCCATGGGCATGCCGCCGATCCCGAGCTGGACGCAGCTTCCGTCGCCGACGAACTTCATGATGTTGGCGGCGATTTGCCTGTCGATCCCGGTGGGCGGGACCTGCGGGGCGTCGAAGAGCATCTGGTTGTCCGGCGCCTCGACGATGTAATCCACGCGCGAGATGTGGATCGATTCCTCCGATCCGCCGGTGCATACCGGCTGGTTTTTATTGACCTCGACGATTACGCACCGGGCGTTGGCGATGTTGCCCGAGCACGCGGACGCCTGGGGCCCGAAGTTGAACCAGCCGCGCTCGTCCATGGGCGAAACCTGGAATATGGACACCTGCTTGACGTCCCTGGCTTTTTCCACGTCGTCAAAGTAGGCCGAGCGGTAGCCGATTCCGGTTTCCTCCTCCAGCGGGATGGTCCTGAACTGGTAGGGCGCCATGTGGTACTGTACGGGCGAGTAATACGCGGGCGGAAACGCGGCGCTGATCATCCTGGTGAGTTTGCTCCAGTGCCAGTCGATATAGATGAAGCTTTCAGGGTGCTTGACCACCTCCGGCAGCGGAGGCACGGTCACCGCCGCGTACACCATGACGTCCCTGAGCTCGGAAGCGCGCCTCGCGAGCGCCTGGTCGCAGACGACGGGCTTGCCGTTGAAAAAACCGTAGTCCACCACGTCCCCCGGGGATATTGCCCTGACGGCTTCGTCAGCAGACACGAGCTTTCTGTTGTATTCATTTTTGTAAGGCATGATAACCTCCCGATGATTACGCTGACAGCGCCGGCGCGAAACCGGCGCTGTAATATCTTCACTTCACCTCGGTCAGCGCCAGGTCCTGATAGGCGTGGTAAAAGCGCCTGGTAAAGTCGTCCCACTGCGCGCACACGCGGACGGTCGCCTCGTCAGGTGAAAACAGGTTCGGGTGTGCGATGATCGAGTCGAGTTCCCGCGAGAGATCCTTAACGAGTGTCGCGTCGGCGCCGACAAGGATATCGGACACGAAATCCGCCGGGGAGTACCACTCGCGCACCCGCTGGATGTCGCGGTGCATCTGGGTGAGCAGCACGTTTCTCGGCCCCTCCCAGAGCTCGTTGATGGCCGAGTCGCGGTACAGGCGCGGCAGCGATGAAAAGTCCTCCATGATGCCGTGTCCGCCGAAGATGGACATCGCCTTGCGGATTACGTCGGTGGAGTCCATGGAGGCGGTGATCTTCTGGAGCATGATGAGCTCGCGGACCGCAAACCTCTTTTTCTTCATTTCAAGCGGCTCATCCGTGGAGATTCCTCCCTTCGCGCCGCCCTCAAGGCCCAGGAATTCGCGGTACAGCTTGAATGCGCCCGCAGTGGTCCTTTTCGCGAAGGTGTCAATTTCATTGATCTGCCCTATCACGAGCGGGAAGTTGCCTATCGTCACGCCGAACGCCTGCCTGAACTCGCTGTACTTCTTCGCCTCCCTCGCGGCGCGCGTCATGAACGCCGCGGCGGAGAGCCCCACCGTGAGGCGTGAGTAGGTAAGCACGATCCCGACGACGTTGGCGACGCCCCTGTTGAGCGGCCCCGCCGGGTAAGCGATCGCGCCGTTGAAGGTGAGCTCGCCCGTGGTCAGCTCGCTGGTGCCCATTTTCCACTTGATGCGGTCGATGGTGTAGCCGTTGCGGATTTCCTTTTCCCTGTTTCCGGGAAGCCATGAAGGCATCACGAACAGCGCCACGTCCTCCGACCCGGTCGGCTTCGCCGTGACCACGACGTAGTCCGCGTGCGTGGCCGAGCAGAAGAACTTGCTGCCGTACAGCTTCCAGGTGTCGCCTTCCTTCACGGCCTCCAGGACGTTTGAAGGCACGTCTGAGCCTCCCTGGATTTCAGAAAGATACTGCGCGCCGATCGCCACGTGCCCGTCAATGCCCTCGCGGCAATGCGCGAGAATGCGCCGCGTCTCCGGGGAGTCGGCGTATTTGTCAAGCAGCATGACAAGGCCTTCGGTGCATGTCATGGGACATGCGACACACGCCTCGCCGTTCTGGTAGACAAGGAACATCTTGATGAGCTTCACCCAGGGGGATTTATCGGCCGCGAAGAGGCGCTCGCCGAAAATCTCGCTTTCCATGATCTCGGTCTCGCGCGGCCTGACGATGCGGTCGATGCGGTTGTGATGGCCGTCGTAGTGCGTCATGTAAGGGCGCTTTTCGGGGCAGGCGATCGCCTCGGCCATGTCGCGCCAGCGAAATGACGCCTTTTTCGACACGGCGCGCGCCTCGGCGTCCACCTGCTGAAAATCCGCGCCGGTGAAGCGCCTGACGACTTTCTGTATGAAGGGATCATCGGCGTAGTAGTCGACGCCCTTCCTCCACGCGAGAAACTCGTTGAATGAGTAAGGATTGTTACGGTCCGGTAACGACATACATGCCTCCGCTGCGAATATGGTGTTGTTATATGATTGCCCCGCCGAAGCATCCGGCGGCGTATCTCTCAATCAATCATTTTCCGGAGCTCCCTCTTGAGCACTTTCCCCAGGGCGTTTCGGGGGATCTCGGCGATCATTTTTATGTCCTTGACGCATTTGTAGGACGCGAGGTTGTCTTTGCACAGCTTCACTACCTCCTCGGTTGCCACATCCGCGCCGGGTTTGGGAATGATGAACGCGACCGGGACCTCTCCCCACTTCGCGTCAGCCCTGCCGACTACCGCGACGTCCGCGACGCCGGGATGCGCCTTGATCACGCGCTCCAGCTCGGCGGGGTAGATGTTCTCCCCGCCGCTGACGATCATGTCCTTGAGGCGGTCCACGACGTAGAGATAGCCGTGTTCATCGATAGAGCCCAGATCGCCCGACCGGTAGCATCCCCCGCGCATTGCAGACTGCGTCGCCTCGGGATTGTCCCAGTACCCGCCGAACACCTGCGGACCTGCGCAGCATATCTCTCCCACCTCGCCGGGGGCAAGCTCTTCCTCGGATTCAGGGGCGCATATTTTCACGTTGCCGTGAAACACCGGAAGTCCCACTGATGCGGTTTTCGACATGTCCATGTCGTGCGTCCAGAAGGTGACGGCCCCGGTGTATTCCGTGATGCCGAACACGTTTTCCACCTTGATGCCCATGTTTTTATAGGTGAGGATCAGGCTTTCGGGGACCATCGAGCCGCCGCACACCACGTGTTTCAGGGATGAGAGGTTTACCTTGTCGATGCCAGGCACCATCAGCATGAAGCTCAGCATCGCCGGCACCGACATCATGAAATTGATCTTCTCCTTTTCGATAGTCTGCCATACCTTTGACGGATCGAAATCGGGCATGAACACCGTGGTGACGCCGGCATGCAAATTCCCCATCATCGGGGCGAGGCCGCCGCTGTGGAAGAGCGGCGCGATGGAAAGAAAACGGTAGCTGTACGCCCAGTCGATCGAATGCACAAGCCCCAGCGACGCCCAGAAGAGATTGTTGTGTGACAGGATCGCACCCTTGGGATTGCCGGTTGTCCCGGAGGTGTAGAGAATGACGGCGGGATCCATGTCCGCACCGGAGATAACCGGCTCCGTGTCCGGCATGGACGCCAGGGCGCTCTCGAATTCAGAACCGGCGCCCACGGCCCTCAGATAATGCAGTGCGGGAATCCCGGAGCGGATTGAATCGACCGTGGCGCTGAATTCCTCGTCATAGACGAGAAGGTCCGCCGCGCAGTTGTTGAGGATGTAGGAGATTTCCGGCGCTTTCAGCCTGTAGTTGACGGGAACGAACACGGCTCCCAGCTTGAGCGCCGCGAACATCGTGGTGGTGACATGCTCGTTGTTCTTGCAGAGCGTGGCCACGCGGTCTCCCCTGGAGATGCCGATTTTCACAAGATACGCCGCCATCCTGTTGATGCGGCAGTTCGTTTCCAGAAACGTGTAACGGTATCCATTGCCGATAAACGCCTCCATGTTCGGCGACAGGAGGGCCCTGTTTGCGAACATTTTCCCGATATTAACTGTCATAACCACCCCCGGTTTATTATTATATGTATGGTTACAATAGTAACCAGTGGTAATTTTGTCAATGATAAATGCCTCATTTTTTCCTCCTGAGGGATTGTGCTTGGAAGTACGTTTAGTTGTTGCGGCGTCTATTCCGCTGTTTTACAGTATCAGTGATAGTATAGCCGCGCGCATGGAGGATTGAAGTGGTCATTGATTTTCATACGCACCTTTTCCCTGACCGGGTACGGGGAGAAAGGGAAGCGTTTTGTGATGACGCCGGCTTTCGCGCACTCTATGCCGACAGGCGCTCCCGGATGGCGTCCCCGGAGGAGCTTCTCGCGTCCATGAAGGAGTGCGGGGTGGACATCTCCGTTGCGATGGCGTTCCCCTGGTGCGAAGTGGAGCGCTGCCTTGCCCACAACAGGTATCTGGCGGGGGTGAGCGCCGCTTCGGGCGGAAGGATTGTCGCGTTCGGCGCGGCGCCTTCCTGCGGACCGGGAGCGATCGACGACGCCGCGGCGGAGATGCGGGAGCTGGGGCTTCTCGGAATCGGGGAAATCGCGCTGTATGGCCCTCCGTCCGCCGATTACAACCAATATCTTGCAACGCTGCTTGACCGGGCGGAAAAATACGACCTCGCACTGTGCCTTCATGTCAACGAGCCGGTGGGGCATGAATATCCGGGCAAGTGCGCGCAGGATTTCACGGCGCTCTACAGGATGCTCGAAGGGTGGAACGGCCCCCCGGTGGTGCTTTCGCACTGGGGCGGGGGAATGCTCTTCTACGAGCTGATGCCCGAGGTGTGCCAATCGCTTGCCGGAGTATATTACGATACCGCGGCCTCTCCCTTCCTCTACCGCGATGACGTGTACCGGGTGGCGATGGACATTCTGGGCCCGGACAAGGTTCTGTTTGGAAGCGACTTTCCGTTGCTCTCACCCTCCAGGTATTTCACCGGTGTAGATTCGATTGCCGATCCGGTAGCGCGCTCGAAGGTGATGGGACTCAACGCGGCCCGTATTCTGGGGACGGTTTGAAAAAATCCATTGACTTTTACTTTTGGTGTTTTATGGTGCTCATCTGATGGTTGGATCGGGGAACCGGGGTGAAACCGGGCATTTGCGCCAGTACCGGAGCGGCGTTCGCGGCCTTATGCCCCGGGAGTGATCTCACAGGAGGTCGTGCATGGGCCTGCCGGGCAATTACGGAAATCTGAGCGTGCTCAAGAAAAAATTCCCGGAAAAATTCGTGCCGGAAGAGGTCGCATTCAGCCATGTCCACCGCGGGGACAGCATCTTCATAGGCACTGCCTGCGGGGAGCCCCAGTACCTCGTCAATGCGATGGTCAAGTACATCGAGTCCTACCCCAAGGCCTTCTTCGACGCCGAGGTGATCCAGGTGTGGACGCTCGGGGTGGCCCCCTACACCGACGAGAAGTTCAAGCGCAATTTCCGCCACAACTCCTTTTTCGTCGGCGACAATACGCGCGACGCAGTCAACAAGGGACTCGCCGACTACACGCCGCTGTTTCTCTCGCAGGTGCCCAACCTCTTCAACAACGGCGTAGTCAACGTCGACGTCGCGCTCATCCAGGTCTCGCCGCCTGACCTGCACGGCTTCATGAGCCTGGGCATCAGCGTGGACATTGTCAAGGCGGCCGTCGAAAACGCCAAGGTCGTGATCGCACAGGTGAACAGCCGCATGCCGCGCGTGCACGGCGATACCTTTATCAATATCCAGGACATCGACTTCGTCGTGGAGCACGACGAGGACCTGCTGGTCTTCGACCCTGCGGTGCCCGACGAGATCGCCCAGAGCATCGGCAAGTACGTCTCCAGGATCATCGAGGACGGCGACACGCTGCAGGTGGGGTATGGGAGCATGCCCAACGCAATCCTCGCCAACCTCTGCGACAAGAAAAACCTCGGCATCCACACCGAGCTGCTTTCTGAAGGGGTTGTTGACCTCATCAAGTGCGGCGCGGTCAACAACTCGATGAAGACGGTCGACCGGGGCAAGACGATTGCGGCGTTCTGCATGGGGACCGGCGAAACCTATGAGTTCATCCACGACAACCCCTCGATAGAGTTCAGGACCATCGACTACACCAACAACCCGCTCGTCATCGGCAGACAGCGGAAGATGGTCGCCATCAACGCCGCGCTTCAGATCGACCTGACCGGCCAGGCGACCGCCGAGTCGATCGGCAGCGTGTTCTACAGCGGAATCGGCGGGCAGGCTGACTTCATGCGGGGCGCGATGATCTCGCCGGGCGGCAAGTCGATTCTCACCATGCGCTCCACCTCCAACGACGGCGAGCAGTCGCGCATCTACCCGTTCCTGAGCGAGGGAGCGGGCGTGTCCCTTATCCGCGGCGATGTGCATTATGTGATCACCGAGTTCGGAATCGCCTACCTGCACGGCAAGAACATCCGCGAGCGCGCAATGTCGCTGATTGCGATTGCCCATCCCAAGTTCAGGCCGTGGCTGATCGAGGAGGCGAAGCGGCTGGGGCTTATCTACAAGGACCAGGCGTACATACCCGGGAGAAAGGGCGAGTATCCCGAGCACCTCGAAACGTATCGCACCACCAACAAGGGCACCAAGGTCTTCATGCGTCCGGTCAAGATCGACGACGAACCGATCCTCAAGGAGTTCTTCTATTCGTTGTCAGACCAGAGCGTGTACCGCCGGTTTATTTCGAGCCGCAAGGACATGCCGCATGAGCGCCTTCAGGACATGGTGGTCATCGATTACACCAGGGAGATCAACCTGCTCGCGTTTATCGAGGGCGACCACAAGGACGTGTGCGTGGGGCTGGGGCAGCTCGGCATCGACGAGAACTCGCACACCGCGGAAGTCGCTTTCACTGTGCGCGACGATTTTCACAATCAGGGAATCGGAACGGCGCTTCTGGAATACATGACCATGCTTGCAAAGAGGGAAGGTCTTCTCGGTTTTACCGCGGAGGTCCTGGTGGAGAACAGGCCGATGCTCCGGGTGTTCGAAAAAATGGGATTCAACATCCAGAAGCGCAGCAGTTCGGGCGTCTTTGAGCTCAAGATGGAATTCAGGCAAGAAATTAAATGAACATCTCGTTCGCCGATATCAAATCGCTGTTTGAACCGCAGACGATCGCCGTAATTGGCGCCTCACACGACGAAACAAAATACGGGAACAGGATCGTGAAGAACATCATCGACGGGGGTTACCGGGGAAGGGTGTATCCCGTCAACCCTTCGGGAGGATCCCTGCACGATCTGAAGGTATACGCCAGCCTGGACGAGATCAAGGGCGCAATCGAGACGGCCCTCATCTGCCTGCCCGCCGGGAGCGTGTTTGACACCGTCGACGCGTGCATCCGCCGGGGCATCCGGCACGCGGTGGTGATTGCGTCCGGCTTTTCCGAGATCGGCAACAGCGCGGAGGAGAAAAGGATCGCCACGCACGCCCGCCAGCACGGCCTGCGACTTCTGGGACCCAACGTGTTCGGCTTTTACAGCGCGGCGTCCTCGCTCAACGCCACGTTCACCCGGCTGCCCAATCCCGGCGGCGGGGTCGCGGTCCTCACGCAGAGCGGCCCGCTGGGACTTGCGATGATCGGGCGGACGGCGATGGAGCACATCGGGCTTTCTGCGGTGGTATCCACCGGCAACAAGGCAGATATCGACGAGGCGGACCTTCTGCGCTACCTGATTCAGGACGAGAGCACAAAGGTGATCCTCATTTACCTTGAGGCGATCAGGGAGGGCAGCAAGCTGGTGCGCTGCCTGAGCGAGGCGACCAGGCTCAAGCCGGTGGTGATGCTCAAGGCCGGAAAATCCGAAAGGGGGGCGATGGC
>CAZPZJ010000050.1:0-1752 GCA_964591055.1 uncultured Leptospiraceae bacterium
TCTGCCCTTCGTCCTGCGGGCGGCCGCGCTGACCCGTCTCCATGGTGCTGGCGATAGCCACCTCGCCGCGTTCTATGATGAACATGTGCTTGCTTTTGCTTCCCTTCTCGAACACGACCTCGCCCCTGCGAAAGTCGACAAGCGCGCTGAAGCGGGCGAGCACCTTGAGGTCCTCTTCGGGCAGGTGGGAGAGAATGTCGGATTTTTTCAGATGGCCTGTGATGCGGCCTGTGGTGTCCTGGTTCATCGCGGGTATGGCCGTTGTTCCTTGTATGATTCCGTTCCGCTCCGTGCAATCGACGGCGGTGTTTCAGCGGCGGGCTGCTGTGCGCGTGTGCTTTCCGCAATACCCTCCATACTGACGCACGGAGCTTCTGAACGGACAGTGCGTGCACAATATAGCTCCGCGCAGTATAGGAAGAATTGGTTTGAAAATCAATAAGAAAAAAACGGGCGGTTTCCGGAGTACCGTGCGGAATGGCTGTTCAGTTGCGCAGGTAGGTGACGGCTCCACGGTAGCGCTCATTCCAGTAGCGGTGGTTGAGGCTGGCGAATCCCACGCGCTTGCCGGGACGCGGCGCGTGGATAAAGCGCCGGCGGCCGGCGTAAATGGCCACGTGCGAGATGCGCTCGCGCGAGGTCTGGAAAAATATAAGATCGCCCGGCCTGACGTCGCGGGCGTGAATGCGCCGCCCCTCCCGGTATTGCTCGCCCGCCGTCCGGGGGACCGTAATGCCGTTATGCAGGTAGACGTACTGCACCAGGCCCGAGCAGTCGAACCCTCCGGGCGACTCCCCCCCGAACCGGTAAGGCGTGCCCCGCTGGCGCGCCGCCGTCTCCACGATGGCGCGCCGCTTCTCCGAGCCGTACTGCACGCGCCCTCTCCCCCGCAGGTGCGGCGGGGAGCAGGAGACGGCAAAGGCCGCCATGGCGCATATAGCGACCAGGGCGAGGGGCGCGCCTCTGAAACGCCGTGTCCGGGCCGGAAGGCCGTATCCGGTGTGTTCTCTCATACTTCTATAATCGGCCCCCTTGCCGGCAATGTTGAGGATCGTATGCGCGCAACGGGCGGGGCGGCGCGAAAAAGGATTGCTTTTTTCCGTCTGCCGGTTCAGCGTATTCCGAATCCTCCAGCGGGGGGATGAGAGCATTTACACATATCCGGTATACTTCACATCAGGAGGAGAAAGAATGATGAAAAAAGGAACACTGCGGATTTACCTCTGCGTCGCCGCGCTTTCGCTGCTCATGGCGGCGCCGTGCTTCGCCTTTGATCTGGGCGGAAAGGCGATGGAGCAGCGCGGGATGGGTGCCCGCAAAAAGGCGTTTCTCACGGTCTACTATGCGACGCTGTACGTGCCCCAGGAGTTGAAGGCGGCCGACGCCAAGCAGGTGATCGAAAGCGACATGCCGACGTCGATCATAATGAAGATCGATTCCCGGCTTGTCAGCAGGGACACCTTCGTCAGCGCGGTCAGGGAGGGGTTCGAGAAATCCGCCGCCGCCGGCTACCGTACGGGCAGCGTACAGCAGTATCTGAACTTCTTCAACGACATCACCATCCAGCGGGGTGATTACTTCTACCAGAACTACGTTCCCGGGAAGGGCATGACCGCCAGCTATAAGAGCGTGGCGACGGGCCAGACCCGCACGCTGGGGACCATCCCCGGGCTTGAGTTCAAAAAGGCGTTCTGGGGCATGTTCCTCAGCAATAACCCGATTGACGCGAACCTGAAGCGCGGCATGCTGGGC
>CAZPZJ010000050.1:1852-11909 GCA_964591055.1 uncultured Leptospiraceae bacterium
GTCAGGGGAGTGCTTGATCTCAGAAACTGGGATTTTACGCAGCACAGCCTGTTGAAGCTGGACGGAGAATGGGAATTCTGTCCGGGACGCTCCATAAATCCTTCGGATTTTTCGCAGGGTGAAAACCGGAAGGGCTGCGGGTTCATTCAGGTGCCCGGCCTGTGGAAGGGGCGCACCGTCAACGGACTTGTCATTCCCGGCGAAGGGGCCGGCACGTACCGGCTCAAGATACTGAGCGGGCCGGACAAGAAGGCCAAGGTCCTCATCCTCCACCGCGTGTTTTCTGCGTACAGCCTCTGGATAAACGGCGCGCTGGTCGACACCCGCGGGAGGATCGACAGAAATTCAAATGTCGCCGAGGACTACATATTTGTCCATAACAGGCGGTATTACTCGTTCACGCCCGAGGAGGGGGAGAATGAAATCGTCCTCCAGGTGTTCAACTACGGGCACGGATCGGGTGGTATCGAACGCTCCATCCTGCTGGAGGACGAGGAGGCTGCGCTGGCCGCACGATTTTACGGTCATACCGTCGATATGGTCGTGTTCGGACTTCTGCTGTTCGCCGCCGTGTACAACATCCTGTTCTTTTTTTTCCGCCGGAACGACCTGGTGTCGCTGTATTTCGGCCTGGCCTGCCTGATGATGGCAGTCAATACGCTCAATCACCAGTTTTCGCTGCTGACCGGCAACTTCATGTACCCGGGAAATCCCTATTTCGTGAACTACTTTACAGTACTCGTGGCCATGCTTTTTTTCCAGATGACGGTCAGGTCGCTTTTCCCGGACGACTTTTCCGCTTTCTTCACGCGTGTGTCCGTCTTCGCGCCGGTCGGTTTCATCGTTCCCCTCTTCTTCCTCGGGTTCGGCAGGGCGGAACAGATGATGAAGGGCTTTTTCGTGTTTGTGATCGTGTTCGTCCTGTACGATACGTATGTTTTACTCAGGGCGCTGATACGGCGCAGGGACAATGCCTTGCTTTTTCTGGCGGGATTTGCACCCTGCCTGCTCGGCATCGTCAATGATGTGCTCTACGCGCTGTGGATCGTCGACACCACCAATGTCGCTCAGATCGGGGGTATCATGATCTGCATCACCACCACCATCATTATTTCGCGGAAATTCGCCGGCCTCCTGGGGGAGGTCGAAGAGTTGTCCAGGGACCTCGCTGAGAAAAACGAGTCATTGAGGAAAATGGACCAGGTCAAGGACCGCTTTCTCGCCGCCACCTCCCATGAGCTGAGGACGCCGCTTCACGGCATGATAGGGCTTTCGGAATCAATGATAGAAGGCTCTGCCGGCGATCTTCCCCGCGCGGCAGTGGAAAATCTCTCCCTCATCGCCACCAGCGGCCACCGTCTTGCCGGTATGGTCAACGACCTGCTTGACATGGGGAAGATTCAGGAGGACGAGCTGAGCCTGATGCTCAGGCCTGTAAGCATGCGCCTCGTCAGTGAAGCGGTGGTGAAGCTCTCGCTGCCGCTGATCGGCGACAGGCCCCTCGGCATCATCAACAGCATCGACCCCGATCTGCCCGCCGTGCTCGCCGACGAGGACCGGGTACGGCAGGTGCTGTACAACCTGGTGGGCAACGCGATCAAGTTCACGGGCCGGGGAACGATAGAGCTTACCGCACGGGTGGTTTCACGGGATTACGGTGAGGTCGGGGAAGCGGAAACGGACGCGATGCTCGAGGTGAGCGTGTCGGACACGGGCATAGGCGTTCCGGAACAGTTCAGAGAGACGATATTCGAGGCGTACCGGCAGGTCGACGAGGGCGACATGCGCGCGTATGCCGGGACGGGACTGGGGCTCGCGATCGCAAAAAGGATTATCGAGCTCCATAGTGGTTCAATCGGCATGGAGCCGGGGGAAACGGGCGGATCGGTGTTCTCGTTCACCCTGCCGTTGTCCCGTGAATCCCTGCGGGAATATCCCGAAGGCGTGGTTGTTGAGGGCCTGGACAGTGCGCATCTCCCGGCGGTCGCTTCGGGACGCGGTGGCCATCCTGATGGTGATGACGACGGCTTTTTCGAAGGCCGGCCGTCAATACTTGTCGTTGATGACGATCCCGTGAACGTCAGGATGCTCCAGAATTACCTTGAGTCAAAGCGGTGCGTGGTAAAAAGTGCGAACGACGGGATCACCGCGCTCGACACCATCGACACGGACGGATCCATCGACCTGGTGCTCCTTGACATCATGATGCCGGTCATGTCGGGGTACGAGGTGTGCAGGAGAATCCGCGAAAAGAGGGGGCCCGAAGACCTTCCGGTGATCATGCTCACTGCGAAGAACAGGATGTCGGACATCGATGCCGCGTTCGAGGCGGGTGCGAACGATTACATCGTAAAGCCGTTCCTGATACGCGAGCTGTTCGCCCGCGCGGGCGCGGTGTTGCGGCTTAAAAACGTCAGGAAACCGGCCGCCATGGGTATTACGGTCCGCAGCGGGAAGAGGGTGTATTCGCTGACGTTCAGCGAGATCGTCTACATCACATCGCACTCGAAGAACATCGTCATCCATGCGCTGGAAGGAGATATAGAGCTGCCGGTCATGATGAAGGAGATAATCCACCGGCTCCCTCCCGACATGTTCGTCCGCATCCACAAAAGCCACATCATCAACCTCGGCTACCTCCACAGCGTGTCGCATGTGATGTCGGGACGCTACAGGGTGCGCCTGAAGGACTCCGACGACACGGAGCTTCCCGTGGGGCCCGCGTATCTCGAGTCGCTGAGAGAAAAATTGTAAAAGCAACGCACAGTTCGTTTGCTGTAAGGCGCAGTTCATTCCTCATCCCCTTGACTTTTTCGGGATGATTTTCTATAATATAGAATTTGTCTGAGGCCTGATACATCGGGAGAGCATCACTGTCGCATACCGGCTTGTGGAGAAGCTTTGTACTCCAAGATGTGGAGTCCGTCGCAGGGAAGGGTATGAGCGCGCAGTGATATGATAATGGGTGAATTGAGACGGGGGGATCACCGGGAGCAATGAAAAAAATTGCACTCATTGCGGTATTGCTGCCGATCGCGGCGCTGTTTGCCTGCACGGCCGACCGCGACAATCCTTATGACCCGAAAAGCAGCAGCTACCTGCTGGAGGTGGTGACGTTCGATTCGAGGGGCGGCAGCGCGGTCAGCCCGCAGGATGTCGGCTATAATGACCGGCTGGACAATCCCGGAACCCCGGTGAGGACCGGCTACGCTTTTAACGGATGGTTCCACGACACGGCGTGCACGCAGCAGTGGGACTTCGCGTCCGACACGGTGACCGCCGACACGACGCTCTATGCCGGATGGACCCCCATACAGTACGACATAGTTTTCGACTCCCAGGGCGGAAGCGCGGTGGACGCGCAGGCGGTGAACTACGACGATTACGTGACCGAGCCCGGCGAGCCTGTGAGGACGGGTAACGCCTTCACCGGGTGGTTCCGGGAGCCGGGCTGTTTCAACGAATGGCGGTTCGCGATCGACACGGTGACGGGCGACGCAACGCTTTTCGCGGGATGGACGCTCAACCAGTACACGCTCACCTATACGGCGGGAGCGGGCGGCTCGATTTCGGGCGCCTCTCCGCAGACGGTCAGCCACGGCGGGAGCAGCACGGCGGTGACGGCCGTTCCCGGTACCGGATATCACTTTTCACAGTGGAGCGACGGATCGAGTGCGAACCCGCGGACGGACACCAATGTGACCGCGGGCATCAGCGTTATCGCGCAGTTCGCGATCAACCAGTACACGGTGAGCTTCAATTCCCAGGGCGGGAGCGCGGTGGGCGCGCAGACGGTTGATCACGGCGATCTCGTGGCCGAGCCCTCCGATCCCGTGAGGACGGGATACACGTTCGGGGGCTGGTACCATGAGGCTGGCTGCGTGACTTCGTGGATTTTTATGCTGGATGCGGTTACCGGCGCTACGACGCTTTTCGCGGGATGGATACCCATTGCGCAGACGGTGACGTTCGATTCGCAGGGGGGAAGCGCGGTCAACCCGCAGACGGTGAATTATGACAGCCTGGTGAGCGAGCCCTCCGCGCCCGCGCGAACCGGGTACACGTTCGCAGGCTGGTACCGTGAGGCCGGCTGCGTAACGGCGTGGGTGTTCGCGGGCGACAGGGTAACGGGCGACACGACGCTTTACGCAAAATGGACGGTGAACCAGTACACGGTGACCTATGTCGGCAACGGGAATTCCGGGGGGAGCGTGCCGGCCGGCAATCCTTTCACATATTATTACGGGGACACGGTAACGGTATATGCCAACACGGGAAGCCTCGTTAAAACCGGGTATACCTTCACGGGGTGGAACACCGCCGAGAACGGGACCGGCACCCATTACAATCCCGGTGATACATTCCCGATGACCGCCTCGAACATGACGCTGTACGCCCACTGGACCAATCTCGACATGACATTCGATCCGGGGACCGGGGCGAATGACTATATTTTTAAAGTGGCAGTCCAGGCAGATGATAAAATCGTGATCGGGGGCCGGTTCGACAGCTATAACGGAACAGGGAGAAATTGTATCGCCCGCCTGAACACGAACGGAAGCCTTGACACGACCTTTGATGTGGGCAGCGGGGCCAATAGTAATGTGACGGCTCTGGCCATTGAAAGCAGCGGCAGGATAGTGATTGTGGGATTTTTTTATTTATATCGGGGAGTTGTTCGGAACCATATAGCGCGTATCAATACAGACGGAACCGATGACGCATCTTTCAATGTCGGTTCGGGGCCCGATGCAAGCGGTTACACTCCCTACCTGACCGATATTGCGATCGACAGCTCTGAAAGGATTATTGTCAGCGGCCATTTCAACGGCTTCAGCGGAACGGGAGTTAACAATGTCGCCCGGCTTAATAGTAACGGGAGCGTGGACACGACCTTCGCGGGCAACAGCGACGGGGCGGTGCAAAGCCTTGGCATTCAGGACGACGATAAAGTTTTGATCGGCGGGGAGTTCAATACCACCTCCTATGGCGGAGTGACTCGAAACAGGATCGCCCGTATCAGCGAAAACGGAAGCCTGGACCTTGCATTTGATCCCGGCAGCGGATTTGATTGGTGGGTGGGCGCTATCGCCGTGCAGGACGATGGCAAAATACTGATAGGCGGCGCCTTCAGCACCTACAACGGGGTGATAGTGAATAACATTGTCAGGGTGAACTCCGACGGGAGCATTGACTCGACATTTAATTCGGGATCGGGCGCCGATTACCAGGTAGAGGCCATTGTCATTCAGGACGATGGCAAAATACTGATCGGAGGCGCTTTCAACCAATACAATGGGACATCGGTAAAAAGGTTCGCGCGCCTCAACGCCGATGGGACACTGGATACGTCGCTCTACACCGGTTCCGGCGTGAATGGGGAAGTGTATAGCATCGCCATCCAGGGCGACGGGAAAATTGTGATCGCCGGCAGTTTCACTTCCTATAACGGGACCACGAGGAACAGGATCGCGCGGATTAGTCCGTAATGCGCCGTGACTCCTCGTTGTCCGGCGAACACGCGTACATTTCATTCAGGGTAACGCACAGTTCATTCCGGTAAAGACACATTCATTCCAATTGACCTCACCCGGGTGAAAATGGATTTGCGGGATCATGCCGGGTTCGATTAATAAAAATGAAACGGAATGGGATGTTGAAGGAAAGTGGGATTACCCGGCGGTGAAGGAATCTAAAATGATGAAACATCAAGCACTGGTAACAACGCTGATAGTTTTTACGATCCTGATTTGCAGCTGCTCGGCGGAGCGTGACAATCCTTATGACCCGAAAGGTTCCGGCTTTATGGCGCGGACCGTGAGCTTTGATTCTCGCGGGGGCAGCGGGGTAAGCTTACAGACCGTGGGATATAACCGCTTTGCGGCCGATCCCGGGGCCCCGGTGAGGACCGGCTACACCTTCGACGGGTGGTATTGCGACACGGCGTGCACGCAGCAGTGGAACTTCACGTCCAACACGGTGACCGCCGACACGACGCTCTATGCCGGATGGATTCCCATACAGTACGACATAAGCTTCGACTCCCAGGGCGGGAGCCCGGTGGACGCGCTGGTGGTGAACTACGACGATTACGTGACCGAACCGGGCGAGCCTGTGAGGACGGGCTACACTTTCACCGGGTGGTTCCGGGAGCCGGGCTGCGCCACCCCATGGCAATTCATGGTTGATACTGTGACGGGCGACGCGACGCTGTACGCGGGATGGACGCTCAACCAGTACACGCTCACCTACACGGCGGGAACCGGCGGCTCGATTTCGGGCGTTTCTCCGCAGACGGTCAACCACGGCGGGAGCAGCACGGCGGTGACGGCCGTTCCCGGTACCGGATATCACTTTTCACAGTGGAGCGACGGATCGAGTGCGAACCCGCGGACGGACACCAATGTGACCGCGGGCATCAGCGTTATCGCGCAGTTCGCGATCAACCAGTACACGGTGAGCTTCAATTCCCAGGGCGGGAGCGCGGTGGACGCGCAGACGGTTGATCACGGCGATCTCGTGGCCGAGCCGTCTGATCCGGTGAGGACGGGGTACAATTTCTCCGGATGGTACCGGGAATCGGGCTGCACCACCCCGTGGCAGTTCATAGTCGATGTCGTTACAGGCGCCACGACTCTGTACGCGGGATGGACGATTATCCAGTACACGCTCACCTACACTGCGGGAGCCGGCGGCTCGATTTCGGGAGCTTCTCCGCAGACGGTCAACCACGGCGCGAGCGGCACGGCGGTGACGGCCGTTCCAAACACCGGATATCATTTCACGCAGTGGAGCGACGGATCGACGGCGAACCCGCGGACGGACACCAACGTGACCGCGGGCATCAGCGTGAGTGCGCAGTTCGCACTTATTCAGTACACGCTCACCTACACTGCGGGAGCCGGCGGCACTATCTCGGGAACCTCTCCGCAGACGGTCAGCTACGGCTCCGACGGGACGGCGGTGACGGCCGTTCCCAATACGGGATATTACTTCGAGCAGTGGAGCGACGGATTGACCGCGAATCCGCGGACGGACACCGGCGTGACATCCGACATCAGCGTGAGCGCCCAGTTCACGATCTACACGTACATGCTCACCTACACCGCGGGAACAGGGGGCTCGATTTCGGGGACAACGCCGCAGACGGTAAATTACGGCACGAGCGGCACGGCGGTGACGGCCGTTCCCGATACCGGCTATTCTTTCACCCAGTGGAGCGATGGATTGACCGCGAACCCGCGGACGGACACAGCCGTGACATCCAACGTCAGCGTGAGCGCGGCATTCACGGCCAACAGGGAGATCACGGATTTCCGGTTCACGTCGGCGCTCAATTCCGGTCATGGAGTCACCTCTGACTGCATCGGGACTATCGCCGGAACGGGCATAGCCGTTATCGTTCCCTCCGGGGCCGACATAAGCGAGCTGATCGCCACCTTCACTACAAGCGGCCAGTCAGTTTCCGTGGAGGGAGTAACGCAGACAAGCGGCGTCACGGACAATGACTTCACCAGTCCGGTAGACTACACGGTGAACGGGGTGGACGGATCGACGAAAACCTACACTGTCTCGGTCACCGTGGCGCCGAACACGGCGAAGGATATTACGGACTTCCGCTTCACATCGGTGCTCAATAACGGGTACGGGGTGCAGTGGAACTGTATCGGCATCTTCTCCGGGACCAGCATCACGATCCTGGTCCCCCATGATACCGACAGGTCGGGTCTTATCGCGACCTTTACGACTACGGGGCAGACGGTGTCGGTGGGGGCGACGCCGCAGGAAAGCGGCGTCACGCACAATAACTTCACCAGTCCCGTCACCTACCGGGTGACCGCCGAAGACGGATCGACGAAAAACTACACGGTCACGGTGAACGTCGCGGCATCCGATACCGGGGCGTTCTGGACCCAGAGGTCCCTGCCGGAAGTTTGTTATTGGGCCTCGGTGTGTTACGCGAACGGCGTTTTCATCATAATCGGCGGCACCCCATATTCAACATCGCGGGCAGCCATATCGTCCAATGGCACCAACTGGACGGTGACGACAATCGGATTCAATTCCCTCTGGCACTCGATAACCTACGGGAACGGCAGATTCGTCGCGGTCGGACGTAATTCTTCAAACTCCGCGGTATCAACCGACAACGGCGCCAGCTGGACGCAGGGGACCCTGCCGGCAAGTCAGAGCTGGTACTCGGTGGCCTTCGGGAACGGAAGGTTTGTCGCCGTCGCCTGGGGCAGCAGCACCGCTGCGTACTCGACCGACGGCATCACCTGGGCGGCGACAACCTTGCCCGGCGCCAGCAACTTGTGCTGGACCTCGGTGACCTACGGGAACGGACTCTTCGTAGCGGTCAATGCGTACACCGACACGGCGGCGTACTCGAGCGACGGTATCACCTGGACTTCGATGGCCCTCCCGAGCGTCTGTGACTGGTGGTCGGTCATGTACGGGAACGGCGTGTTCGTGGCCACCGGCGACGGCATCCAGGGAGCTATCTCGACCGACGGCATCAACTGGACTGCTATAACCGTGCCTTCCTACGGGAGCTGGCGCGCCGGGACCTTCGGGGACGGGACATTCGTTATACTCTGCGGACCCACCTACAGGATGGCTGTCTCGACTGACGGCGTCAACTGGACGCAGAGCAGCCTGCCGACCTTCAGCGGTAATTACTGGACTTCTGCGGCGTATGGGAACGGGGTCTTCGTGACGTTTATCTGGGGAAGCGACATACTGGCGACCTCGCCGTGAAAACGCCATAATGCCCCCCTCCTCATCGGCGGAGGTTGCCCACGGTTTATCACCGCGAAAGGGCGCGGCATGACGTCCGCGATGACGGAATGTGTTGACTTTATTGAAACATGGAAGTATCATTGTTCCGTTCATCAATCAACTGTTGGTGTGAACGCATGATGATGGAACAAGGAGCCGGCAGATGCGCACGTCATTCAAAGCACTGATCTTTCTGGTCGCGGGACTCGCACTTTTCACCACCGGGTGTTTTGAGCGCAGCGATCTCTACGGTCCGTTGCATGACGGTGTGAAGATGATCTACGCGGTCAATCCCTCCGCGTATTACGCGTATATCGCCACCGAAGAAGGCTACCTGAAAAAGATGACCGTGCCTTCGTATGGCGCAACCGGCGTCGGGGCGTACCCTGTGAACGGCAAATTCGTCGTGCTGATGGATGACGGCGGTGATATGACATTCTATATCTATGAGAACTCGTCGTGGTCCACGGTGTCCCATGTGGTCACAACGCTGGTTTCGTCATTCCGTTATAATAACAGTATCTTCTACGCGAATTCAGATGACATTTACTCCTTTGACGGGAAATCCGTGCAGACGCTGGTGAGCGGTGTCTCGGTGCCCGTGAGTATCCTGGCGCTTGCCGGTTACAATGATGAGCTCTATGTGCTGGGATTTGATGGAAAAATCTACAGGTTTTCCGGCACGGACACCTGCGTAAGCACGGGTACGGGCTCGGTGACCGCGGGCACGACCCTGAGGTATTTTGCGATTGTCGACGGTGTGGTGTACGTGGGATATGACAATACATTCAATTACGGAGCGCTGGGAGGAGCGATTACCACGATTTCTTCACTGAGCAACATACAATCCTTTGCGGTGTACGATGCTTCTCACGTGTTCGCTGCGGGATTCAATGGCGCCCAGTTTGAAATCATGAAGTGTAACGGGGCGTCTTTTGCGACGTTTAAAACAATCATCGACACCGCGGGAACGATCTCGATCGCGGCGCTGTCGGCAACGAAGCTCGCGGTGGGCATTTCCGGCTCCACATCGCACGACGGCCTCTATGTGCTCGACACGGAAACCGGAGAGATGACGATGCTGGTCGCGGAATCGATCGTCGGCGTCAACGTGTATAACAGCAGGTGAGTGAATGTTGCGCTGGTGATGCGGCGTTGCAATGGATGTAAAAAGGCCGCCCTTTCGGGGCGGCCTCGTCGTATGCGAACGGGATTATTCCCGTTACTTGTTGGCCTCGTCCTCGAAGAACTTCTTGCGGTCCTCGATGACCTTCTC
>CAZPZJ010000050.1:12009-15509 GCA_964591055.1 uncultured Leptospiraceae bacterium
GTTACTTGTTGGCCTCGTCCTCGAAGAACTTCTTGCGGTCCTCGATGACCTTCTCCGCGATCTTGCCTGAGATGGGATCATAGTGCGAGAACTTCATCTCGAACGTGGCCTTGCCGCTGGTCATTGCGCGCAGGTCGATGGCGTAGCGCAGCATCTCGGCGAGCGGCACCTGCGCCTTCACCACCGATATGCTGCTGTCGCTGGCCTCGTCGGTATTGCCCATGCCGAGCACGCGGCCGCGGCGGCTGGTGATGTCGTTCAGGATGTCGCCCATGAAGTCCTTGTCCACAAATATGTCCACCTCCATGACCGGTTCCAGGAGAATCGGGCCGGCGGCCTCGAGCACCTTCTTGAGGCAGTTGCGCGCGGCGATGCGGAACGACATTTCAGACGAGTCCACGTCATGGTACGATCCGAAGAAGAGCTCCACCGCAAAGTCAACCACGGGGAAGCGGGCGAGCACGCCGTCGTCCATGCCGTCCTTGACGCCCTTCTCGATGCCGGGAATGTACTGCTTGGGCACCACGCCGCCGACGATGCTGTCCTTGAACTCGTATCCGCCGCCGCGCTCAAGCGGCCACACGCGGAAGTGCACGTCGCCGTACTGGCCGTGCCCGCCTGTCTGCTTTTTGTGCTTGTACTGCGCCTCGGCTTTCTTGGTGATCGTTTCGCGGTAGGCGACCCGGGGCACGTCGGTGAGGAGTTCCAGCTTGAACTTCTCCTTGAGCGTCTTCAGGATGATGTTGAGCTGCATCTCGCCCATGCCGGAAAGCACGGTCTGCTTGGTCTCGGCGTTGAATGCGTAGGTGATGGTCGGGTTCTCGTCGGTGATGCGCGCGAATATCTGGCCGATCTTGTCCTCGTCGCCCTTCTTTGCCGATTCCACCGCGTATGAGAACACGGGGTGGGGCAGGTTGATGACGGGAAGCACCACGGGGCGCTTGGGATCGCAGATGGTGTCCCTTGTCGCGGTCTTTTCAAGCTTGACGATGACGCCTATGTCGCCGGTGGCGATCTTCGGCGCATCCACCTGCTTGTTGCCGATCATCGTGTAAAGCTTTGAGGTGCGCTCTTTTGAGCCCTTGTCGGCGTTCAGGAATTCCGAGTCCGGCAGCAGTTCCCCCGAGATCACCTTGATGTAGTTGAAGCGCCCTGCGTACTGGTCGATGTAGGTTTTCCACACCACGGCGGAAAAAGGCTCGGAGGCAATGCCCTTCACCGTGATTTCCTTTTTGCGGTCGTTGCCGTCCAAACCCGCGTATTCGCGGCCCGCGGCGGGCGCAGGCGCGTATTTCCTTATGACATTGAGGAGGTTTTTCACGCCGATTGCCTTCGTGGCCGAGCCGAACACCGCGGGAACCAGCTTTGCGCCGGCGATAAGGCTCTTCAGCCCGGAGGTGATTTCCTCCTCGGTGAGCTGCCCGCCGTCAAGGAACTTCTCGATGAGCGCGTCATCGCCTTCTGCCGCGGTCTCGATGAGGCTTCCGCGAAGGCTTTCCGCCTCGGATTTCATGTCGGCGGGAACGTCGGTGACGGTGGAATCCTTTCCGTCTCCCTTGGGCGAATACGCTTTCATCTCCAGCAGATCGACGATGCCGCTGAAGCTCTCCGCCGCGCCAACCGGCAGCGTCACGGCGGCGATGTTGGTCTTGAGGTCACCTTTCACGGATTCGATGATGTCGAAGGAGGCGCGCTCCTTGTCCATCTTGTTGATGAATACGATGGTGGGTATCCTGTGCTCCCTGAGGTAGCGCCACACTTTCTCGGTCTCGATCTGCACGCCATCGACGGCGTCAACCACGAGAATTGCCGTGTCGGCCGCCTGGAGCGCCGCGCGGGACTCGCCGATGAAGTCGGAGAGCCCGGGAGTGTCGATTACATTGATCTTTACGTCGTCAAGCTCTACAAAGCCGAGCGCGCTTCGGATTGATATCTGCCTGTTTTTTTCCTCATCGTCGTAATCGGAGGTGAGTGTGCCGTTGGCGGGATTGCCTATTTTTTCGATTTTTCCGCCCACGAAGAGAATGGAGTCGAGCAGAGTGGATTTACCGGTGCTTCCGTGCCCGATTATCGCCACGTTCCGGATTTGATCGGTTTTGTATTCCTTGAGCATGCCTGCAACCTCCCCTGAAATGATCCCTTTGAGATGATGGTATGATAACGATTGTGAATCCTGGTAGTCCTGAACTGGCTCTATGGCGTCCGCGCTGTGCTTCTGGAGTGTAATCCATATTGCAGGGGCCTCACCAAGGAACTGTTAAAGTATAAACGCGTTTATTTTTTGTAAAGTATTTTTATACGGAAAAAAGAAGTTGTTGGTTTTTGATCGGTATCGGTCAGGATATGCGCGAAAGGGGTCCGATCAGTGAGCACGGGCCCCCGTGGCCGGAGGGATGTCGCAATGGAATTGAACATTTTGTACGAGGACAACCACCTCATCGCCGTCGAGAAGCCCGCGGGGCTGCTCATCCAGGGCGATTCGTCGGGCGATGAGACGCTGATCGACAGAGTGAAGGAATACCTCCGGCTGAAATACCGCAAGCCGGGCGAGGTGTTCCTCGGCATGGTGCACCGCCTCGACAGGCCGGTGTCGGGCGCGGTGCTGTTTGCGCGCACCTCCAAGGCGGCTTCACGGCTGTTCACGGAGTTCTCCTCGAGGAGCGTGCTGAAGGTGTACTGCGCGGCCGTCCATTGTCCTTCGGAAATATCCGGTATCGGGGGGGACTGGCAAACGCTGCGCGGCTACCTGGTCCGCGAGGGCGACCGCTCGGTGGTGCTTGAAGAGAAGGGGCTGGGCGCGCTTGACTGCGAGCTTGAGGCGCGGATCGTCGCGAGGAGGGAAGGCTCCGCGCTTGTGATGGCGCGCCTGGTGACGGGCCGGAAGCATCAGATACGGGCCCAGCTCGCTGCACTCGGCATGCCGGTGATCGGCGACGCGCGGTACGGCTCGGACCGCCGCCTCAAAGGCGGCTCAATCATGCTGCATTCGATGTGCATCAGGGTGACGCACCCGACCCGCCGCGAGCCGGTGGAGGTCGTATCGGAGCCGCCGCTCTCCATGCTGTCGTTGTTTTCCGGCGCGGGAAATCTCATGGACATCGTAAGGGAGCGGTGGCCTAGTCCAGGTAGTTGAAAATGGTGTCGACGTTGAAGGGTTTCTGAATGAGCACCGCGTGTTCGCCGAGCGAGCGGTCGGGGGAGTCCTCGCTTCCGTAGATGATGATGAAGCGGCGGTTTTTTCCCTGCGAGCGGATGGTCTCGGCGAGGTGCGCGCCCGCCTCGGTAAAGCAGCCGTAATCGAGAAGCACCGCGGGCCCCGGCCCGTCGATATCGACCGCCTCGGACGGCGTTATCCTGACGGTCTCCACACCGCGCTCGCGCATCGTTTCGTAGACGACCATTTCGAGGATGATGTCGCTGACGCAAAGAAGCGCTCTCTTTCCGCTCTCTCCCTCCGCGCTCCTCTCCCCGCCGGTCCTGATCTCCTCGATCGTCTTCAG
>CAZPZJ010000050.1:15609-19580 GCA_964591055.1 uncultured Leptospiraceae bacterium
CGGATGGAGATGGCGCCGCGGGAGCGGTCGTCCATGAACTGGATGAGCGCCAGGAGAATCCCGTACACCGACTCGCGCAGCACGCTTTTCGAGGTCCGGATGGTGAAGCTTCCCGCGGGCCTTTCCATTTCGAAGATGTCGCGGTGGAACAGGTTTTTGATGTCGCGGATGATGTCGGCCACCGTCCGGGAAAAGTCGAGCTCCTCGTAGTGCGGGTCCGAGATGAGCTTCCCGCTGTCGATCCTGTCCTGGAAGTACATGTAGGCGAGCGTCCTCAGCGATGAAAGCACCATCCGGTACTCCGCAGGAACGTCGTCGCCGAACCATTCCGCTGCCCTGCCGGCGAGAAGGTCGATGTTGTTGTGCAGGGCGTTGAGAAAAGAGATGTTGCGCATCTCGTATTCGTCGTGCGCGCTTTTCACGATCCCCGCGAGAATCTGTTCAATGTAATCGCCGTTCAATGGCATGTCAGTTCCGTATATGGTCTATTTTCGGATGAACGGGGGACAATGGTGAAGACTATTCGCCCCGGAAGTAAAAAATATCCCCCGTCAGCGCTCGGCGTCCTCCCGGGCGGAGGCGTAGCGCCTGCCGGAGAGCTGCCCGCAGGCTGCGTCGATGTCGCTGCCGAGGCTCTTTCGCAGCGAAATGGGGATGTTCATGATCTCAAGCTCCTTCATGAATGCCGCCACTTCGCCGTCGGTCGGGATCTCCAGCGAGTGCTCACCGGGGTTGAGCCTGATGAGATTGATCTTTATCCGCGCATTGCGAAACAGCCTTTTGATGCTTCTGGCGTCGCCGGGCGAGATGTTGTCCCGCCTCATGATGTACTCCAGGGTGAGGCGGTTTCGGGAGGCGGGGAACTTGCGCTCCAGAAGCGCCGCGATGTCCGCCGCGGGATAGCGCCTCTCGACGGGCATGATGCTCGCGCGCCTTGAGGCGTCGGCGTCGTTGAGCGAGAGCGCCAGGTTGTAGGGCCTCTGTTCGTCGATGTATCGCTCTATAGCCGGCAGTATGCCGCACGTGGATATGGTGATCTTCCTCGTTGAAATGTGCAGCCCGAACGAGTAATTCATGATCTCTGCGGCCGCGATCACGCTGTCGTAGTTCATGAACGGCTCGCCCATTCCCATGAAGACGATGTTGTTGTTTTTCAGGCCTGAAGTCCTGCGAATAAGGCACACCTGGTCTATGATTTCCGCCGTCTCGAGGTTTCTCCGGAAGCCAATCTTCGCGGTCTCGCAGAAGCGGCATCCCATGGCGCAGCCGACCTGGCTTGAAATACAGACGGTGAGCCGCCCGTCGTCGGTGCCGTCGTTTTTCAGCAGCACCGCCTCGATGAAGTGCCCGTCGCGCGTCCGGAACAGGTACTTCTCGGTGCCGTCGCGGGAGACGTTGCGCTCCTCAACCTCCAGCGCCGACACAAGCCACGAGGCGGCGAGCGCTGCGCGAAGCTCCTTTGAAAAATCTGTCATCGCGTCAAAGCTGTCGACGTTCTTCTCATACAGCCAGTTGAACAGCTGCCTGGCGCGGTAGGGCTTCATTCCCATGCCTGAAAAGACCGCTTCAGCCTGCTCAATGGTCAAATTTTTTATAAACCCGGACTGCATTGCTGTGCTGATCTCCTGTGCGGCAAGCCGCCTTTTCCACTTCATCAGTAAATATAGCATGATTGTTGCGGAAGGCACACCGGCAGTGCAAGAATAATATTGCTCACCGGGGGGATAATGTCTCCCCGTGTCCCGGTTCCGGCTGAAGGGACAACTTTTTAAAAATAATCCTTGACTGATGTTATCTATTTAAAAATAGTGCTACCTGTTTTACGTCATTATTCTTTATCAACAGGATATTACATGGGGGTCGGGAATGAAACAATGCTTTGCTATGATCGTTGCGCTCAGTATCTGCATTGTTGCGTCCGGCGCAGTCAGGGCTTTTGCGCAGGATGAAACGCAGCAGTCCACCGCTGACAATTCGGTGTACCGCTACAGGGAAATAGTGGTGCAGGAAAAGAAAGAGCAGGCTGGATCGGTATCGATCCTTACGGAAAAGGAAATCAACCGTTCCAACAGAAATGACCTGATCGGCGTGATCGGCGAGTACGTGCCGTCATTCCATTCGGGCGACAACAGGGTTATGGGCTACGGGCTAGCGAGCTCCAATCCGGCCAAGTCCAGCATCCGCGGCATGGGCGTGTCAAGCTGGGGGCCTACCACCGGCATCGTGATGCTCTTTGACGGCATCGATCCGGGGGCGCACATCTTCTCACACACCATGCCCGACGTGTTCGGCATGCGCAACGTGGAGCGCCTCGAGGTGTACCTGGGGCCGCAGCCGGTGCTCTTCGGCTCGGGCGCGATGGCCGGCGCGGTGAACGTAATCACCAAACGGCAGGAGGTTGAGGGATACAGAACGAAAGTGTCGGCGTCCTACGGCTCATTCAACAGCACCGATGACTACATCCACCACCAGGGCAAGCTGGGCAGCGTGGACTGGGCGTTTTCCTACGGATTCCGCCGCACCGACGGCCACAGGGAGGAGACTGTGTCGGACACCGAGTGCACTTCGGAAGCGGTGATGCACACGGGAACCGCCCGTGTCGGCGTGCAGCTCGGCGAGCACTTCTACGCCAACGTCAACAGTTACCTCATACATTTTCTCATGAACGATCCCGGACCCGACAACGGTTCCGTCGCTGTCAGCGGGCTCGAGGTGTTTGACGTTACGCGAGGGGGCGCGTCACTGAGCCTGCACCACTCGTACGAGAAGTTCGAGGGGTTCGCGCAGGTATACTACAACCAGGGCAACCACGAGATCACCAGGCCCGATACCGACGCCATTACCTTCGAATCGGTCGATAAAACCTACAGCGCCAAGCTCCAGGAAACGGTGAAGGCCTTCGCGGGAAACAAGGTTACGCTCGGCCTGGAATACAAAAAATACGGTGGCGATATCACGGGTGACGATGCGGCCGATGCGAAGATGGACGAGGAGTACCTTGAGGACCGGTCAATCTACGGCATGGCGAGCCAGCGGCTGTTCGACATAGTGACCCTTTCGGCGGGAGGGCGCTACACCGACAACAACGAGTATGGCGGATTCAACGCCTATCAGGGCGGCGTGATCGTCAATCCCATCCGGTCGATGAAGCTCTTTGTCAACGCGGCGAAGGGGTTCACCATCCCCGGAGTCCGTTACCGTTACAATAAAACCGGGCCCGGCATTGACGCCAATGCAGACCTTGAACCGGAGCGCGTCGATGAAATTGAAGCGGGAGTGGAGCAGACGCTGTTCGACATGCTCACGCTCGGTGTGACCGGGTACAAGGTGTATTCAGAAAATAAAATCATCATTCAGACCGGCAAATGGATGAACTCCGATGTGGATATTGATTACCCCGGGGTCGAGGCCTCGCTGCGCTTCAACTGCCGCGACATGTTCGGCCTCAACGCCGGATATTCCTGGATCGATCACGAGTACGAGGACAGCACGGGGGCCACGACGGTGCTGCCGTATGTGCCGAAACACAAGGCTGTTTTTGGTGTGAACGTCACATGGATGGGCGTATACGCGGGCCTGAACGGCGAATATGTGAGAACGGTGTATCAGACCTATCCCGGCCAGAAGCTCGACAACTATTTTGTGCTCAACGCCAGGGTTGCGTATAAGTTCCTCGATCGCTATGAGGTGTTCGTTAATTTAAACAATCTTACCGACAGGGAATACGTGTCGTTCATGCGTGGTACGGGAGCTTATCCGGTTGCCGGATTCAACTGGATGCTCGGCGCTTCGGCTGAGTTCTGATTGCCGCAATATTGTCCTTAAATTAACCCAAACCCTTCTTTTATGCGGGCTGGCAGCCAAAGCGTTCTGCCAGCCTGTTTTCCTTTATGCCGGGCATTCCTCTCCGTCGCCTATGTACACGCGTGGAACGCGTTTTGAGATGCCGCAGGTCACCTCGTAGGGGATGG
>CAZPZJ010000051.1:0-1491 GCA_964591055.1 uncultured Leptospiraceae bacterium
GCCGCGCGCGTGCTTCCGGGGTTCGATCCCAACGTCAAGATGCGATTGCTCAAGGAGCTGAGCGGAACGTCCGACATCATTCTCTGCATCTATGCGGGTGATATCGAGCGCAAAAAGGTGCGGGCTGATTTCGGCATTACCTACGACGCCGACGCGCTCAAGCTCATCGACGATCTCAGGGACCGGGGGATCGACATCCTCGCCGTGGTCATTACGAGGTTTGAAAACCAGCCTGCGGCGTCGATTTTCAAAAGCCGGCTGGAGCGGCAGAACATCCGCGTGTACACGCACCGGTACACGAAGGGCTATCCCACCGACGTGGAACTCGTCGTCAGCGACGAGGGCTACGGTGCCAACGAGTACATCGAGACCAGGCACCCGCTCGTGGTGGTGACGGGCCCCGGCCCCGGCAGCGGCAAGATGGCCACCTGCCTGTCGCAGGTGTACCACGAGCACCGGCGCGGCATCCGAAGCGGCTACGCCAAATTTGAGACCTTCCCCATCTGGAACATCCCGCTCAAGCACCCGGTCAACATCGCCTACGAGGCGGCCACTGCGGACATCGCGGACTACAACCTGATCGATCCGTTCCACATGGAGGCGTACCAGACCGTCGCCATCAACTACAACCGCGACGTCGAGACCTTCCCCGTGCTGCGAAGGATTCTTCAGAAGATCGGCGGCGACGGCATCATGTACAAGTCGCCCACGGACATGGGAGTGAACCGCGCGGCGTCCGGCATCATTGACGACGAGGCCGTTCGCGAAGCGTCCAGGCAGGAGGTGATACGCCGCTACTTCCGCTATTCGTGCGAGTACGCGATGGGATTCGCGGACCGCGAGACCGTCCAGCGCGTGGCGCTGATCATGGACGAGCTTGGAATCACGGTGGACGACAGGAAGGTGGTCGCCCCTGCGCGGAAGGCGGCGCAGGAGGCGGAAAAGACCGGGAAGGGCAACGAGGGCATCTTCTGCGGCGCCGCGATCGAGCTTGCCGACGGGAGGATTGTCACGGGCAAGAACTCGCCGCTGCTGCATGCCGCGCCGAGCCTCATCATCAACGCCATCAAAACGCTGGCGGGAGTGCCCGACGAGATACTCCTGCTCTCCCCGCAGATCATCGAGTCGATCCGCAGGCTCAAGGGAAACGTGCTGGGAGCGCGCACCGTGAGCCTGGACCTTGAGGAAACGCTCATCGCGCTCAGCATAAGCGCGGGGGCGAACCCCACGGCGCACACCGCCATGCAGAAGCTGTCTCAGTTGAGGAACTGCGAAATGCACATGACGCACATCCCCACGCCGGGCGATGACGCCGGGCTCAAGAAGCTGGGGATCAACTGTACGTCGGAATCCAATTTCTCGACGAAAAACCTGCAGGATTACTGACCGCGCGGAGCGATCTGATGGCGGGGGAGCGAAGCTGAGATGTGGTTGAGGCCTTTTCGCGAAAACGCGTACTTTTCCCCTCACCTGTTCTTTCCGTTTTCCGCG
>CAZPZJ010000051.1:1591-16267 GCA_964591055.1 uncultured Leptospiraceae bacterium
GAGTTCTTCAGGGTGTACCAGGGAGCGTTTCACAGGGGATTTCTCAATGCGGAGCAGGCGACGGGACTGGCGGCGCTCGCGTCCTCGGCGTTCGCGGAAGCTGGCCCGCTGTTCTGGGCATCGGCGGCGGCGTTCTCGGTGCTGATTGCAATTGTGTCGGCGCTGGTGTTTTTTTACGACGGGAGAGTCTGGAGCTCGGCGCTCATCTATGACGGGGCGGTCGTGGCGAGGGGATGCCTGCTCGCGGCGGCGCTTGCCGCTCCCGCATGTTTCGTCTTATGCGCAGGTCCAGGGGCCTGCGGACCGGGAGCGCGCTATTGCCGGAATCCCCTCATGGGAGTCATCCTGCCACGCCCCGCGCGCGGGGTGGTTCCCCCCGCGCCGCCGGAAGAGCGCATGCCGGCGTGGGGCGGCAGGTTCAACACCGATTCGCTCGACTCGGCGAGGGTGTACGGCCGGATCGACGCCGTTCCGCGGGGGAAGAGCTACAATGTCGTGCTCTACCTCTTCGAGAGCTTTCCGGCCGCCTACCTGAACCTGAAAGCGGGAGACCGGCACATCGCCGAAACCTGGCATCGCCTCGCGTGCAACGCGCTTTCTGCAACCAATCACTACGCGAACTGCCCGCTTTCGGCCAACGTGATGTTCTCCATCTTCACCTCGGCCTACGAAATGAATTCCCGCCATTCGGTGATCCAGGCGCATCCGGGCATAGGGCTTAAAACGCTCCCGGAAGTGCTCGGGGCGCGCGGATATCGCACCTGCCACATCCACACGGGCGGGCTTGCCTACGCCGGGCAGAACAGGTTTCTCGCGGGGCGCGGGTATGATCGCATACTCGAGTACGATGACCTGGTGCGCGTGCCGCCCTACAACCGGCAGGTGGGGTGGGGGCTTGACGAGCGCGCCATGATCCAGCCGGCCGTCGACTTCATGAAGGGCGATCCATCGCGGCCGTTTTTCGTGGTGCTTCAGCCCGTGAATCCCCACCACCCGTATAAAATTCCGGATGCGAGCTTTGCCGTCGCCGGAAGTCCCCGCGGTCTGGACGGGAAAGCGGCCGCCTGGGTGAAATACCGGAATTCGCTGCATTACGCCGACGCGGTGCTCGGCATGCTGGTGGACCGGATGGAGCGCGAGGGGCTGATGGACAACACGCTCTTCATCCTGGTCGCCGACCATGGCGAGGCGTTTTACCAGCACCGCGGCAATTACGGCCACCCGTTGTTTCTCTATGAGGAGAACGTGCACGTCCCGCTGCTCATCTACAATCGCAGGCTCTTCCCGCGTGCCGTCCGGTTCACCGGGCTGAGCCGCCACATCGACATCCTGCCGACCATCCAGGACGCGCTCGGCCTTCCGGACCTTGATGGTCAGGAGGGGATTTCGCTGTTGGCCGAAAGGCGCGAGCAGATGGCGCTTCTGCACACCTCGTGGAACGACGAGCTTCTGGGGCTTCGTGACGGTTGCTGGAAGTACATTCGAAACGGCGTGTCGGGCGCGGAGGAGCTCTACGACCTTGAAGCGGATCCGATTGAGGTGCGAAACCTGGCGGGGGAATCGCCCGGGATCGCCGCGCGCTACCGTGACGTGGTCGAAAGATCCTCCCGCTACCGCGCCGCGTTTTTTGAGCGCGTGCTCGGGCGGAAGAGCGGCCGGAAGCTCGCCCGGCGGTGAGCCGCGAAATCGGAACATGGAGAATGGAAGGGCGAGCGCCTTTCCTGCCTGATACTGAGTGAAACAGGAGATTGTGATGGCCTCCCTCATAGCTATTATTCTTGTCAGCATGTCAATATCCGCGCTCTGTTCGCTCCTGGAAGCGTGTCTGCTGAGCATGTCCCACAGCGACATCGCCGAAATGGCGGCCGAAAAGCCCGGGATGGCGGCCATCTGGAAGCGCTTCAAGGGGAACATCCAGAAGCCGATCGCCGTGATCCTGATCATCAACACCATTGCGCACACGACGGGAGCGTCGCTCTCAGGCGCGCAGTTTGACGGGCTTTTCGGCCCCAGATGGATTGTGCTCTTTTCATTCATCTTTTCGTTCGCCATGATCCAGTGGACCGAAATTCTGCCCAAGACCATCGGCGTCAAGCACAACCGGCGGATCGCGAATCTCAGCACGTATCCCCTCCATTTTCTGATTGTGCTGTTCACCCCGTTCATCAGGCTGATCGAGCTTTTAAACAGTCCTTTTGTCGGCAAAGCGGATGAAAGGGAAAGGAGCGACACCATCAGGGAAATCTCGGTGCTGTCGAGGTTTGCGTTCATCAATAACCTGATAAGCAGGGACCAGGAGCGGATCATATCGCGGACAATCGGGCTGACAAAAAAGAAAGCCGCTGACATCATGATACCGCGCAGGGAGATGAAATTCCTGCATGACGGCATGACGATGATGGAGGCGCTCGTCGAGGCGCACATACACAACCATACCAGGTATCCGCTGGTGTGCCGATCGCGGAACGATGAGATAACGGGCTACATCAACTTCAAGGACATTGTAAGCGCGCTGCAGATCAATCCCGAAAATCCTTCGCTTGGTGGAATCGCGCGTCCCATCACGGCGTTCCGGGAGGACGATGATTTCGCGGTCCTTTTTCAGAAGTTCACGCGCAGCCACCAGCACATCGCGATCGTGAAGAACAGGAACGGTGACGTGACCGGGCTTGTCACATTTGAGGACGTAATTGAGGAAATAGTCGGCGAGATCGAGGATGAGTACGACGAGCTCCCGTCCTATTTCTACCCGATTACGAAGACAAGGCACATCGCGGGGGGAGGGGTCACCGCCGGCCGCGTCGCGGACGCCCTGTCGGTGGGGATGAACAATCCGGGCCTGACGATGCACGACTGGATCGTGGGCCGATACGGCGCCGACCAGAAGCCGGGAAACAGGTATGATTGCGACGGCTTTATAATCATTGTGAAAAAGATACGGCGGACAAAGATCAGCGAGGTGATCGTGGAGAAGAAGTAGGAGCGGTCACAGCGGAAAAACCATTAATCCCTTTACAAAACGGCCCTGTTGCCGGAATGCTCGTGCATCACGTACAGCCGACAATCAGGGCCTTATCACTGCATGCCTTTAACCGGAAAAATCAAATCAGCGCTCGCCTTCGCCTCGCTTATATGCGTGCTCGCCGGCGGGCTGACCGTGTCCACGCCCGCGATCAGGAAGATCGAGCTGGAAGGCCTGAAGCGGACGGCGGCCGATTTCATCAAATCCAAACTCCTCCACAGCCGGGACGGCGAGTTCAGCCGGGAGCTGTGGGAGCGGGAGCGGCGCGCGCTGATGGACTACGACATCTTTGCGGATATTCGCTGCCGGGTTACGTCGGATGAGGAGGGCGAGGTGCTGGTGTATTCGTTTAAGGAGCTCCCCGCGTTTCTCATCTTCCCCGCGATGAAGCGCACCGACCAGGACGGGCTTTTGATGGGGCCGGGGCTCGCCATCATGAACTTCTTCGGCCTTCCCATCCACCAGGAGTTTTTGTGGCGCATGACCGTGGCGCCGGAGCCGCTGCGTGCCAATGAGATGCTCTACTACATCTGGGTGCCTGAAATTTTTTCCGTTCCGGTGCAGGCCGAGTTCGAGGTGGAGTATTTCGACTCCTACAACGCGCTCAAGCTCTTCGAGGAGCGGTCGTACTACGGCATGGCGAACGTCATTTACCGCTGCACCGGAAACCTCCACATGCTGCTCTCGGGCTCGACCGTCTGGATGCGGCACGATGACGCCTCGCCTGTGCTTGAGGCGGACGGACAGAGGATTTCCATGTTTCTGGGGGAGGGGGAGTGGGACTTCCTGCCGACGGCGGGAATCGGCGTCATTCATGACGCGCGCGAGCGGCTGATGAACCCGCATTCCGGAATCTATAACGCGCTGTCCGTATCGGTTGCGGGCGGGAAGCTCGGGGGAGACGGCGACTTCTGGGTGATCCGGCACGATTTCAGGGCCTACGTTCCCGCGGGCGAGCGCCACATCCTGCACGCCAACGCGCTCACCCGTTTCCGTCCCGGAACGATCCCCGGCTACGAGCTCTATCACATCGGCGGCGTCAACAGCCTGCGTTCGTTTCAGCCCGATCCCGGCATTTGCGGCCAGCACGAAGTGCTCGCGACGCTGGAGTACCGCTTCGAATTCTTCGCCAACAGGCAGATAAGCCTCTTCGGCATGCACGGCTACTACGGGCTGCAGGCCGTCATCGGCAATGACCACGCGTTCTACTGGCTGCCCGACGACTCCTTTGATGAGGGGCGCCATCTGAGCTCGGTGTTCATCGGGCTGCACCTGCTGGTTCCGGTGCTCGATCGCGTGCGTGTAGAGTTCGGATGCAACGGCTACGACCAGGCGGACCGGTCGATACGCTTCGGCCTGAATGTGGGCTGGTACGAGAAGGCGTATACTCAGGGACGGAGGGTGCGCTGACGCGCACCCTCATTGTGGAGACCGCCCTACTGTCCGGTGAAGCTTCCCGATTCCTGTATCTGCTGGATATCGATGCCCGCGGAGTTTGCTTCAACTTCGACGTACCTGCCGCGGCCGAATTTCAGCACGCGAATATTGTTGTCGGCAAACCCGGTGCTGAACGGCTCCTTTTTCAGAAATGACAGCGATTCCTTTTTATCTCCGGCTTCAATTTTATCCCTGACAAAGATGAGGAACGGATCGCGCCGGAAGCATGCGTTAACGCCGAATATATCCACCGTGATCGCGGAGGAGTACGCGCTGCCGCTCAACCCGTACACCGTGAACCTGTAGTAGCCGTCGGTTGCGGGATGGGACACGAATATCTCTCCCGTGCCGTCGCCGTCGATGTCCTTGAATTCAGGCTGTGGCTGCCATTCGGGATCGATTTCCCAGCCGCCGCCCATGATTTTCAGCAGGGGCTGGAATGCCTCCCCCTTCTTCTCGATGATCAGCACATGTTCGGGATTGCGATGACCCTTCATAGCTTTTACAAGATAATGCGATGTTCCGGGTTTTTTCATCAGGTTCAGCGGCTCCATCTTCATGGTGATGACGTTGAGGTTGCCGCCGATTTCCCGGTTGACTAGGTCAAGCAGCGCGGGACTGAATGTCGATCCCGCCTTCGCCCTGCTGTGCTCGTAGAAGTCGGGGATGTACTCGACATGCTTCGCGGCGATCCAGGCGTTGATGCTGCCCCTGCATTCGAGGAAGCTCATATAGGCGTCCTCAACACGGTAGTATGTTTCGGAACCGATGAGGAATTTCTGCGCCACGGGAGCGTACCCGCCCTTCCCGGGATATTTGTCAGGGGTGTGCTGGCAGGGCGCGGGATCGTTCTTCGTGACCGCCGGGGCGTTCTCTCCCGGAATCGAGGTGAAGCGCGCTTCCCCCGTCACGAGGATCCATCCGGCGCATGATTCGAATTTCGCGTCTTTGAGGGCGCTGATGGTCTGCTCGCTTCCCGTGATCAGCGAGCCGCCGAACACGTACCCCTCGTTTCCGTCGGGAGCTTTCACGAGATACCACGCACTGAGCGCGCCGTCACGCACCCATGTTCTTGTGCCGCGGGCGATTACATCGATCACATCGCCCTTCCTGAGGCTGAACAGCGTCGGTACGGCCTGGTTGTCGTCCGGGGCCTTCCGGGCCGTAAGTGAGGCTTTCGTGACCAGTCCCTTGGAGCCTTTTTCCACCGGCTCCATCACGTCGAACCCGTAATCGCCCTTGTGGATGTACGCATCGCGATTGTTGTGGCGGACGAGGTAATACGTGAGGCCCATGTTCTCCTTCAATCCATACAAATCGAAACGCGAAAATTTAGCCGCCGTTTCGGATTTCGTATCCGGGGAGATCGATGCCCCGGACCGGATTTTCACGCTATCCTGGGTCACGATGATGAAGTGGCCTTCCATAGCGGATTTTTTACAGTGGGACAAGCCTGCCGCGCATACGCAGAGAACAATAAAAACAAGAGGTATTCTTTTCATGTTCATTCTCCATTATATTAATTGCAATATGAATTATTCACGTCCACGTATAAGAAGTCAATGGTTTTTACTGTAATGCAGGGCGCAGGTAAAAAACAATTGCGCTCAAGCCCGCCGCCGACGTAGAATTGCCGGCATGAAAACGTTCCCTCTCAAAATGATGATAACCGCGGGTGCCTGTCTTGCGCTCGCATTTTCCGCGGTGTGGGCGCAGAATGTCCCGCGCCTTCGCTGGCCCGTCAACCTGCCGCGCGAGATATCGGGCACGCTGGGCGAGCAGCGCGGCGGCCACCTGCATTCCGGCATCGATATCCGCACCAGGGGCAGGATCGGCTACCCGATTTTCGCCGCCGCGCCCGGAACGGTGCACAGCATCAGCTCGTCCACGCGCGGGTACGGCAAGGCGGTGGTGCTGCGGCATGGCGCGATCGTCACGCAGTACGCGCACATGAACGGCTTTGAAAGCAGCAAGTACGAGCTTGATTCGCTGTCGAGGCTGCTCAACGTGCTGTACTTCGATGAGGATGTCGCGGACTTCACGTTCAGCGACGCCAGGCTCAACATCCGCGGGGGCGAGCACATCGGCTACTCCGGGGAGACGGGATCGGGGCCGCCCCACCTTCACTTCACGGTGCGCGTCCCCGGCGGCGTGGACAATCCGCTGAAGTACTGCGATATTGAAGACCGCGAGCCGCCGGTGCTCATGCGGCTGTTTGTGTGCGCGGAAAAGGACGGCGCCACTGTGCGGGAGCAGGTTGTCGACCTTGAGAAGGTGCGCAGAGGATACGCTCCGGTCGGCAGGGGTTTCTTTTCCATGAACAACGTGTTCTACGTCTCGCCGGGCGAGAAAGTTTTTTTCAAGCTCGCCTGCTTCGATCGCGTCGGCACCAGCAACCACTGCGCGCTGTACGGCCTGGAGGTCTTCGACGAACGCGAACAGATTTTCGCGATTAACTTCGACGCCTTCAACTGGCGCGAGAGCTCCAGCGGACGCTACATCTATGACTCATCCAACAGCCTGATGAAAGACGAGTTTGTGTACACGTACTACCTGTGCCGCAGGGATGGCAACAAATTCGGCAGGGTACAGGACAGAAACGGCGGCTACCTGGAGAACATCGCCTCGCCGAAAAAGATCAGGGTGGTGGCGTCGGATTTCGCGGGCAACCGCTCTCCGCTCGAGTTCATCATATCGCCGAGGGAAGCGCGCGCGGGGGAAAATTCCGGGGAGAGCGGCTTCACCGCCGTAAAGCGCGGCCGCGCCGGGTCGGTTGCCGATGCGGCGGGAAGGTGCGCGCTCTCAGTCCCCGCCGGCGCGCTCGGAGCGGATACGCTGCTTCGCGTCGATGCGGAGAAAGATTTCTCCCGGCGCGGGGAAATCGCCGGGGCTGCGGAAGTTCCGGAAAGGGACCTCTTCGACGTGTTCTCCGTGTATCCCTTCGACCAGCACTACGCGCGCGATGTGACCGTGTCCATCCGGCGGCCCGCCGGCGTCAGCCCCGGGGAAGCGCACTCCGTGATGATGTACCACTTTTTCAGGGATGGGCTTCCCTCGCCGCTTGACACCAGGTACAACCGCGCGTCGGACCGCTTTGAGGCCAGGGTGAGGAAGAACGGCCACTTCATGCTCATACGGGACACGACCGCCCCGCAGGTGGTGCTCCCTCCCGTCCACGAGTTCGTGCGCGATGAGCACTACATGCGTAAAATGCGGTTCCACCTCTTCGACAACCTGTCCGGAGTCAGCCTTCGCAGCGTGCGCTTTTATATCGACGGGGAGCGCATTCCCTACGAGTTCGAGTTTGACCGCGGATGGGCCGAGATCACGCTTCCGAAAAGGCAGATGGCGTCGGGGCTCCATCACCTCCTCGTCACCCTGTCCGACCGTGCGGGCAACGAAACCGCGTATCGGAACCTGCTGATGTTCGGTGCAAAGTGAGCCCTGGAGAGATGCGAAAACCGTTTTTTTTCGCGGTGGTCGCCTACCTGGCGCTGCGCCTCCTCTTCCTCGCGGCTGGAGTCGCGGGCGATTTTGGCGGCGAGGCGGAGCGGCGCGCGCTCGCGTATTTTACTCCGGATGAAATTTCGGCGGGGAGGACGTATTTCCTCTGGGGGCTGCTGCCTTCAACCGCGTACCACCTGGCGCTGTTCGGGCTTCTCGTCGCGCTTGCCGCCCGCGCGTCGGCGGTCTTTTCCCGCGTATCGGCCGCGGCGGGCGGGGGCGTCAGGGGGGTTTTTTTCAGCGCGGCGCTCTTTGCCTTTGCCGTCGAGGTTCTGCGATTTCCCTTCGCGGTTGTGTCCGGCTTCGTCAAAAACAAACTCTTTGGCCTCATGAACGCCCCCTTCGCCCTGTGGTCAGCCAGGTACTGTCTGGACGCGGTCCTGTGGATCGGCGTCTTCTCCGTGGCCGCCGCGCTCCTCACCTGGATTGACGGGAAGCGGCGGCGCGCGCTGGCGCTGGTGCCGGCGATCGCGTTTCCCGTCATGCTCGCCTTCGGATTGCTCTACCCCGCGCTCTACGTGCCGCTAATCTACGACGTGCGCGACCTTGAACGCGGCGCGCTGAAAACCGGAATCGAAGAGCTGCTTGGCCGGGAGGGATTTTCCGGGGCCGATGTGCGCGTGGTCGGATCAAGCCGCTACAGCGGCCATGCCAACGCGCTGTTCACCGGGTTCGGCGGCAGGCGCGTCATCTACCTGTACGACACCATGCTGGAAGATTTCAGCACTGACGAGATGCTCGCGGTGATAGCCCATGAGCTCTGCCACTACCGGGAGGAGCACGTGCTCATCGGGACCGGCGCGTGGTCGCTTGCGCTGCCGCTTGTCATCATGGCGCTTTCAGCGCTCTGCTCACTTTTCTATGGCAGCGGCTTTGCTCAGCTCATGAAGCGGGGGAGGATCGCGGAAGCGTTCGTCGCGGCGGTGATTCTCCTTTTCGTGGTGCGCCCCGTTGAAAGCGCGGCGTCCCGCGTGCTTGAACGGCGCGCCGACCGACACGTCATAGCGGCAGGGATCGATCGTGCGGCGGCGATCGGGCTTGAGGTGAAGCTCGCCCGGAAAAACCGCGCGCACATCCTCCCCCACCCGCTGTACGCCTTCTGGTTCTACTCGCACCCGCCGGTGATGGAGAGGATCAGGCTTGTTGAATAACGGGAGGAGGGGCGTGGCTGCTGCTCGCAAGTGTAAATCTTAATAAAAAATTCATATGCACATAGTGAAAATGATGGTATAATATACCTTACTGCACAAAGAAGTGAAGGATTGAGTGTATGATTAATAATTCAGAATCAAGAAATAAAAGAATCCCGGACTCAATTTTAAAAATTTTCCTAATTCTTTATATTATTCACCCATCGGCTTATTTCCTGATTCTGCTCGTTTCAATCGGAATTGACTCATTTCTTGAAATTGCCGGGTTGATAGGAATTCTGGCGCCGCTTATCGTGTTACTGTTTTTAACCCTTTTTCTCCTGAAAAATAGAAAGCTCGCCGGGCATATTAATTCCTATTATGACAATCCCGACTCCGTTGACATAGCCGGGGTCGAACTCTTTGTAAACCAGTATCCGTCAAGAGTGTCTTTGTATCTGCTTATTGGTTGCACGTCCGGTCCCTTGCTTACCGTCGCGCTTGGAATAACAAGGGGCATATTCTTCTCATGGCAGCAGGGTCTTTATTTTTTCGTTCTGGGTGAGATAACCGCCCTCATCGTAACATTTATTATCTACTACATTGCTAAAACGAGGCTGTATCCGTTCATCAACCTGGTGCCATTCCGGCCCCTGAAGCTCATCTACAAGTTCTCCATTCCGATCCTTTCTTCAGTCCTGGTGCTGTTAATTCTTATCAACTCGGTGATCTATAAAATGGCAATGACCGCGAACATGCAGATGCGCGAACGCGGGGTGGAGTCGGAATTGAGAGTGTCCTCGACTGGAATTGACTATGCGGTGGGTTCAATTATTATGCAGTTAAAGGCGCATATGGAAAACCCTCTCGTTCAATCCATGGATCTCAATGTGATACAGCCATTGCTTGCGGCAATTAAAAAACAGCAGGGAGAAGGATCTCCTGCGGAGATCGTTTTTGCCGCTTCCCGCAACGGGGAAAGCGTCAACAGCCTCGGGAAGAGGGTAAATATATCCGACCGGGATTACTTTAAAAGAACAATTGAGACGGGGGTTCACTTCGTTTCTGACCCTGTGGTAAACAAAGTGACCGGAAAAGATATAATTGTATGCTCCGTCCCGGTGAAGAGGAACGGAGCGGTTGCCGGGGTTATCGGCATGACCATGACAATGGAATCATTCACTCAAAAGCTCGAGGCGGAGAGGTCGGGGGATTCACAGTACTTCATACTATCCTCGTCGGGAAAAATTTTATATCACCGCAACAGGTCGCTTCTCGGGAAAACCCTTGGAGTAGATATCGGTGCTGGAAGCGCCGGAAGGAATACGTCCGTCCTCGTCTCCGGCGCAAGGGGCATTGCCGGGAACGTTTCATTCAACGGGACCTCCGGTGTGGCGTTTGTTGAGCCGATGACCAGCATGGGTGCGAATCTTGTATACATCGCCGACAGCGGCGAATATTATCATATGATCAACCTCTTGGTAATGCAGCTTATCGGAATGCTTGTCGCAATATCAGCGACGGTTTCTTTGGTGATCGCCTTTGTTGTCAGCAGGATTTCGAAGCCGATAGGAAACACCATCCAGATATTCACACGGCTCTCGGAGGGGGACCTCAACGTTTCCTCGGGCGATTACCTTCCTGACGAGTTCGGCGAGTTGATTCGGGCGCTCAAGCAGCTCTTGCGAAAGCTCAGGGAGGTAATCAGCCAGACCATTGATTCATCCAAGCAGCTTTCATCGGCTGCGGGAAACCTCGCATCGACGAGCAACGACATGTCGCAAAACGCCCAGGGGCAGGCGGCCGCAGTTGAAGAGGCGTCAGCGTCGCTGGAGGAAGTATCGTCGTCAATCGACAATATCGCGACCAATACGCGCGAACAGTCGGAGTATGCAACCGCGACGTTCCGATCAATGGAGCAGCTTCGGGACAGCATACGAAAGGTTGCAGAGCATGCGTCCGAGGCGCTGAAGATGGCGGAAAGCTCGTCGCACGAGGCTGAAACGGGAAACGCCTACATGCAGGACGCGATTAAGGGAATGAACAATATCGAATTGAGTACGAAAAAGATATCTGAGATTGTCGGCATCATCAGCGATATTTCAGACCAGGTGAACCTCCTGGCGCTCAACGCCGCGATCGAGGCGGCAAGGGCCGGCGAGCATGGAAGGGGCTTCGCGGTCGTTGCCGACGAGATATCCAAGCTTGCCGATCAAACTGCACAGAGCACTAAAAGCATTACCGCGCTCCTGAAAGAAGGGATTAGCGAAGTGGAGCGCGGACGACAGTTCGTCGATGATACTTCGCGGGCCCTCTCAAAGATCATCGATAATATCATGCGCACAAACGAGCTGGTCGACAGGATCACCGGGCTTTCAGTCGAACAGGAGGAGTTTAGCGAAACCGTGCTTAGAGACACGCGGCGGGTGATGGAGATGGCTGAAAGCATCTCAGTCGCGACCGGTGAGCAGATGGAGACCAACAGGGAAATGATCAAGACCGTCAACCAGATCAACGAAATGACCCAGTCGGTGGCGGCGGGAGCGGAGGAAATCGCCTCTTCGGCGGAGGAGATCAGCGCTCAGGCGGAGGCCCTGAACGCGCATATCGAATTTTTCAGGGTGTAAAACACCAGAGCGCTGTTCTCAGTGGCGGCGATTAAACCCGCCGCCCGGAATGAACGCGTGCAGCGCGCTTATTCGTAATCCTTCTCCGCGCCGTGCGCCGCCGCCTTTTTCGCGCCGCCGGTTACGTTTCCGGCCAGGATGCCGCGCACGTCCTCGCCCTTTTTCACCGCCTGGAGCGCTTTGAAGAATTCCACCGCCGCTGAATAGACCGCTTCGTCGATGCGCTCGCGGATTTTTTTATCGGACCGGTACTCATCGAAAACGGCGTCTCTGAACGGCTTGTGCAGGCTTTTCATGCCGCCGCCCTTCCACTTCTGTTCGGCGGCGTGGGACTCCATCTTCAGCCACAGGTCCATGGATATTCCCTTATCCGGGTTCTTCTCGTAGGAGATTCCCTTCTCACGTGCGACTCCGTACTCGTCGGTCTCGATGCCCCAGATAATGTTCTGCCAGAGGGTGCCCACGTTGGCCTTGAAAATGCCGTCCTTGTAGAACTCGCCCACGTCCTTGATGGCGGTGCCGGTGGTGCCGTGCTGCGCGATGCCGACCCCCCAGGGTTTGAGCGCGTCGTACGTGGCCCTGGTGAGCGCCAGGTCGATGTTGCCGCGGACGTTGCCGTGCGTGGTGCCGTTGTTGATGGCGATGAGGTCCGGCGTCAGGGTGGCCTTCGCCATCGCCTCCACGAGGATGACCGCGTCGGAAACCGACGAGTTGCCTTCCTTGCTTCCGATCTCGCCGACTTCCGACTCGTACATCAACCCCGACTTGACCACCTGCTCGGAGAGGAGCATGGAGAGGGCGATGTTCTGCTCCATCGGCAGAAACGAGCAGTCTATGGAAAACGACCCGTACCCGGCGGCCAGGGACGCGCGGATGATCTCGTCCGCCTTGTCGAACGCGGCGCGCGTGGGCTTCTGCACCGTCGTGTGGTCGCGGTGCACGGTGAAGGGCGTCGCCTTCTCGCCGGTGTTGCCCATCTGCTCGTTGACCTCCACGACCGCCTGTATGAACTGCGCCGGGTCCATCCCCGTGTAGCCGCCCTTCATGTCGCTTTCGGACAGGGCAAGCTCGTAGATGACCGGCGCGTCGAGCTCCATCGACGCCCTGACGATTCCCGGGATCATGACCCGGTGGCGCATGTTGACGGCCATGACCACCCAGTGGGCGCCTTCCTTCATGGCCGATTTCAGGATGTGCTTTCCATTGACGTGGAGCTCTTTTGAGGCGGGAAACGCGCTTTTAAAGTTATCCGGCCTCATATCCAGAATTGACATACTCTCACCTCTTTCCTGTGAATTTACGGTTTTTCTTTTTTTTTCGGGGTACGGCCGTCCGCCTGCCTGACGCCTCCGCCCTGCCGTCGTGGGCGGACAGCTTTGATATAATTCCCGAAAAAGTGATAAAAAGCAAGTATTTTATTGTGAGTAATGTAAATGTATAGTTGACCTCTTTCGAGGGGCGGCCGCTCCGCTTTTGGCGTGCGCGGGAATTGTTTTGTTGACAAATGCGCCGGGTGCGGATACTCAAACAGATGCCGAAGCGCTCCAGGACCGCCATGAAACCCTATCGACCACTGTACAGAACAGCCATGATCGTCGCACTGTGCGCCATCACAGCCGGCGCCGCACTCGCGGGCGACTACGAGATCGGCGTGAGGGCCTTCATGCACCGCAACCATCCCAAGGCTAAAGAGCACCTCCTCCGGGCGGTGCAGCAGAGCCCCAGCGGCACGGCGTACTATTTCCTGGGGGAGATCGAGCGCACCGCCAACAACCTGGACCTCGCCACCGAGTACTACCAGAAGGCCGTGCAGGGAAACATCTCGCCCAAATTCCTCCGCCTTGCGTACTGGAATTTGATCATCCTCACCGAGAAGCGCGGCAATTACACCGAGCTTGTGCGATCGCTCAAGATTTTCTACGAGAAGACGGGAAGCCACGGAGCGAAGGAAAAGGCCGAGTCCATCATCAACAAGTCCATCTGGTCTGACAATGAGGAGGCCGTCGCGCGCTACCGGGCGGGCCTCGCGCTGAAGGGCAAGTCGGCCGACGAGGCCGCCGCCGAGTTCAACAGGGCGCTCGCCGCCGACTCCTCCTTTCTCGCACCCAAGTTTGAGCTTGGCATGATACGGATGGAAAAGGGGGACTCGCAGGGGGCGCTTTCGTATTTCCAGGAGATCGCCAGCCGCGTGCCCTTTCACGGGGACGCGCACCTCGTGGTGGGGCAGATTCACTTTGAACGGAAATCATACCGCGACGCGGTGTACCACTTCGGCAGGGCGCTCGAGTTCAGCATGATGGGGGGAGAGGCCAGGTATTCCGTCTACCTGCGCAGGGGCACCAGTTACTTCAAGCTCGGCGATTACGAGCAGGCCGGCAGGGACCTGGACAGGGCGCTCTCGTTTAAATTGAACAAAGTGGAGCCGTACCTCCTGATGTCCGCAATCCAGATCAAGCAGGAAAAATACGACGACGCGCTCCGCTCGCTGGAAAACGCCCGGCGTCTCAAGCCGGGGCATACAGGGATACTCTACCAGATGGGGAGCATCTACTACCGGAAGAACGATTCGAGATACGCGCCGCTGTTCGAAGAGCTCTTTGAAAAAATGAAATCATCGGACAGGGCATCTTCCGAGAAATACGATAAGGCCATGGAAATCCTCGCGAAGAAGTACTTCGACGAGAAAAAATACCAGAAAGCCGTACAGGTGCTAGCAGTGCTTCCGCAGGAGAGGAGCCGCGACATGGTGCGAATGTCCGCGCTCTCGCACTACGGCGTGCGGGACTACCGGCAGGCGATCCCGTGGCTGGAAAAGATGACGCCTGACGCAGAAGGATCTGCGATGCTCGCCTCGTCGTACGCGCGGACGGGAAGCGCCGACAAAGCGAGATCCATCGTGGAGCGGCAGATGGCGGGCGCTGAATTCCGGCGGGCTGCCGAGCGCGAGCCTGAGCTG
>CAZPZJ010000051.1:16367-19503 GCA_964591055.1 uncultured Leptospiraceae bacterium
GGGAAAGCGCCGAAAGGAGCGGATGATGGCGGGCGGCAGGGAATCGCGCGGTGAGCGCGCGGTAGTGCGCGCCGTTGTGATGTTCATACTGGCATCGTTGGCTGTTGCCCTGAACCTTCACTTCGGGGTGCTCCCCGCGCGGGGCGAGGCCTTCCTGTTCGCGGGGGCGGTCTGCTACGTGACGCTGTGCAGGATCAGGAGCTTTCTTCCGCAGGGCTCGGTCGACTACCTGCAGACCGGCGAGGGATGGGCCGGCTTCATCATACTGGTGCTTGCGGCGCTTTTTCTCACCACGGGGCATATCCTTCTCTTCCTGATCATCTTTGCGAGCATGACGGCGATTTCGCTTTTCCTGCATTTCCTCGGCAGCTCCAGGCAGCGGGAGCAGATCCAGGCGGGCCTGGTGATCGGCCTCATCGCAGTGGTTTCCGCCTCGTATCTCGTCTTTGCCGGTTTCGACCTGGAGATCCCCCTGGTGATGATGACAGGGTACCTTCATGTGATCGAGTCGAGCGTGTGGTACGCAATCGTGCTCTGCCTTGCGGCGCCGTCGGTGTTCGGCATGATGCGACTTGTCCGCCCCGAGGTGCGGCTGTTTGCGCAGGGGCGGGCCTACCTGGATACGGCCGGATATCCGCATCACTGGCTGAGCGCCATATTCGCGGTGGCGCGGGGTTTCCTGATGGCGGGCGTGCTTGTGACCGGCGGGCTTCTCATGAGCCTGGGGCCCCTGATCCCGGCCGGCAGGAGAAACACTGCGCTGGCCGCCGATTTCGGGTCCATCCTGATGATCCTCTTTTACCTGAATGTTGTTTTCGCAGGGATGAAGCTGGCCGGCCCGTACATGATACCCGCCGCCATCGCGTTTTCCTACGTGCTGTTCATACTTTCGCGCAGGGGGCTTGTCGATGCTTGAGCTTAAAAACGCGGTGTTCGCGGCGGGCGGGGCTAACCTCATCGATGGAGTTGACCTCGCGGTGAGCCCCGGCGAGGTGCTTGGCGTGATCGGACGAGCGGGCAGCGGGAAAACGTCGCTTTTAAGACTCCTCGCGGGCGTGGCAAAACCGGCCTCGGGGGAGGTCGTCTTCCGCCACCAACCGCTTTGCTCCATTCCCCTCAGGGAGCGAAGCAGGCTTGTGTCGTTCATGGAGGAATATCCCGGCAACATGGACGAGCGCGTGTACGATTTCATCCTCCTCGGCAGGATGCCCTACAAAAAAATATTCAATCCCTTCAGCGACTACGACCGCCAGGTCGCGGACGATGCCGTCGCCATATTCGATCTGGACCGGGTGGCGGGCAGGAGCCTGGAATCGCTATCCGCGGATTATCTGCGGCGGACCGTGCTGGCGTACCTGTTCGCGAGGGAGGCCGGCGTCATGATCCTTGACAATCCTTCGGCCGATCTCGACCTGTCGTCGGAGAGGCTGCTGCAGAGGGCGCTTGCGAAGTACTCGCTTGACGGCAAGCGCGGGGTGGTGCTCGCGTCAAACGATCTCAACTTCATCGCCCAGACTGCCGACCGGATCATCGTGCTGGACGGGGGGCGCATCGCGCTCGCGGGAGGCTACGAAATTATCCGAGAGGAAACGGTCAGGGAGTTTTTCGGCCTCGATGTGTTCATCTCGCGCAACGTGTACAACGGAAAGCCCAATGTGCACTTCTTTCCCGAAAGCTGAAACATGAAAAATTATTTGACCTGCGCCGGAAACGGGTGTTCTCATTGAAGGCTCAGGGGCGGCTGTCGCAGACGGTCAGCTCCACACACAAACTGGAGGACATCAAATGAAACGGTTTAAGGCTTTGTATGCGTTTGCGGCGCTTGCTGTGCTTGCAGGGGCGCTGTCATGCGGGGGCGGCACCGGGCTGCGCAGCTCCGTTCAGAAGGGATTCGGCCCCTTCAGCGCGAAGATTCCCTATCTGAACAACGTGAACTACTTCGGGTTTGTCGGGCCGGAAATCAGGGCTGACGGCAAGCACAACGGCAAGGACGCCTTCTATCTCTATTTCTGGGTGCCGGCGGTCATCGACGAAGTGGGCGTCAGCATGGTCTCCCCTGCGCAGGGTATCTCCCCCGACAGCGACGACTTCAAGCATCCCCGCTTTGACGAGATGAACCAGGCTGATCCGGCAGCCTACTTCGACACATGGATCAGGCTCGAGAGGATGGACATCGCCAGCGCCGGGAGCATTAAAAAGGGAGGGCGCGCTATTTCAACGCTCGCCGAGAACGATGACACGGGAGAGCTGAAAGCCCAGCCCAGCGGCAGCCATTACAACTCGCTCGTGCGCGTGCGCACCGAGGCGGCGAACCCGCTCAAGGCGCTGGTGCGCGGTGTGTACAGAATCACCTTCACGTCGTTCCGGGGAGAGATCAGGGGCTCCTATGTGGCGACAGTGGGGACCAACATCCCGGGAGTCAAGATCGCCGCATCGCTTCCCGAGCTGCACAACCTTGTGAACGAGCCCGCGGGAAAATAACTGTTGAAGGGAAGAACACGGGGCCGGCGCAAGCCGGCCCTTTTTGTCGTAAAGGTCTTGACGTATTTAGATTGTTATATAATTTGACAAATGTCGAACTGTATAGAGGTTGTCAAATGAAGAAAAAGCCTGGAATCCGGGCGGATGTGAAGAAGATGGCGAAGGTGTTCAAGGCCCTTTCCAACGAAAACCGGCTTGAGCTCTTCATTGAAATCATGAAAGTCCATGAAACCTGCATTGAAACGGGCACGGGAGAATGTTTTATCACCGACATCATGGACTCGCTGAACATTGGCGCGCCCACAATATCGCACCACATGAAGGAGCTGTCAAACGCCGGGCTCGTGATCACGGAAAGGAAAGGGAAATTCCTTGTAGCGCGCATCAACGATGAGGTGATCGGCGAAATAAGGGAGTTGTTCTCCTCGCGGGAACGATGAGTTTGCCGTATGTAATATTTCGATGATTGTAAAATTTAACAATAATAATATCGACTGATGCGGGGGATGTGCAATGATTTCAAGAAGGTCGTTCATCATTTCGGCGATTGCGGCTGCGGCGGGATTTCTGCTGCTGGGAAAATGCGCGCAGCGAAGGCTTAAGGCGGGCACTGTGATGAGGGCGGGGAGGCCGGCGCGCGGCCTTGTGGTGTGGT
>CAZPZJ010000052.1:0-17548 GCA_964591055.1 uncultured Leptospiraceae bacterium
CCTTCGGTGAGGGCCTTCATCTTGACTTCCTGGCTTTCCGATTTCATCACCGTGAAGCCGGTCGAGGGGTCGCTCCACACCAGCGCGACGTCCGACTGGGGGGCTATGCCTTTGATGGATTCAATTTCACCGTCTTTCAGCACGTAGTAGCGGCCCCTGCTATTGTCGGCCGTTTTGATCTGAACGGTGATGTTCTGTTCCTTGACCCTGTTTTTAAACTCGGCGCTTTTCTTCGCCGCGGCTTTCAGTTTGCGTCCCAGTATCCAGAGCAGAAGAGAGAATTTCATACTACCTCCATGGTTGTGAAGTATGAGCGAAAAATCCGCATTTTTGCCAGAACTACGATATGATTGGAGAAAAATCCATCATATTTCATGTGTATGTAATAAAAATGCACGGAAAGCTGCATTAATATTTTCAGGAGCATTGCAGGAGTGAATGTCATAAAAATATCCCGGGGCGTGCAACTCATCCGGCACGCCCCGGGATGATCGCATGAAAATTATTTATATAGTGATTCAATTTCCTGTGAATAGTTTTTACGGACCACCCTGGTTTTCACCTTGAGCGTCGGCGTCATCTCGCCCCGCTCCTCGGTGAGCTTGCGGGAAAGGATGTGGTACTTTTTAATCGATTCGAAATCGGCCAGCTCGCTGTTCGCCTTTTTCACCACGCCTTCGATCATTTCCACAAGCGCCGGGTGTTTCACGAAATCCTCCCCCACCTCGACGCAGGTGTTCATGCCGTTGACCACTGCGTACACGAGCTTCGACTCGTCAATGGCGATGCCTTTCATCTTGAAGAGATTGATGATGACATCGAACGCGGGAACGATGAGCGCGGTGATGTACTTGCGGTCATCGCCCAGAATGACAAGCTGATCGACGAGAGGGCTTGTCGCGAACTTGAGCTCGATGTGGGCCGGAGACACGTTTTTCCCGGTGTCGAGCACGATGATGTTCTTCTTCCTGTCGATGATGCGCAAAAACCCGTGGTCGAACTCGCCTATGTCGCCCGTCCTGAACCACCCGTCGGAAGTGAAGCTTGCCGCAGTGTCCCGGGGCTTTTTGAAGTACTCCCTGATCACCGCGTCGCCCCGCACGAGGATCTCGCCGTCCTCGTCAAGTTTGCCTTCCGCGCCGGGGCCTTCGAATTCGGGGGAAAGCCATCCGATCCGCACGCAGCGCGGCTGGACCATGCAGATGCCGGAGGTCGTTTCGGTGAGACCCCATCCGTCAAGCAGGGGAAAGTTCATCGACCAGTAGTTGCGCTGAAGATCGGCCGGAAGCAGCGACCCGCCCGAGTACGCCCGCAGGATTTTTCCGCCGAACACGTTGCGGAATATCGAAAATACTTCCGCGTCCGCCTTCATGAAATCGTCCCTGAGCTGCCCCTGTATGTTTGCGATGGGATCCGCCGTCAGGTCGATGACGCCGTTTTCATCCGTCCTCTGCTCGAAGACCCGGCGGCCCACTTCCATGGCCCATTCAAACTTCTGCTTTCCTTCCGGCGACGAGGTGATGAGCGCCCTTACTCCCTCGAACACGCGGTCCCAGAGGCGCGCCACCATCATGAGAAACGTCGGCTTGATTTCGGCCAGGTCCTGCAGGAGCGTTTTGGGGCTCTCGGCGTATCCTATGAGTCCGCCGTAGGCAATGCAGCTGCTGTGGTTGTCGAAACGGTTCCAGTTGTGGCTGAGCGGCAGTATGGAAAACGTGACATCCTCGCAGGTGAAGGGCTTCCCTCCCCAGTAGCTGGTCTGAAGCACCGCCAGCGTGGCCGCTAGGATGTTTTTGTGCGTGAGCATGCAGCCCTTGAGGTTTCCGGTGGTGCCGGAGGTGTACAGGATGCTGGCGGGATCGTCATGCGTCAGCGTGGACCAGCGCACCTTCAATTCCGAGGGGTGCTGCGAACAGAAGTCTTTGCCCATTTCACACAGTTTTTCGCCGGTCAGAACGCCCTCATCGCCTCCGCTGTACGAGGGATCGAGCACGATGACGCTTTGCAGCGTGGGTATTCTGCCGCGCAGCGGGAGTACTTTCGCGAGCAGTTCCCCGTTGCCCACGCACAGGCATTTCACCCCGGAGTCGTTGGCGATGGTGATGATCTCCTCGTTCGAGCTTGTGGGATAAATGGTCCCCACGATGCAGCCCGCCGCCCTTGCGCCGTAGTCGGCCCAGTCCCAGACGGGGCTTGTCGGCGCCATGATGCTGACGCATTCTCGCTTTTTAAGGCCGAGGGCCATGAATCCGTTCGCGAATTCCTCGACCTTTCCTGCGAAATCGCGGTAGGTGAGGACGCGGTATTCGCCGTTGACCTTGAATTTCTGCGCGGGACGGTCGCCGTGCTTTTCCACGGTTGAGTAAAACATGTGAATAGTGCTGGCGTGGTTCTTCATGAAATTGTCCAGCTCTTCATTCCCCGGTCCCTGATACGAATAGGTTTTTCCGTTACTTCTCCTCATTGATACGCCTCCTGTATATATGTTGTTTGAATTGGACGCATGGAAGGGATTGGATGAAAAGTGTACTCATCGATCATATTTGTCACCGACTATAGTCGAGGAATTATGTTCAAATTCCGTCATGCGGCCGTCAGATGTCAACATTAATTATTGGACCTTCGGGTGACGAAAGTGATTGATTGCGCTTCCCGGGAATCCCGGGCTGTTTCACGGGTGTGTTTTCTTTTGTTGACAAGCGAACGGTGATGCTGTGAAATATTACCAATGAAACAAATATCATGGAGGCAGTATGAAAGGAAATGATAAGCTGATTGCAGTGCTGAACTCGCTCCTTGCCGACGAGCTGACCGCTATAAACCAGTACATGGTGCATTCTGAAATGTGCGACAGCTGGGGATACGAAAAGCTTCACAAGCGGATTGAAAAGCGCGCGATCGACGAGATGAAGCACGCCGAAAAGCTCATCGGCAGAATCCTCTTCCTGGAAGGGACGCCGATCGTCAGCGAGCTGAAAAAAATCCTGATCGGCGCCGATGTTCCCAAACAGGTTGAAAACGACCGCATTGCGGAGGAAGGGGCGATCAAGGCCTACAACGATGCGATCATTCTCGCCGGCGAAGTCAAGGATTTTGCCACGCGCGACCTGCTCCAGTCGATCCTCAACGATGAGGACCAGCACATCGACGAGATCGAGGAAATGCGCGATCAGATCGAGCAGATGACACTTCCCATCTTCCTGATGGCGAACACGCGGGATTAGAGGAGCGAATCATGCGAACACGGGACGGGCGTTCCGCATGTGAACGGGTGGCCCGTTTTTTCAGCGCAACAGAGAGTTCATGCCGGCAGGCGCGGGGGACGGTCACATCATGAACGATAAAGGCCGGGATCATGTCCTGAACCGGCTTTCTTCTTCTGCTTACTGCTCAAACTGCATGTTGTACCTGCGGTGCTCTTCGAGCAGTTCGTCGAGTTCCTGCCGCGTCAGGATTTCGTTCTCGATGAAGTAACCGCCAAGCGGGTTCTGCATCTGCCTCTGCTTGCCGAGGATCGCGATCAACTGAAAGCGATTGATGAGGCCCTTGCGGAGCGCGTATTCGCCCATCTTTTCGCGGAAATTTCTCTTCCTGATAATATCGAACACCTGCTCCTGTGAAAGGATTCGCCAGTCGACGGCGATTTTTCCGAACGCGGGGCGCTGCTGCCGCTGCCAGTGTATGGCGTCATAGAGCGTCTTGAATGAGATGACGCCCTGGTAAAAAAGGAACTGGCCGAACAGAAGCTCGGTGTGAGGGAAGCGAAACCGATGGAAGCACCCCGGCCTGTTTGCGCTCCCGGCGTTTGAAGAGAACCGGTCCGCGGAATAAAATCCCTGACGGCCCGGTCCGGCATCGCCCCTTCCTGCACAGATGTGTTCAGGAGCATCCTCGCGCTCCTCAAGAAATTCCTGCAGGAGGCCGTAGGCGCTCCGTATCTCGAGGAATTCCTCGGTCAGCTCGTCGCGGGATCTGCCCAGCAGACCGGCCCTGTCGGGATGGGCTTCCAGCGCTTTTTTCCGGAACGCTTTTTTCAGCTCGTCCATTTCAAGCCGCCGCAAAACCGACGCGATCCGGCTTCCGGCGACGGGGAAGAGCAGATTGTAGGCGTTCAGCAATTCAGGTGTCATCTCAATGAGTTTCATGGTGTACGGACCGTCCATTGCGCAGGGGGGGATTTCGGCCCCGATGTCCTATTCAAGATAATCACAGTATGGTTTTCTTTTCGACCTTTTTATCCTCTCCATTTTAACAATTTTTACCAGCTTCCCCTTGCGAACATCTCAAGGGACCGGCCGTATCTGTCGCCTCCATAACAGTGGAATGCCGCCCGCGAGGAAAGCGAAAACCCTCCCGCTCGATATGAGAGTCGCGCCGCATAAATGGAAGCGTCCTCACGGACAAATGCGCCGGTGATCGAGCTTCCCTGAAGAGGAAGCACGCTCATGTAGAGAGGGTTCTCCTCTCCGGCGTGGGCATAGGTGGCGGAGATGTCACAGCGAAACGCGCCGAAAAGCGTTGCGTACAGGGCAAGGCCGGATTCCCATGCGCGGGATGCCCCGTCTTTCCTCTGGAGCGTGGAGCGCGCGTCGATGCGGAGATTTTTGGAGCAGGTAACGCGCATGTTCCAGTGGAACTGGCTGCGCGTTTCCCCGGCTCCGTCCCGGTCGCGCTGAAGAAAACGCCCGCTCATGTCCGTTTCAAACACGCCTGATGGACGGACGCGGACGGATACCGACTGGCGCGCTGTCGAGGGGAGTGAGTGGTCCTGCGCGGAAGGGAGGCTTTTCGATTCCAGTGACGCTTTCGCCGATGCCGTGAAAAAGCTCCAGGGGCGCGCTTCGGCGTCGGCGAACCAGCCCTCGCCGCTGTGATCTTCTCCGATGGTGGCTCCGTACGGCGCGAAGTAATTCTCTGCCCGCTTTATTCGCGTGATGGAGAGCGAAAGGCCGGGCAGGCGCGTTTTGGCCCCCCACAGCGTCGCGTCGCCGGCCGTCTTTTCGCGCCATTGCGCCTCGGACTGTATCTCAATGAATGAGCGATCGTGCTCGATGAACAGGGTGATAAACCTGTCACGATACATGAGGTGGGCGCCCGCGCCCTTGACGGCGCTGACCCCGTATGCATTCCCGTCGCGGGATGCTGATGAAAAACACAGTCGCTCCCCGGTTTCGCCCTCGACCGCCGACCTGAGAGCGAATGCGCTAAAGAAGATTGAATCGCTGAACGCGGTTGAGATGATTGCGCCTGAAGTGATGAGGCGCACGGGGTCCGTTTTTCCGTTGCTGCGCTCAAGCGATCCCTCAAGTGTGGGAATGCCAGAAGAGATGAAGCCGCTTTCGGTCTCCGTGTTTGAAACATAACGCGGGGCGGCCGAGTGAAACGCGCTGGCCGTGAATTCAAGTGAGTTCATGCGTGCGCCCCACCACGCCGCCGCCCCGAAAAAGGCGAAAAAGGGGTTGCCGCCGGTCGCCGGGGAATACCGCCTTGCCCCGTCCATGTGCTCTTTTCTCGCGAAGGGATCAGGGTTGAAGGCCGAGCGCGTGCCGAGGAGCAGCCCCGATCCGAACGAGGCGTGGAAATGGCCCGCGAGCAGGCCGGGGCCCGGTCGCGGGCCATTGAACAGAAACGACCAGGTGCACAGCCGCGCGCCGTCGCGCTCCCGCTGGACGGCGGTGAAATTGAGTTCGGACTTCTCGCCGAAAAGCACGCGCGCTTTCTCGCGGTAGAACGAGCGCGATTCCTCTTCGTAATCGAGGGCGTCTTCGCGGTACTCGGCCGTCAGCATCACCGTGTGTTCGCCGGAACCCGCAATGCAGGGCGCACCGGCGAGGATGAAAAATACGCACATCAGAATCCTTTGCATGCCTGCCCGGCCTTCGCCCTGGTGTGCTCGTCTATCCCGGGGTGGCTCTCCAGCATGCGCAGAACCTCGGCGGACGACTTCGTTCTGGCGTCTTCGGAAATCCGGAGCGCGGTGAGCGACTTCACCCCGGCCCCGACGAGGCGCTGGAAGAGCTCCCGGCGCTTTTCAGCCCGCATGAAAGGCATGGCTGATTTCCTTTCCCTGTCGTCGTGATGCCGGCGTGCAGGCCCTTCAGCGCGTCTGGGGCGGGATTGGCTTACGGTCGCTGCGAAGCCCTTGAGGTGTGGAAGCGTTTCTCCCGTCTCCCGCTCGCTCATGCCGATGCGCCTGAGCGCTTCCCGGTCGAGCGGCCCGAACAGCGAACGGTAGCGCATAATGCGCTCCGCCATCTCATCGCTCATGCCGGGAACTGCTTTCAACTCCTCGATGGTGGAGCGGTTGATGTCGGTCTTCTGTTCGGGAAACAGGAAGAAGGCCCGTCTGGGAATCAGCGCCCCCCTTCGCGCGGGGGCAAATGAGAGCGCCTCCATGGAGAGTGTCGCCGCGACGGTGTGGGTGCAGCCCAGGTAGCGGTGGTAGCGAAGCGCGTATGAGGCGCCGACGTTGCCGCACAGCACGTTCATGGCGGCGGCCATCGACGATGTTTCGCGCGAGTAGCCCGCCCGCACCGAAAGGAACCTGAACAGGTGCGCAGTCAGCGATGCGGTGTTGATGTGGCCCTCCAACTCCCTGTTGTAGTTCCATGAAAGAAAAATTCCCCGGGCGGGAGAGAAGGTGATCCCTGCGCTCCACGACGGGTAACGCAGCGTGCTTTCCCTGTCGCTCGCCAAGGCGACCAGGTTTTCCTGCAGAAAAGAAAAGGATATCCCATCCACCGGCGTGACAAGAGCCGAGGCCCTCCACTCGCTGAAGGAGTAATCGTCGTCGATCCCGCCGGCGTTGATGCTGAGCCTGTGCAGCGAGGCGCCGGCGCCGAACGCGAACCAGGGGCACGCGCGGACTCCGGCGTCCATCCTGAATGTCTCCTCGGTGTATTCCGGGATTCCAAAGCGGTGCCACGAGGCGAGCGCCGCGGCCTGCCCGGCGGGTATGAGCAGGGCGAAGGTGCCGGCGTGCAGGTCGTCAAGACCATAGGGTCGCGAGTATGCGGAATAGAGCAAAGGACCCGGAGCGCCGGGCAGGTACGATGGATTGTGCAACGCGGCGAAGAAGGTGTCGTCCCAGGCGGCGGTCGGATAGGGAAACAGCGCCGCCGGGCCCTGCTCGCGAAAGGAAAACGCGCCGGCCAGATGGAGGGCGAGCAGCATGACTCCGGCCTTGATCATCGCCTGCCCGCCACGATCATGACGCGCTCGCGCTGGGAGCGGCGGGGGGATGAACCTGTCGCCTCGATATGTGCGATGTAGAGTCCCGTAAGCGGCTGCCTTGACGAAGGAGTGAATGACCATTGAAGGGTGAAGAGCCCCGGCGCCAGTGACCGGTGAAGCGGCGAGGAGAACACCTGCATGCCGATCACGGAAAAAACCCTGAGCTTGATATCGCAGGGCTCGAGAAGCAGGAGCGGAATATCGCACTGCCCCCGGGATATCTGGCCGGGGCCGATCGCGATCACGCCTGTTCTGACGATGAAGAGGTTCCCTCGATCGGCGAAGTCGGCGGAAAACAGGTTGGGGCGGCCCGGTGTCTGAAACGAGGTGACGGCGAAGTCGTTGAGCGTGCCGGAGTCGGACCGGGGAAGCCGGGCGATGCTCTGATGTTCCAGAAGGCCGTCAGGGCTGATGTCGATCATGCATTCCTGAATGTTGGGACCGGCGAACGGCGCCCACTGGGCTGCCGCCTGGGCCGCCTGCACGTACGAGCCGATGGTCGCGTTGACGCTGCCGTCGCGGTTGGAGAACGCCGCGAAGTCGAGGATGCCGCCATTGCCGGGCTCGTCGTCGGAATCGATGGCGACGACACAGTCGGTGTTCCAGAGGCTTGACGAGTAGTTGTCGCAGTACAGGTCAAGAACGCCGTTGCCGTTGGTGTCTCCTGTGCGGTCGCATTCGTCGGGCGTCAGCGCGTCAGTGAGATGCGCCACGGCAAAACGGTCGTCCCACGGGGTCTCGGGTCTGTCCTGCGCGTAAAGGGTTACGGGGCCTGCGCAGAGGCGCTCGTTGGAGCCGTAGTACATGGTCACGAGGAGATGGGAGATTTCCATGCATTCCCCGGCTCCCCCGACGAGCATGAGCTCCACCCAGTCGCCCGAGGAGGTCGCGGGAGCGATTTCGCTGATCAGGACGGTCGCGGGGTTCGCAACGCCGTTCAACGCGAAAAACAGTATCAGTGCGAGGATTCTTTTCATTGCTGCCGCCGTACATGAATACGATGAGGTGGCGGGAACGATAAAAAATTTTTCCGGCCCGGAGGATGAGAGCTCCGGCTGCCGGAACATCGAAATGGCCTTGACAGGCGGGGCGCGGCGGGTAGCATACATGAACCATGGTTCGGGGCGGCAGGATGAAAAGGTGGGCAACACGGTTGGCCGGATACATTTGCGCGGCCGCATTCGCGCTTTTCACGCCGGGAGTCACGCTGCTTGCGGCGGTGGAGCCTTCCGAATCCGCTCCGGCAATCGAGCGTTCCATCATGGACGCCTTTTACCGGGGCGGCTACCATGATCTTTTCCGGATTATCAGCGATGCGGTATCCAGACAGCCGCAGCTTCCCGAAACCTACCTGTACTACTTTGACGTGGCGCGCTTCGCCGACGTGTTCGGTTACGATCGCGCCGCAGGCGTTCTCTCGGCCGCACTCTCGGCGCTCAGGGCGGGGGGCGATTTTCAGGGCAGAAATTCCCTGGTGCTCACGCTCACAGTCCAGCTCGATCGCGTGCTTCGGCTTGGAAGGAGTCCGGATGCTTCCCGAACAACGGCCTTCCTGCGTCCGCTCCGGCGATGGAGGATTGCCGGCCCCTATCACCGCTACGGCCGCGGCGATATCGACCACCAGTTTTTGCCCGAGCTGTCACATGACTTCGAAAAAGCCGGCGTGAAATCGCGCACCGTAACGCTCCGGGGCGGTGACGGCGCGCTCGACTGCCGACGCTACCTCTACCCGTCGCAGGGCGTCGCGTACGCCCTCACATCGATCACTCTTCCGCATCCCGTGAAGGTGCGCGTATACGCCGATACCGAATATGCGCTGTTCATCAACGGCAGGAAAGTGCTCGCCAACCTGAGGGGCGGCACGTACCGCTCCTGCCGCGTCGTGCGCGTCTGGGGCGTTTCGACGGCGACGCTGATGATCAAGATGTTGCGCGGCGACTCGTGGCGGTGCAGGGTTATAGTCACCGATGAGCACGATATCCCGATAAGCGCCGAAACTCCGTCGATTGCAATGTCGGCGGGGGATTTTCAGCACATCGAGGAGATGGACTATCCCTACGGCGAATACGTGGCGCGCTCCGTGACCGATCCTGAGAAGGGATATTCGCTTCTGGGCGGCTACTTCGACGAGCTCGACAGCGATGAGTCGATTCAATACTACCGCCTCGCGGCGAAAAGCGGTGAAACGCTGCCCTCATATTTTTACGGATCGGCGCTCATCGCCTACAGCGGATCCGACAGGGGATCGGCGCGGCACCTGGAAGGATGGCGCGTGCTCGACGCGATGTCGGGACGGTGCGAGGACTTCATTCCGCTGCGGCACAAGATGTTTTCCAGGTGGGTCGAGGCGGGAGACTACCGGAAGGCCTACCTTGCGGGCAGGGACCTCTATCCGGAGGCGCGCCACTATTTCCCGTTCAGGCGGGATTACGCTTCCGTCATGCGCGCGCTCGGCTACGACCGCGAGCTTGAAGAGGAGATCGCGGCAGCCCGGCGCGACTTCCCCGGCTCGCTCTACCTGCTTGAGAAGGAGGCTGACTGGTTCAGGGAAAAAAATCCTGAAGCGGCTATGCGCCTGTACGCGGAGCTGATATCGAAAAAGCGAGCGCCACTGGCGGTTGGAAGGTTCGCGTCGCTGCTCCGCGAGGCGGGAAAGTACGACGAGGCGCTTTCGCTTCTCAACAGCCACGGAGGGGAGGGTGCGTTCGCGCTCAAGCGCACCGACCTGCATCTCGTGAAAAATGATTACCCGGCGGCAAAGCGTGCGGTCTTCGAAGCGCTCCTGATGCGGGAGGACCCCCACTTCTATCTCAGGCTGGGCTCGGTTCTGGAAAAAACCGGGGGGGACCCGCGCATGCACTGGCAGCGCCTGCTGTTTATCAGGCCCTCGCATTTTCCTCTGGATGAGTACATGCGCTATCTTGACACTGGTGAGATCGCCAATCCGCTGGCGGGGCTGACGGGCGATAAATTCGACACCGCGGGTGCGACAAAGGCGTGGCTCAAGGGAGAGGAGAAGACCGACCGCTCTTCGGTCATCATCCACCGCGGACGCTACTTTCTTCTGAACAGCGACGGGGGCAGCAGGGTGTTCTGCGAGGATCTGGTATATCTCAGGGACAGGAAGATAATCGACCGGTGGGGCGAGTACAGAGTCGCTTACAGGGGTGATTTCCATCCGGTCAGGGTGCGCGTACATTACCGGGAGGGGGGGCACTCCGACGCGTTTGCCATCCATGAGGTCGATGACGTCAAATACCTCAACATCTCCTCGCTAAGGGAGGGATCGGTGCTCCACGTCGCATACCTTGTAGACAATCCTGTAACCGAGCCGAGGGGCTCTTCATTCTTCTCCGTGCCGCTCACCGAAATACAGGATTTCCGCGAGTCGGTAAGGCATTTTTCGCTGAAAATCGTCGTGCCGAAAGGCGCCAGGCTTGGTTTGTTCATCAGCCCGCGCACGCAGATCGGGGTTGAGGAGGGCGAGGAACATACCGTGTACTCCGCCGAGCTCGGCCCGCAGGCGCCCGTGTACCCCGAAAGCTTCATGGGGAGCAAATTCAACCACCTTCCGTGTTTCGCCTTTTCCACGATGGAGGATTTGAAGGATGTCGCCGCCTGGTACGGTGGCCTCCTCCGGGGCGCCGGCGTCATCGACGGGGAAAAGTGCCGGGCGATGTTCGGCAACAGGGACACGGGTGAAACAATCCGCGCCGTCTATGAGCACATTGTAAAGCACGTCGAGCTTCGAAACGGCAGGCTGTACTATCCCGGCAGGGCCGAGGACACCCTTTACGCGGGCAGGGGCAGCGCCGAGGACAGGGCCGTGCTCGCAAGAGCCATGCTCTCCTCGCTGGGCATTTCGTCGTTTCTGGCGCTGGCGTCGCGCTCGGACGATCCCGATACGCCCCCGGTGGTGTCACCGTCACTGTTCAGCGATGTCCTTGTTTACGCGCCTCTGCGCCGGGGAAGGGGCGTGTGGATGGATTTTTCCGGCGAGCAGCTGCCGTTCGGATCGGTGAGCGCCGGGCTGGAGGAGCGGGACGCGATGGTGTTGCTCGGCGGGGGATACGAGATGCGGAAGGTTCCCCGGGGCGATCCGGGAGTGAAGCGCACGCAGTTCTTGGTGACGCTCAGGGAGGACGGGAGCGCGCACTGCGAGGCGAGGCTGAGCTTCAGCGGGCGACGAGGCGAGTTTCGGAAGTATTTCTCTGACCCCTCGCGGCGCGATGACGGGGCGCTTCGATACGCGGGGGCGCTCGTGCCATCGATCGATCTTGCATCCTACCGCGCCGAAGCGATCGATGACCCTTCGAGGCCATTTGTGCTTGAATTCAACGGGGAGAGCTTTGCGTTCGCTGCTCCCGGAAAGGAGCGCATGTCGCTGCAGCCGGTAATCGCCAAAAGCCTGGTGTACGATTACGTCCGCTATGAAAAGCGCACAAAACCGCTGTATCTGGTAGAGGCGCTCCGTGAGGATGACCGCTACGAGTACAGGTTCCCGGATGGGTACCTCTGGGGAGAGCCCGACCGGGAGGCGCGCATCGACAGCAGGTTCGGAAAGGCCGTCGTTTCCCTGAAAAGGGGAAAGGATCCGAACACGCTTGTCGTGGAAAAAACGATAACAATTGAACCCGGAGTGATAGCTCCTTCGGAGTACGCCGATTTCGTGGATTTTTGCGTCAAGCTCAAGGAAGCGGAGCACCGCAACATCGTGCTGAAGAGGCGGTAGCGACCGCTCCCGCGGCAGCCGCTATCTTTTGCCGGTTTTCACCTGCACTTCCTTCTTCTTCCTCTTTTCCTGCCTTTTTGCCCGCCTGCGCTTCTCACGCGCGTTGTACTGCTTGCTCATCGTCGCATGTCCTCCTGTTTCAGTGATTGTTGCGCCCTGCCGGTCTTCCGAAAGGCACGCATCAGCACACCGGCAGCGCCCCGCTTTGTCAATCAAAATTAACGCTGGCGGGGCGGGAACGCGTTTACAGCGGGTACGGGCGGTTCATCCCGTAAATGAGCTTCAATCCCTTGAGCGTCAGGTCGGGGTCGATTGTTCGTGGAATGTCCAGGTGCGGCCCGATCACGTGCGAATATCCGCCGGTGAGCACCAGAGAAAAACGACGGCCGTAGAGGCGCTCGACGCGGCCCAGCAGGCCCTCAATCATGGAAATCCAGCCGTAGAAAAGCCCGGACTGGATAGCGTGCGCGGTGTTGGTGGCGATCAGGGAAGGCGGCTTGTCAATGCCGACATGCAGCAGCTGCGAGGCGTCACGCGCCAGCGCCCGGGCCGAGAGGCCAATACCGGGGCCGATCGTCCCCCCGTCGAACACGCCTCCTTCCAGCACCACGCAGCTGGTGGTCGCGGTCCCCAGGTCAACGATGAAGAGGGGTGCGCCGTATTCGTGAAATCCCGCCGCCGAGTTGACAATCCTGTCGGCGCCGAGCTGTGCGGGATTGTCGTAGCGCAGTGCGATGTTGAGCGAGCAGGAAGGGCTCACCTCGACGGCGTCCACCGAGAACCGGGAGCGTATCATTTCCATGAAGGAGGCGTTCACCTCGCCGACCACGCTTGAGACGATGGCTCCTTCAACATCACAACCGGGGGCGTGACGGCGGGAGAGGATTTCATCGACGGTGCGGGAAAGATCTGCGGCAGTGGCGCCCCGCACGGTGGGGAAGCGCCCTTCCGGAACGGGGGCGCGGTCCCTGTCGAACACAGCAAGAACAGTATCGGTGTTCCCGATGTCGAAGCCGAGTATCATTGAATGAGGAGGTCAGAGCATGTTGAACTGCTCGGCGCGGTCCAGGCGGTTTTTCAGCGAGTAGTATGCCTTCTGCGCCTCTGTCCGCACGTTCTTGTTGGAGTCCTTCATCGCCTTTTCAATGCCGATCAGCGACTGCCGCGAGAAGATTTTTTCGAGCGCCTTTACCGCCTCCACGCGCACGTCGTGATAAGGGTCGTCCAGCAGCTTCATGACGGAGGTGATGGACGAGGTGTCGCGCATGATGCCGATGGAGTGGACCGACTCCAGGCGTATGTTCTTGAATTCGTCGATACAGGCCTTGTGCAGGAGCGGCAGCGCCTCCTTCATCTTGAGTATGCCTATCTGCCGCACCGTGTCCAGGCGGACCGCTTCTCCCTCGGTCATGCGCTTGACAAGCAGCATGAACGGCGCGTCGCTCACCGCGTTGAGCGCCTTATCGGTCCCGAAGTGGCGAAGCGCATCCTGAGCCGCACGGCGCACCTCGATGTTGTTGTCGATCAGGGAGCCGATGAGGGGATCGGTCGCTATCACATCGCGGATCTGGCCGAGCGCCCTGACCGCCTCAAGGCGCATCTGGTATTTCTTCTCATCAAGCTTGTCGATGAGATGCTTGACCGAATAACGGTCCCTGATGGCGCCCATGGTCCTCATCGCCTCGAGCTGTATAACCATCTTCGGGTCATTGAGGGCGAGGAACAGAATTTTGGAAATTTCCGCGTTGTCGGTTTCGCCCTTGCTCGCGATCAGTCGCAGCGCCTCAACTTTTTCCCGCTGGCTTCCCGAAATGATAATGGTGCGCAGGTTCTCGACGATCCCCTCCTGGGAGAAATCGCCGAACTTGAGCGTCGCCACCGCGCGGACCCTGGGGTCCGGATCTTTGATGAGCGTTTTGAGCTTTTCGGTGATGCCCTCGTCCCTCTTGCGGGACAGCGCCAGAAACGCGCCGAGCCTGGTGTCCGGTCTGCGGTGCGTCAGCAGGCGCAGAAGCCCGTCCACGTCATCGTTGTCGATCAGCTTTTCAATGTTCGGTCTAAATATTCCCATTTATATATGTACCCGGGATGATTATGTTTGCCAGCAGTATGCAATACTCGGGGAAATGAGTCAATCAAATAATAACTGACGGGGAGCTTAATAAGGTGATCAGAACATAAAATTGTATAAATACATCCATTATACCTGTAACACGGGTTTTCTATTTTGTCAACCGCCAAACCTTTTTTTGCGGCCGTATCAGGCCTTCATTCTGAAGTCGCCTATCCGCTTGACGAGCCCGTCGGTTTCCATGCGGTTGAGGAGCGGGATGATGTACTTGCGGGAAAGGCCCGTCGCGTCGCGGACCTCCGGTATGGATATCCTGTCCCGGCTGTCGAACAGCGCCATGACGGCATTCCTGAGAGAGGAATACACGTCCGGGTGATAGATGAGCTCGCCGTCAATGCTCACAAGAAATCCAAGACGGATGAGGTCGCGCGCGTCCTTTTTGTCGGAGGCCGGGGCGTCGCTTCCCATCTCGATCCCCTCGGAGCCGAGGGACCGCGCCCGCGCGACAAGGGCCTTCTGGCGGTCGGTGAGCGCCTCCTCCGTGATGGCGCTTCCCGCGAAGAAGCGCCCGTCCTTCTCGACGATGGGTTCGCGCTCGAAGACCGCAGGCAACAGGATGCGGCACAGTTCGGCCGGAACGCCGGAGATATTGGCGATCTCAGTGAGGTTCGGCCCGGTGGCGCTTTTGATCGCCGAAACGATGGCGCCGATGGACGATTCGTGGTATGCTGCGTCGAATACGATTTGTCCCGGAGCAACGGCGCGTTTCGACGCGATGAGGTCCTGGACAACCTTTTCGCCGGCCTTCTGTGAATCGGGGAAGAGTGCGGCGAGATCGTCCCGCGAAACCGCGCCGCGCGAACGGATCGCCAGAAGCGTCAGCGCCTCCCGTGAGGAACCCTCAAGGCCGGCGATGAGCGAGGGGAGGGCGCGCCTGTCCGCGATGAGCGAGGTGTCGGGAAGCAGCACTGTGCCGCCGCCTATGATGCGGAAACCGCCGGGGTGCGTCAGGATGAACGGCTCTCCCGTGTAGAAAAACCATGTCCGGTCGAAGCGGATGCGCGCGGCGAAGGTGAGCTCCTTTTCCGAATCGCGCCCGATGAGGATGAGCTTGCCCTTGATGGACGAGGTGCCTATGATGATCTCGACGCCCAGGTTGTTCTTGATCTCGCGCTTGATGTGCCGTAGGCGGATGAGCGCGAGAATCTCACGCGATTCGGAAAAGAAGTTGTTCCTGACCACGATGTGGCCGCGCACGATCTCGTCGGTGGCGATACCGGAGAGGTTGAGCGCCGTGCGCTGTGACTGGCTTCCCTCCTCCTGCCCTTTGAAGTGGCTTTCGATTTTCTTGATGCGGGCTTCCTGTTTCTGGGGAAGCACGGTCACGGGGTCGTTTTCATGGAAGCGGCCGTTCTTTTGCGTTCCGGTGATGATGGTGCCGTGCCCTTTTGCGGTAAACACCCTGTCGACAAACAGGTACGGCTTGCCTGAATCCGCGGCGCGTGGAAGCTTTCTCAGGTTTTCCAGGAGCGCTTCCCTGAGCCTGTCAATCCCCTCTCCGGTGCGGGCCGAGGTGCGAACGATGTCGGCGCCCTCAAACCGCGTGGAGGCGAGCCGCTCGCGGATTTCCTCCTCGGCCAGCTGTGCGGTCTCCTCGTCGACGGCGTCGATCTTGTTGAGCGCGACCACGATGCGCTCTATCCCGAGCAGCGACAGCACGTGAAAGTGGTCGTCGGTCTGGGGCATCCAGCCGTCGTCGGCGGCGATCACCAGCAGGCCCAGATCGACCCCCCACGCTCCCACCACCATGTTGCGGATGAAGCGCTCGTGGCCGGGCACGTCGATGACGCTCACCGTGCCGAATTTCGGGTAATCAATGCTCGCAAACCCGATATCGATCGTCATCTCGCGCGATTTTTCCTCGGGGAGCCGGTCGGTGTCTACCCCGGTCAGGGATCGGATCAGGGACGTTTTCCCGTGGTCAATATGTCCGGCCGTGCCAATGATGTACATCAGGGGGCCCCGTACGTTGTGAAAAATGCGTTGATTGCAGTGGCCAGGGGGATGATGTCGGCGTCGGCGACGGCGAGGAAGTCGAGCACAAAGCGGCCGTTTTCAATGACGCCCGCAACGGGAGGCGATGAGGTGATGAAGTGGTCGTGTATAATCTCTGCAGGGACGCCGTCCAGGTCGAACGAGAGGCCGCGGCTTGCGATTTCCGCACCCGGCATGGCGCCGCCTCCGTACGTGCCCGTGGTCGGGATGTTCAGGAGGCGCGGCCTCCATCGGCTGTCAACCCTGCGAAGGCAGTTTTTCAGGCGGCGAATCGCGTCCTCCTCCTTCTGGAGGATGAGGTTCCAGACCGGCAGTGATTCGGCCTCTCCCCGTGAGTAGTCGAGCAGCGCCTCCTGCGTCAGGTAATAGGTGACCTTGTCGACGCGAAGGATGCGCATCAGCTGGTTTTTGCGCAGGCGCGCGATCAGGTCGGCGCGTCCCACGATGAAGCCTGCCTGGCATGACCCGAGCAGCTTGTCGCCGGAAAAGCAGACGAGGTCGGCGCCCTCGGCGAGCTCCTGTGAGATGTCGGGCTCGAAGGGCTGCGGCAGCGCGGGGCCGCGCAGGAGGTTTCCGCTCCCCAGGTCACGCGCGACAAGTACGCTTTCGCTCTTCAGCGATGAAAGCTCGCGAAGCGAAGGGGCGTCGGTGAACCCGCCCATGAAGAAGTTGGAGCGGTGCACCGAGAGCACCATCGCCGTGTCGCCGGACATCGCCGCGCGGTAGTCGTCAAGCGTGGTGATGTTGGTGGTCCCGACTTCGACGAGCCGCGCGCCGCTGCGCGCCATGATCTCGGGCACACGGAACCCGCCGCCGATCTGCACAAGCTCGCCACGTGAGACGATGACTTCCCTGCCCACCGCGAATTCATTGAGCAGCAGAAACACCGCAGCAGCGTTGTTGTTGACGATGAGTGCGTCGCCGGCGCCGGTGAGGCGGCAGATCAGCTCCTCGGCGAACCCGCCACGCTTTCCCCGTTTGCGCGTGGGGATGTGGTACTCAAGATTGACATAGCCGCTGAGCTCGTCGGGAAGGTTGCACAGGAGGTTCCTGCCCAGTGGGGAGCGGCCGAAATTGGTGTGTATGAGCACGCCCGTGGCGTTGATCACCCGCTGGAGCTTCTCAAGCCTCTTCAGGCGGCAGCGCGCGAAAATCGCGTCCAGCAACGACTCCATCCGGATTTCCCCGCGTGAGGATTGCACCAGCTCCCGGAAGCGGTCGGTCTCCTCCCGCACGATGGCGAGCACGATGTGCCTTCCCAGGTGGTAAAGGTGTTTGTCCATCTCGGGGAGCTGGAGAATCTTCTCCACCTGCGGAATGGCTCGAAGTATTTCCTGTTTGTCGTTCATGGCGCTATGCGGAAGGGGCAGGAATCGAACCTGCCGCAGCACTAGAGTGCTGCCTACGGTTTTGAAGACCGCGGAGGCCACCAGACCCCATCCTCTTCCAGTGTAAAA
>CAZPZJ010000052.1:17648-19333 GCA_964591055.1 uncultured Leptospiraceae bacterium
TTCTGCGTTTTCAGCTCGGGATATTTCTGCTCAAAAGACTCGAGCCGGGGCTTGATCTGCAGAAACTTGTCGGTGTACTTGTTGATCGCCTTGGCCACGTCGCCGGCGTTCTGGGCGCCCTGGATCGCGGTGATGTAATCTTCCTGCATTGCGATGAGATCGTTGAGCGCGTCTTTGACATCGCCGTATTTTCCCCCGCCACACGCCAGTCCGAACGCAAGCACAAGGGCGCACAGCATCGTTATTTTGTGTTTCATTACAGGTTCCTCCATAATATATGTTGAACGTCCGGCCGAAGCGTGGTGGGCATCCGCGGCTCAGGAGTCAAACAGCAGGCACTCTATGCGGGAGGCTGTACAAATTCAAGAATAATTTGCCGTTGTATGACCGGCGAACGAATAAAACCCGGTTGAAAGGTTTACAATTAATTCATATCCCCTTAATATTATGTAAAGGAATCGCTGCTTGATTATACGCAAAGCATACTCTCCCGCGTATGTCATGTGCGGAGATCATTTCAGCCCGGAGCAGGGTTTTACGGGCCGCACAGGCGGGAAACACGATTCACATTTATATTCTGTTCAGGAGGAAGTATCTATGCGTTCAAAACTTGTACTCGGCGTGCTTGCGTGCGTGTTCGCGCTTGCAACCGTCGCCGCACAGGCGCAGCAGGCGGCAGCGCCGGCGTCCACTCCCGCAGTCGCGACAACTACGGCTGCCCCGGCGGCTCCGGCTTCCCGGACAACGGTCGAGGGAAGGCTCTACATCCAGTGGGTGAAAACGCTTTCCAACGCTCCGGTGGACGAGGGCGGCCACGACAACTCGTTTCAGCTTCAGAGGGCGTACATCACGGCCAAGCACCAGTTCGACCAGATCTGGAGCGCGGTGATCACGCTCGACGCTGGTAACGACAATGAGTATGAAGTCGGTGCTAAAGACTCGCGGTATAACGTGTTTGTTAAAAACGCTTATCTGCAGGGTAAATTCGGTCTGGGATTCGGCACGTTGACCATGCAGTTCGGCATGATTGGCACCTCCGCCATCGGCCTTATTGACAGTGTTAGCGATTACCGCTGGCTCAACAGCAACTACCTTGATGCGGCGAAGGTGATTCTTGCCAAGAGCTCAACGGCCCTGGGGCAGTCTATCGACACTTCGGCCGACATGGGCGTCGGGGCGCAGCTTGCCCTGCTTAACGGTATGGTGATGATCGATGCCCAGATCACCAATGGTGAAGGCTACAAGAAGACCGATGAAGCCACATCCGGTGACGACGGCAAGGCGTACCTCGGAATGCTGACGGTAAGGCCGATCGAGGGTCTCTACCTCGCTGGCTATTACAAGGTGCATTACACCAATGAGAATTCCGAAGGCGACGATTACACCAGCTACTATGGCGGTACGGTCGCGTATTCGACGGGGCTTGTCAAGGTCGGCGTATCGTACATCATGGCGACCAAGAGCACATGGGCGGCTGCAACCGACACCACCACTGAGGACGAATACAGCATTCTGGACGCGTTCGTGTTCGCAAACCTCAACTCCGTGGTCGGCATGCCGATTCTTCTGGCCGGCCGCTTTGCGATGGGGCACACCGAGCTTGACGCGGGAGAGGAAGTCGACACCATGCTCTACGCGGTGGGCCTCGGCTACGAGTTCACCCGCGGCGTTCGCATGATGGCGTA
>CAZPZJ010000053.1:0-11727 GCA_964591055.1 uncultured Leptospiraceae bacterium
GTCACGCACTTCTCCTCCATCGCCTGCAGCAGCGCCGACTGCACCTTGGCGGGCGCGCGGTTGATCTCGTCGGCCAGCAGGATGCTGGTGAAGATGGGCCCCTTCCGGGTCAGGAAGTCCAGGTCCCTCGGATTGAAGATGCGCGTGCCGATGAGGTCGGCGGGCAGAAGGTCGGGCGTAAACTGGATTCGGGCGAACGGGGTATTGACGGCGCGGGCGAAGGCGCGCACCGCCAGCGTCTTGGCGAGCCCGGGCACCCCTTCGATCAGGATATGCCCCCCGCACAGGAAGGCGATGATGATGCGCTCCACAAGCTTCTCCTGGCCCACGATCACCTTGCCGATCTCCGCCCTGACGGTCTCGACAAATCCGTTTGCCTGTTTCACCTGTTCGGACAGTTTTTCTATAGCCGCGTAATCCATTGTAGATTCACCTCGTCATCGCTGATGGTCGTGATTCACGTTATTGAATCCGAACGACAAATCCGGACCCTTCAGGTGCACGGCGGGGGGAACGTAACAGCGCCTGCAGCGGGTCCGGATGGAGTGTGTGTATGCGCACGGTGATTTTTGTTACAGGCGCGCATCCCCCCGGAGCAATACCGCCTATACCCGGGGGGGATTTTTTTCAAGAAAATTCCAGGCGGGGAGACGGTTTATGCGCGCTTGAAATCCCACCCCCTCCGTTCTCCGGAAGGAGAACGCGCATTTTCGCTATTCCAGCGGGACAGCCGCAAGGACGCGGCGAGGCCGGGCTATCGTCATCACTTCACAAACACGAGCGCGCCGGTGATAAACGCCGTGACAAGAGTGAATCCGACACCGGAAAACCACATCAGCATGGTGAAACGCCTGTTGATATCGTCGCGCAATTCTCCAAAGCGTTTGTCAACCTGTTCAAAACGCTTGTCGATCTGCTCAAAACGCTTGTCAACCTGTTCAAATCGCTTGTCGATCTGTTCAAAACGCTTGTCAACCTGTTCAAAACGCTTGTCGACCTGTTCAAATCGCTTGTCAACCTGTTCAAAACGCTTGTCAACCTGTTCGAGTCTTTTATCCCCGAGATCAAATCCCTGTTTTAAAAGCTCCCGCTGGTTTTTAAGCTCTTCCTCAACCCTGACGATACGCTCGCGGATTTCAATTTCGGTGTCGCGCACCCCGCGCCTGGGCTTTCCACCCGTAAGCGCCGGAAACTTTCCGGTGAGATAGCGCGCAATCTGCTCAAGATGTTCCTGTGTAAGTTTCGATGCCATTGAACCCATATCCCTCTCCAACAATAAGAGCACGCACCTGCGCCGTGTCAAGCTCCATTCCCTTAATTACGATCGGGAGAGAGAAAAAGTAAAATATTTCGCGAAGGGCAGGACGAAGAATTTGTATTCCTCCACGCCCAGCCCCGCCGGATGGAAGGCCATTCGGGTCCTGCAAACCGCGAAGGTCCTGCGGCCGGGATGCCGCCCTCCTCCCTACTGCACCGCCCTGTTCAGAAGGTGTTTTTCCCTGGCCAGGAAGTACAGGAAAAACAAGGCCACGATGACATAGGCAAGTGCAAACTGCCACTGTTCCTGAAAAAGGCGCCCGCTCATGAAACGATGCAGCAGCTGGCCGTTCGCGGTGATCTGGTACGTGTGGATGATGCCGATCCACGAGCACAGCGCCAGCACCGACGAAGTGACCGCGGCGGCGAGAAAACGCCGCTCGATGATGAACACGGTCAGCGTGGACCACAGCATCGACGTGATGATGAACCCCCTCTCCATGGCGATAAAGCCGAGCGCCTTGTGCGCATATGCGAAATTTCCCCACTGGGAGATCGTGTTGTAGTTCTGACCCGCGATCGCGAAGGAGCTCGACATGATGGTCCAGGCGAGCGCGCATATGGCCGGAATGAGCCCCATCACCACGGCGGGATAGTGCTCCTTTGTCACCGCATCGAACGCCTGCACGCTGATGATCATGCCGATCCACAGCACGATCGGCGCGCCTGCCTCTATGGGCACCAGCACCATAATGACGCTGGTAAAGCCGAACAGCACCAGAAGCTGGATGATCATGCCGTTGATAATCGAGTATCCCGCGCGCGCCCCCAGCGACTTCCAGCCGGGATGTCCTATGTAAATAGTGGTGGGATACGGTGAGCCAAGAACGGCCGCCGCCATGGTGCCGATGCCGTTGACCATGAGAGAAGACTTCTCATCGAATTTGTCGCCTCCCGCCTCTGCGGATTCCAGGTTCTGAAGCGATCCTATGAGGTTGAAAAGCCCCATGGGTATGATGATTGCCATGTACTTCATGCCCATTCCCAGGGAGGAGAAGAGATCACCGCCGCAGAACCTGGGCAGGTGGAACGAGAGCTTAAATTCACCGAAGGCCCTTCCGAGCGCCGCGGTATCGCCGTAGCCCAGAAGCCAGAAGAGCAGCGTGCCCACGACGATCGCCACGAGGCCGCCCGGCAGGCCGAAGGTGAACTTCACTTTCCCGAAGTACTGCATGAAAATGATCACCATGGGGAGCAGCGCCACCAGCGGAAACGCGAAGATCCGGTTTGCGAAATCCAGCCCGATGTAGGTGATGGCGATGCCCGCCAGCGTCGAGAGGAGCGCTGCGCGAGGGATAAACTGCCGGATGTACCTGGCCGCAAACGCGCCGAAGAACTCGATGAGTCCCGACAGGAAGCACGCCGCAAGACCCACCTTCCACGCAGTCCTGAAATCGCCGGTCTCGATGAACACCGGGAGCATCACGAGAAACACGAACGCGAACAGCGATACCGTGTTGATCCCGTAGGGAAGCGCGGTCACGTCATCGCGGCCTTCCCTCCTTCCCAGCCTCACCGCCTGCCAGCCGTAAAAAATATTGCCTAAGATGATCGAGAACGCCACGCCGGGAAGCACCGTGCCGAAGAGAAACCCGGGCTCGGAGTTCATTCCAAGCACGAACAGGCTGAACCCGATGATCAGGATGATCTGCATAAGGTTGTCGATGAAGAGTCCGAAAAAGCCGTCAATGTCCTTTGCGCAAAACCATTTCATGGCGAGCTCCTTGTTGGTTCACAGAGGCCCGGGGTGGCACGGGCGCTGTATTTGTATGGAGTGAATGCTATTATGCGAGAATGATGCTCATCCGGAAGGATTTCCGTCAAGAAAAATTGAATCTCATGAAGGCGCGGGAAGGGCGCCGCGCCTTCATGGAAAGGGGATTGCTTTCATGTGCGCCAACTCTCCGCCGAAGCGGGCCGCTCACGACCTGAACCGGTTGAAATGGGTAAACCCGTCCACCGCCCGCCTGAAAGCCCTGGGCAGCAGCTTCACGCCGGGCTTGAGGTAGCCCATGGCAATGAGCATGGGGATGATGCGGTCCTCCGGTATGCCGAATTCCTTTTTCACCCCGGCCTCTTTGAAACCGTCCATCGGATGCGTCTCGAGCCCAAGCCCCCTCGCCGCAATCATCAGGCTCATGGCGAAAAGTCCTGCGTTCTTCACGGCGAAAATCGTGCGCGGCAGCGCGTCCTTTGCGCCGTACATCCTGCCCGGCATGCCTCTCATGCCGGCCTTGTCCCCGGGTTTGTTGTATCCCAGATCAATCCAGCTGTCCAGCACCGCGTCCACGTTCTCCTCCACGGCGTTGGGATTGGCGATGATAATGAGCACCGCGGAGGCCTCCTCCACCTTCTCCTGGTTGAACGCATGCTCACGCAGCGCCTTCTTCCTCTCCGGGTCCGTGACCGCCACCACCTCCCATGGCTGCAGGTTGAATGAAGACGGCGCGAGGTTCGCAATCTCTATGAGCTCCCTGAGCGTGTTCTCGGGTATGTTTCTTTCCGGGTCAAAGAAGTTGATCGACCTTCTTTCCTTGAGTGCGGTTAAAAGATCCATGGCATCCTCCTTGTCGATTGAATTTGAATGACAGAAGGCGTATGCGCCCTCTGAATTAATTAGATAAATATATATGTTTCCCGCGCTTTCGGCAACCGGTGGCTCGATTTATTTATCTCCCAACACACTGGTCTTCCATGTGCGGGGCGTATAATGGTTGCGTTTTTCCCCTTTCGTGAAAGAGTGGGGTTGCCGTTTACACAACCCGCCCCGGAGGGAGCCAGTGCTCAACGCCATCATCATCTCCGCGCTCGTCATCATCGGCCAGGGCGCGCCCGGCCGGGTCCGGCAGGATGCATACCTTGTGGCGCCGGGCATCGGGGCGGAAATGGTGCTTTTAGGCGAGAGCGAGGCGGATGTCATCGCGCGGAAGGGACAGCCGGAAAAGACCGCCTCGTTCGACACCCCCCGTGACGTGTTCTCCGACGCGCTGGGATCGCGCGCCCCATTCCCGCTTCCCTTCATGCGCATGGCGTGGTACGAGAGCGGGCGTTGCGCAATCTTCTACAATGAAGGCAGGGTGAGCGCAATCGCCGGGACAGACATGGAGCGCGTCACCGCCGATTCAGTGGACCTGCGCCGCGGAGTTGAGTACTTCACGTACGGATACGGAAACTCCGATCGCGCCATCATCGAGAAGGAGGGCAACCAGCTCTACCTGTACCGGTCGGTGGGTATCGCCATCGCCGATGACGGAAATGACGGAACAATCGACCTCTACGTCATCTTCGCTCCGCGCACTGAGCGCTGACGGCGCACAGGCCTTCCATCATCATGAGGATTTTTCCCGTGATAGAGGAGCGCTCCGCCGGACGTGAGGGTGCGTGAAAAATCCGCACACTGATGGCGGGCGAAATCGCCATTGCAAGCTTTAAAGCCGAATCAAGGAGACCATTATGGACATCACCGTGGCAATCATCACCGTAAGCGACCGCTCCTCGAAGGGTGAGAGGGAGGACCTCTCCGGGCCGGCAATCCGCGCCTGGGCGGAGGGAAAGGGATACCGCGTCACCGCCGAAGAGGTCGTTCCCGACGAATTCGAGACAATCCGCTCAGCGCTGCTGCGCCTGTCCGACGGAGTGGCGGATGTAATCCTCACCACCGGAGGCACCGGATTCGCGCCGCGCGACGTGACTCCCGAGGCGACCCTTTCCGTGATCGAACGGAACGCACCGGGCTTCGCCGAGGCGATGCGGCGGGAGTCGCTCGCCATCACCCCGCACGCGATGCTTTCGAGGGCGGTTTCAGGAATACGGGGAAAAAGCCTTATCATCAACATGCCGGGCAGCCCGAAGGCCGTGCGGGAGAGTCTTTCGTTCATTGAAGCGGCGATCCCCCACGCCGTCGAGCTTCTCGGCGGCGGAGTAACCGACTGCGGCAGGACCGGATAGCGGTTCAGCGGTAGTAGTCGACTTCTTTTTCCACGTCCTCGCGCGGAATGAGCGTCTGAAGCGTAACCGGCTTTCGCGCGGACGCGATGAAGTTCCTGATAAGGACGAAGGTGAGCACAAAACCCGCGAACAGCGAGACGGCCATGAGCAGGTACGAGCGGTTGATAACCTTACGGGCATCGGCCAGCATCGCCTGCTTGATGCGCACGCCCGACTCCTCCTGCATCTCAATGAGGCGGTAGGCGATGTCACGCAGCCGGCGGTAACCGGGCGCCCATTCTCCGGTGATCACCCTTGCCGCAGCGACATCCCCCCTCCGCGTCGCGGCGTGGAACCTGGCCCGGATGGACGCGGGGCCCGGAACTACGCTGTTCCACTCCTCCATCAACACCCGCTCTTCGGGAGTGTCAAGCGACGCCGACACCGCCTGCCACAGCCTCTTGTACTCCGCTTCCATTTCCATTGAGTTTTTGGCCAGCGTCTCCACGAATGCGGCGTCTTTCCTGGCGGCGGCCTCCTCCTCATGGATCATGTTGGTGCGGATCTGCAGCAAATCCCGGGCGATGGTGTTGAGGTTCTTCATCGCCGTGTACTCCCGCGCGTGGTAATGTTCAAAGGCGTCGTTGACAGAGGTGATCGACCAGATGCTCTGGATGGCCACGTACGCGGTGATCGCAATGAACGATATCGAGAGGAGGAATATCCTCCAGATTATTCTTGACTGCTCCTCATTAAACAATGCCGCCCACCCCTTGATGTGGTCAACGCACCGGTCCGCCGGGATTTGCAATGATACTTCCGCCCGGCAGGAAGTCAAGCGCGAAAAAACGCCGCCCTCCGCGCTATTTGGTCTCGACGATGTGCCGGTGCGGCTTGACCATCTCCGTCTTGAACATCTTCCGTATCTGGTCGCGCGCGTCGGGATTTTTCATCGCCGCAATCATCGCCCTGTTCATGGCCATCATCTTCCTGTCCTTCTGTGGGAAATCGTACAAGCCATGCTTCTCGTAGAACCGGTGGTCGGCCTGAAAGACGAAGCGCAGCCTGCCCCAGATGTCATCGCGGAATATCTTCATGCCGCCGACGCCGAGAAATGTGGCGGGCGCAAGAAACCCGCGCTTCGATGCGGAAACGAGTTTACCGGCGAAACCGTCGATGAGGCGGTCGAGCTCATGCGAGCTGTCATACTCGTCGGTCACGATGTCGACGAGGTTGGCGTGCTGCCATTCCACGTACGCCTGCATGATCTCCCTGAGGTTGGAAATCTGCCGCAACGGCCCCGAGACCAGAAACCCTATCTGCTTGCCCATCAGTGTGGGCGTGTGGGTGTTGAAAAACGAGCGATCAAACACCCGCTTCCAGCCCGATGACAGGTACCGGTCGACAATGGAACCCGCGTACACGATGATGTCGGCGGGGCGCAGGGTTGCATTGTAAAAATCGATGAAGCCGTCACCGCCGCCGTACACGCACTGGTAATCGGGACCGCACTGGCAGCAGCCCAGGCAGCCGCCCTTGATCTTCACATCGTTGATGCTGGCGACAACCGCCCTTCCTCCGAACGCCAGAGCCAGGCGACCGGTCATGGCCGCGAGGTTTTTGTGCTCCGGCCCCGCATCCGTGACGATGACGACCCGCCTGTCTCCGGCATCCACGGGCGGGACGGCGGGCCCGCTTTTGTACTTCAGCCGTCCCGGAACCAGGGGCGCAAACATCCTCGTAGCGGGAGCTTTCCTTTCAATACTGTCGAAAAACGCATCCGCAAATGCGACAAGGTTTTCGCGCTCCTCCTCCTTCATGATGTCGTACATGTCGGGGGAGAACGATCCCGCGAAATTCATTCCCAGGTCCTCACACACCGCGCGCATGTAATTGTGGGCCGTGTGGTCGAAAAAATGGATCGAGGTGGTGATGACGGCCGCATACTTTCCCGCGAACGCGCCCGCTGCGTTTCGCTCGCTCACGAGTTCGATGAAACGCTTGTACTGGGACGGAACCAGAAACACGTACAGCGGCACTCCCCAGATCACTCCGTCGGAAGCGCGCACGCGATCGACGATCTCCCCGAACGCCTTTTCGTCATCCTCGATCTTTTTGATGCGCGACGAGATTTCCACGATGTCAATATCGTGCTGCGGAAATTTCTTCATGACGTATCTCACGTACTGCATGGTGACGCTCAGCTCGCCCTTGGGGCTGCCGTTCAACACTGTTATCTTCACACCTTCCTCCCTTCTGCTTTATTCATCAGGCGAAGTCCGGCCTTCTTGGCCTTTATCATCGTTCGCGGTGAAATGACCGGATTTTTCTTGGTGCCGGGTTTGACTATTATCCCTGCAATTGTAAATCCTCCGTAATGCAGCACTTCCCGGATGGCCCTGACAGCGCCGCGGCTTTCCGGCAATATCCAGTTGAACGGCCAGGGCGTGGTGCATGCCGTTACGATAATGGCCGTTTTGCCTCTGTGCCGGGGAATTGGAATACCGTTGGGCTTTTCACCCATCACCGCAGGGATTATTCGATCGAACAGCGCCTTCAGCCCGGAACTCATGTTGCCCCAGTGGGTCGGGCTGCCCACCACCAGCGCGTCGGCCTCTGAAATTTTTCCGGCGATCACATGCGCGCCATCCTCCGGCATGACACAGCTTCCGTCCGGCCTGCACTTCATGCACGCCGCGCACAGCTTCACGGAAAGCGAATACACATCCACCCACTCGACCACGGCACGGTCATTCATCCCGTCGGCCACCGCGTGCAGCAGCGTCGAGACGACGCCTTTTTTCCGCGGACTTCCATTAATCACAAGCACCTTCATGTCAATTCTCCGGTATTCCCGTCAGGCGCTGCCGAGCTTCTCAAGAAACTCCTGGTGCCATGACAGGAGAAAAGTGTAATAGCTGATTCCAAAATCCAGCGTGCTCAACTGAAAATGATCGACATTGAGCCCGGCAAGCCGATCCTTTAAAGCGGTAAGTTCACTGATCCTCTCACCAATCAGCTCAAGGTAACGCGCAAGCTGTTTTCTGCGCTGTGCGGGCTTCATCTCCCGGAAAAAAAACAGCTTCAGGAGCGCCTCGTCCCTCACTTTCGACAGTTCGGGGACCACCGCCAGCCACTCGGAAAATTTCTTTCTCCCATCGGGCGTTATCGAGTATAATTTATTAAGCCTTCCATCCTCGATGCTCTCCTCGAGCACCACAAGGCCTTCGCGTTCGAGCTTCCTGAACGCCGGGTAAATGCTCCCGAGGCTGGTGTTGAAAAAGAAGCTGGTGCTGCTCTCCATCATCTTTTTCACCTGATAGCCCGTCTTTCCGCCGTCCATCAGGAATCCCAGAAGTATCATATCCTGCATTATATCACCGCCTTATATATCTACTTGATACATATCATAATATAGCATATTATCTTTCAAGTACTTTTCAACTTTTTCTGCAAAAGTAAAATTTTTCCCCATCCGTGAAATTGTTATTGCCCCTTTTTCATCCCTTGTTTAATCAGTGGAGGTGAGATATTCGGAAGCATCAGGAGCCGCCATGAAAAAAGCGTTCGCAATAGCCCTCACGCTCCTCGCGATCGTATCCGCGCGCCAGGCGCGGGCTGACGTCTGCCTCGACGCATTCGGCGTGATGGCCGATAATGGAGATGAAAAAATCCAGCACGGAGGGGGGCTTTCCCTCGCCTGGGACGTGCTCCGCCGCTTTGATATCGGCAACACCTTTCTGATCGTGTCCGCGTACGCCTCGACCGGGATTGAAGACCGTGAGACTCCCACGGAGACGTCCCGAATCAGCGCGGTGGCGCTCGCCGGGGTGCAGTACCGCCAGCCGGTTTCATCGCTGCCGCTTTTCATCACCGCGTCCGCGCTCGCAGGGTCGGCCTACCTCACCCGCTCCGAGCCCGCACACTACGGCCCCTACATCGACCCCTCGGAGACGGACACAATCGACGCGTTCGGCTTTGCCGCCTCGTTCCGCCTGGGAGTGCTCGCCGTATGCACGCAGCGCATATCGCTTTTCGCGGAGTGCGGATACGGCGCGTACCTCATGGGAGGAGATTACGGGGACGAGTCGATTGGCGGCTGGCAGGCGTTTGCCGGCGCAAGGTTCACCATCTCAGGCAGAAACCGCAGGCTCTGGGACGAGTAGGTTAAACCCGGACTGCAAAGAAAAGGAACAAAATACCTCATCATTTCAATACTACTTTTTTTCAGGACGCTTCCCAATGTTCGACATTCAGCTCTTTGTGCAATCATACCCGGCGTACGCCTACGCCGCGGTGTTCGGCATGCTTTTGCTGTGCGGCTTCGGCCTGCCCGTACCCGAGGACATCTCGCTCGTCGCGGGCGGCATCATCGCCGGCATGGGGTTCGCCAACGTGCACCTGATGGCCCTCATCGCCTTCGCCGGCGTCATGATCGGCGACAGCGCCATCTACCAGATGGGGCGCCTGCTGGGCGACCGCCTTCTCACGGGCCGTTTCACGGGCCGCTTTTTTCTCCACAACCGATTCGAGCAGGCTAAAAAGCACCTCAGGGCGCACGGCACGTGGATTGTGTTTGCGGCGCGCTTCATGCCGGGCCTGCGCGCCCCGGTGTTCGCGACCGCCGGCATCACGGGATTCGTCACGTTCCGCCGCTTTTTCTTCACCGACGGGCTTGCTGCGCTGCTCACCGTTCCCTTCTGGGTGTATGTGGGCTTTTTCGGCTCATCCGAGCGCGAGCGCCTGGCGAAGTGGCTGGTCCGCGGCAAGTGGGGATTTTTCGCGCTCGCCCTGTTCGCTGCGGGATTTGTCGCGTTCAGGATTTTCCTGAAAAGAAAAGTGGCGCAGATCCCCGACAACAATCATCACTGAAAGGACCAACGCCATGAAGTTCAACGAAACCCGCCCGCTGTACATGCTCGAGGAGATCGCCGCCGTCCTTCGCGGGGAAAACGGCTGCGCATGGGACAGGGCGCAGACGCTACAGACGCTCAAGCCCTACGTGATCGAGGAGGCGCACGAGGTGTACGACGCCATCGAGAGCAGCGACATGGACCACGTCAGGGAGGAGCTGGGCGATTTGCTCTACCAGGTGTACGCCCAGGCGCAGATTGCGGCTGAGAGCGGCGGCTTCACCGTCGACGATGTCGCGGAAGGGATCATCGCCAAGCTGATCCGTCGCCACCCGCACGTGTTCGGGGGCGAGAGCGCGGCCACGAGCGACGAAGTGCTGCGCAAGTGGGAAAAGATCAAGAAGGAGGAAAAGCCCGCCGGCGCATCGATGCTCGACGGAGTGCCAAAGAGCCTGCCGGCGCTGCACAAGGCCTTTCGCGTTCAACAGAAGGTGTCGCGCGTGGGGTTCGACTGGCGGGACGCGGGAGACATCTTCGCCAAGCTCGACGAGGAAGTGCGCGAGTTCCGCGACGCGTTCGATTCGGGTGACGCCGACCGCATCGAAGATGAGATTGGCGACATCCTGTTCACTGTCGCAAACATCGCCCGCTTCGTGCGCGTCAACCCCGAGGAGGCGCTCCAGCACACGGTAGGCAAATTCATACGGCGTTTCCAGCACATCGAACAGCGCGCCCGTCAGGCCGGAAAGGCTCTGGAGGAAATGAGCCTCGAGGAGATGGACGCGTACTGGAACGAGGCCAAGGAGGAAGAGCGCCGCTGAGCATGCTGCGGCGCTCAGTATAACCGCCATGATACGATGAAAAATCCCGCCGGCAGGGCGGGGTTTTTGCGTTATCAGGCCGGGACCGTCGGGCGTTACATTTTCATGAGGCGCGCGATGCGGTCCTCAAGCGAGGGGTGGGTCGCCCAGAGCGACACCCGCTTTGACGAGCTGATCTTCGCCATGGCGAATGAGTCCTTCTGCACCGGTATGTTCATCATCTCGCCAAGCCTTCCAAGCGCGCTCGCCATGGCCCTTGGGCTGGTAAGACGTGCGGCCCCTGCGTCCGCCCTGTATTCGCGCCAGCGCGAAAACGCCGCGAGCGGTATCGACGCGAGAATCATGAACACCGTTTCAAGCAGCATCACCACCATGATGTAGCCGAAGAAGCCCAGCCCTCCGCCGCCTTCATCATCGCGCAGGAAGTTGTCCACGGCGCTCGCCACGATGCGCGCCATGAACATCACCAGGGCATTCACGATTCCGGTGAGGAGCGTCATCGTCACCATGTCGCCGTTCGCGATATGGTTGATCTCGTGCGCCGCGACCGCCTCGACCTGCTGCCGGTCCATCGCGGCCAGAAGCCCCGAGGAAAAAGCCACAAGGGATTTTCTTTTCGACGGCCCCGTGGCAAACGCGTTCGGTTCGGCCGATTCATAGACGCCCACTTCAGGCACGGCCGGAAGTCCCGCCTGGCCGGCGAGGCGCGCGACCATTTCATAAATCTCCCTTGCGCGGTAGTCCTGTGTGTGCGCGTCGATGAGCTGAATGCTATACGCACGCTTGGCCATCCAGCGGCTGATTGCCAG
>CAZPZJ010000053.1:11827-19095 GCA_964591055.1 uncultured Leptospiraceae bacterium
CCCGGCCCTGCCTGTGGCCGGACAACCTCCCGGCGGGTGTGTACTATGTCACCCGGAGGCTGCGCCTGTTACGCCTTTTTTTCGCTTGTGTCCGGACTGATCGCTGCGATTTCCATCCGACATGGACGAACTATAATATATTGTCACATCACTCCGATCGTCAAGATTAAAAATGGGCGTGCGGATGATAAAAAATCATTGACAATCGCCCGTAAAATCATTTTCTCAAGATGAACGGTCCGTGCCGCCATGCCCGCGCCGCACCGCGTTTCCCGTATTCCAGAGACTGTTGTTTCCTCGCAGCCGGCCAAAATGACGGTAAGGCAAAATCAGAAATAATGACGGCGGTGTGGTATATTCAGGACATTATGAGCGGGCTTTGAATTTTTCGTGCAGAGGTCAGGGGTTGAAGATTTCCGGTGCAGAGATAATCGTCGAGTGCCTCAGAAAGGAGGGTGTGGAATACGTGTTCGGGTATCCGGGCGGGGCTGTCATTCCCATTTTTCACCAGCTCTATAACGCCCCGTTTAAATTCATCCTCTCACGCCACGAGCAGGGCGCCGTCCACGCGGCGGACGGCTACGCGCGCGCTTCGGGCAGGGTTGGAGTGGTGGTCGCCACCTCCGGCCCGGGGGCGACAAACCTCGTGACCGGCATCGCCACGGCCAACATGGACTCCATACCGCTCGTCGTTTTCACCGGGCAGGTATCGCGGGAGATGATCGGCAACGACGCGTTCCAGGAAGCCGACGTGACCGGTATCACCCGTCCCATCTCCAAGCACAACTACCTGGTGCAGGACGTGAACCACCTGGCGCGCATCATAAAGGAAGCGTTCTACATCGCATCGACCGGACGCCCGGGCCCCGTGGTGATCGACGTACCGGTCGACGTCACAAAGTGCGAGACAAAATTCTCCTACCCGGATTCCGTGAACATCCGCAGCTACCGGCCGGTGTACGAGGGCCACTCCGGGCAGATCAAAAAGGCGTGCCAGCTCATAGAAGCGGCGAAAAAGCCCGTCATCTACTCGGGAGGGGGGGTGATCCTCTCAAACGCCTCCGACGAGCTGCGGACCTTCGTGAAGAAGACGGGCATCCCGATCACCACCACCCTGATGGGGCTGGGCGCCTACCCCGAGAACCAGCCTCTTGCGCTTCGGATGCTGGGGATGCACGGCACCTGCTACGCCAATCTGGCGGTGCACGAATGCGACCTGCTGATCGCGGTGGGCGCGCGCTTCGACGACCGGGTGACCGGCAAGGTGTCCGAGTTCGCGGCGAACGCGAAGGTGATCCACATCGACATCGACCCCTCGTCGGTGAAGAAGAGCGTGCATGTGGACGTCCCCATCATCGGCGACTGCCGCCAGATACTCGGTGAGATGAACGCCATCGTGAAGGCGCCGAAGATCGACGAGTGGGTTGAAAAACTCATGGGGCTCAAGGAGAAAAACCCCCTCACCTACCGCGACAGCGACAGGGTGATCAAGCCGCAGTACGTGGTGGAGAAGATCTACGAAATCACCGGCGGCAGGGCCGTCATCACCACCGAGGTGGGGCAGAACCAGATGTGGGCCGCGCAGTTTTTCGACTACACCGAGCCCCGCACGTTCATCTCGTCCGGCGGGCTCGGAACAATGGGCTACGGATTTCCCGCCGCCATCGGCGCGCAGCTCGCGCGGCCGGACCGCAGGGTGATCGACATCGCGGGCGACGGGTCCATCCAGATGAACATCCAGGAGCTCATCGTGGCGGTGCAGCACCGCCTCCCCATCATCATCGCCATCCTCAACAACGGCTTCCTCGGCATGGTGCGCCAGTGGCAGGAGCTCTTCTACGAAAAGCGCTACTCAAACACCTGCATGAACTTCCAGCCCGACTTCGTCAAGCTTGCGGAAGCCTACGGCGCCGCCGGAATGCGCATTACTGAAAAGAGCGAGGTTGAGCAGGCGCTGAAAACGGCGCTTTCGATCACCGACAAGCCCATAATACTGGATTTCAATGTGGACAGGGAGGAGAACGTGTACCCCATGGTGCCCGCGGGAAAATCGGTGAAAGAGATGATAACGGTGGAACTGGTATGAATCAGCATGTGATATCGGTCAGGGTGGAGAACAGAAGCGGGGTGCTCGCGAGAGTCGCGGGGCTTTTTTCAGCGCGCGGCTACAACATCGACTCGCTCGCGGTGAGCGAGACCGAGCAGGACGATGTTTCGGTGATGACCATCGTGGTCAGGGGCGACGACCGCATCATCGAGCAGGTAAAAAAACAGCTCAACAAGCTGATCGACGTGATCAAGGTGATCGACCACCATCCGTTCACCTCGGTGCAGCGCGAGCTCATCCTGGTCAAGGTGAGCGCCCAGCCCGCGAAGCGGCCCGAGATATACAACCTCGTTGAGATCTTCGGCGGCAAGATCGTCGACATCTCAAAAAAAACGATCACCGTGGAAGCGACGGGAGAGCCCGAAACGCTCGACAACCTCATCGAGCTGCTTCGCCCCTACGCGATCAAGGAACTCAACAGAACGGGGAGGATATCCCTGCTCAAGGAGCAATAACAGGCATGGCTGTTCGATCCGCCGTCCCTACCAACACCATATACAAGGAGACCAGCAATGGCACAGATGTATTACGATAACGACGCGAATTTGAATTTCCTGAACGACAAGACCATCGCCATCATCGGCTACGGCAGCCAGGGCCACGCCCAGGCGCAGAACCTCCGCGACAGCGGACTGAACGTGATCGTGGCCGAAGTACCCGGCACGGACAACTACAAACTGGCGCAGTCGCACAACTTCACTCCGGTGACAACCAGGGAAGCGGCGGAAAAGGCCGATCTCATTCAGATACTCACACAGGACCACGTGCAGGCGAAGCTCTACGAGAACGACGTGAAACAGTTCATGAAAGCGGGCAAGACGCTGGTGTTTTCGCACGGGTTCAATATCCACTTCGGCCAGATCGTTCCGGCGAGCGACGTTGACGTGATCATGGTGGCCCCCAAGGGTCCAGGCCACCTGGTGCGCAGCGAGTACGTGAAGGGCGGCGGCGTACCAGCGCTCATCGCGGTGGAAAAGGACGCCTCGGGCCACGCCAAGAAGACGGCGCTCGCCTACGCGAAGGGGATCGGCGCCACGCGCGGCGGCGTGATCGAGACCACATTCAAGGAAGAGACCGAAACCGACCTCTTCGGCGAGCAGTGCGTGCTGTGCGGCGGCGCCTCCGAGCTGGTGAAAGCCGGATTTGACACGCTCGTTGACGCGGGATACCAGCCCGAAATCGCCTACTTCGAATGCCTGCATGAGCTCAAGCTGATCGTAGACCTGTTTTACCAGGGCGGCCTCAACTACATGCGCTACAGCGTCTCCGATACCGCCGAGTACGGCGACTACGTGTCCGGGCCGCGGATTGTCAACGATGAGACCCGGAAAGAGATGAAGAAGATCCTGGCCGAAATTCAGGACGGCACCTTCGCGCGCAACTGGATCCTGGAAAACCAGGCGGGCCGCCCCCACTTCATGGCCATGAAGCGCATGCAGCGCGAGCACCGCGTCGAGCAGGTGGGCCGGGAGCTTCGCAAGATGATGAAGTGGATCGACGCGAAGTAGAAAACCGCACATGCTATCCGAACCGGGCAGGAGGGGGGCTTGCCCCCCCGACCTCTCACGCCATCGCGGCTGGCCATTTTAAACATGCAAGGGACTTCCCCCCTTCCCCGAAAACGACTCCTCCCACGATGAGCTCTATTGCCGGAACTACTTCCCTGAAAATGGCAATTCCCCCTGTAAAAAATCCCTTTCAGGAGCCATGCAATTTACAGCTCTGAGACGGATCGCATCGATCAATGTTCCCATAGTGCACCTCCATACATTGTTCACGCAACCCACTCACGTTTGTAACGTTCCTTTATATATCTTTGTTTTCCATGGACGCCCGCGCGATTTTCTTCAGTTATCGATTGCCTTGCTCCATACCGTTTTGATGACAGGCTATGCATCACGTCCATGTGCGTATTTCACTGTATATGGGCAGTAGACCATGCATTTGAGACACAGGTTGCAGTGCTTTCTTGTGAGGATTTCTTCACGTGTTGTCGTGACACTCCATGTTTTCCCGAGCAGGGCGCCGGTTGGGCACACATCCACGCAGATGCAGCAATCTCCGCATTGCGGCTCCTTCGCCAATACACTTGAAGTAACAAAGGGAGCCATGGTCAACACCTTTCCCAGCATCAGCGCACAGCCATACCGGGAGGTGACCAGCAGATTGTTTTTCCCGATAAATCCCAGTCCGGCCCGGAGCGCAACCGTCTTGTGCGGCAGCTGCCCCGATTTGAGCCTGGCAATGCTTTGGTACCCATCCGCCTCCAGCCAGCCGGCCACCTTCACGGCAAGCGTATCCATTTTGCGTTCCGTGTTATTGACCTCCTTGTGTTTTGGCTCCAGACCGGCCCGGATGTCGCTGGCATACTCACGGGACAGCGCCCTGCCAAAGAGAACCGCACAGGGATATCCTTCGGTCATCTCCGGCGGCAGGATGGACAGGTCGACGAAATGGACATAGTCCGCGCCGCTATCCCTGATACGCTGCTCCCACTGCAAATTCAAATCCATAAAGACTCCTTACATGCCATTTCAGAACAGTCACGGCATCCCGGACTTCTTTTCATATAATGAAGCTCAGCACACTGATTGAACATTCTGATGATTTTAAATTCCAGTTCAACTTTAACATCCTGTTTCCTGAATACAGGAATTCGAGCACCAATCATCACGGGGGGCATGTTCATGATGTATTCATCCACGGAATTTGCCTTGATAAGGGGAGCAATCAAGTCCCCGCACCAATAATCCACATGCCTTTGCTTTCCTGTAAATGCGTAAAATTTTCAGATCAATCGCTGCGCTCCATTGGGAGCATTCTGATTCATCCTGCAAATGAATATCCGGGAAGTTTCCCTGCCCCGGAGCGCCTTGCCGAATGACGGAACATCTCATAAAGGCAGCGCCTTTCCCCTGATTCCCGGGAATCCCTTTAACAAATCCTTTCATGGGGCCAAAAATTTTATTCATTGTAAAAACGGCTTTGCCATACCCAACGCGGGAAGCAGCTCTTGAATCAGAAGCGCCAGGTAAGTCCCATCGCCATAACAGGCTCCCTGCCGACGACATTCCCTTCCATCAGAAGGGAAAGCCCTGACGAAGATGGCCCATGCGACCGTTCGCCCCGTTCATAATCAAACCGCGAAAAGAAGACCAGATCAATCCAGTTATACACATAGACTAGCGCCGCCGCCCCGATAAAGATGTTTGCCATGCGCGCATTTCGCTGGTAGCGGTCATAGGCTGCATCGAACTCATCAGCTGTATTTGTCGACGAGAGAGAGTCATAATCATTTCTACTCATGCGAAATTTCCAGCCATAATACGCTCCCCCGACGGCAAGAACAGTAAATCCACCGGCTATGGCCCACCCCTTGCCGGCATTCCCGGCATATATCTGTCCCCAGCCGGGGATCAGGCCGCGCGCATAGTATGGCAACAGGGGCTTCGCCACGTAGTGACTGGTGTCATTGCTGAAATCGCCGGAGCCTGCTTCGTTTACCGTCTTAACCTTATACCAGTAACGGGCCCCTGCGCGCTCCGGTCTGTCGAGATATTCATTTCCGGCAGTATCTGCGATCTTTTTGTAAAAGCCATCACGATTATCAGCCCGGTAGATCTCGTAACCTGCCGCTCCATCAACGGCCTTCCATGAAACACGAACGGAGTTATTTTTTCCCTCGCCAGCCTCTATGGTCGGCGGCATGATTTTCCGGTATCCCCTGACCTGGGCGCTGTAATTGCTGACACCGTATTTCGAATACGCCCTGATACGGTAGCTGCTGACCTTCCCCGGAGGGGAATCCCTGTCCTCAAAGGACGCGACTTCCGACTCGCCTATTTCAACCAACCCGGAACCGTCCCGGGCGCCGCGATACACCCGATAGCCCGACGCGCTCTTTGAGGGCTCCCATGCCAGATCGATCCTGTCAGGCCTTTCGCCTTCCGACGCTTTGAGGCGTACAGGCGGATAAGGTATGCCTATGTTTGCGGTAATTCTCTCAGCTTCAACCGTAATGGCGATGAACATGGTCGAGTTGGTCCTGATCATTGCCTGGAAGGGTGTTGTCACTTCATCAAGAGGCGCGTGATACACGGCCGCCGAGACCAGAAGAGTTCCGTTTCGGGTATCCAGCGAATAATGCCCGAAGAGCAGGATGTCGGCGCCGATCCGCTCTGCGGTCATCCGCAATACGCCCCTGTCAGGATTTTCAGGATTAATGGTTTTTGCCTGTTCCGGTGTAACGCCCTTCACCTCGGTAAAGTCAAAGCGCTCTTTCATGGAGGAGAGAATGGCGGCCGGCAGGTTTTCACTCCACAACCTGTAATCCTCGCTCCCCGTCATGTTGGCGAAGGGGATCACCGCGATATGCTTTGTGCCCGCCTTCGCCCTTTGAACATCCTGCTTCTTTTCCAGCGGAAGTGGAATCGATCCATCCGTTCCCGATTTCTGTGCTGCGGGAGGCGCCACAGCATCCGTCTGGGCATACGCCGCTCCGGCACCGCCAATCTGATCATGAAACGTCAGGGCGCAGAGCACGCACAGGCCAACCGCCCCGATACTTGCAGCTGCACAATGTCTTTTTTTCATGCTTTCAATGTTTTTAGCGATCAGCGCGGCCCAGTATAATTGCCGACTTTTTTTATGTCCTTCATGGGAAGGCGGTAGGTCCGCTCAACGGTGATAATATCCATCCATCCGCCTTCCTGCCTGAATGCTCCTATGAATTCCCGTCCATCCACCGTGATTACCTGTGAAACGCCTCCGTGTTCTTTACGGATGTCCTCAAGGGTCGGACGCGGGGGCACTATTTCCCTGCGCGCTTCCTCGGGTATCACCGCGGCCGTCTCGCTGACCGGGGCCGTTTTCAACCGGGCAATGGTCCGGGGCGATTCGACAGATTCGACCGTACGGATCGAATCCAGTGTGGTCAGCGCCTTTATCTCCGCGGCGGGAATTTCCGCCGGTGCGGATATCTTGCCGGCCTGCGTTACTTCAACTTCCCGGCCCATTCCGGCCATGACCGCGTTCTCCGGTTTATCATCACCCGGCCGCGCCACACTGACCGCTCCATTCAGGACAAGGGTCTTTGTCTTTTTATCCCCGATCTCAACAAGGAATGATGTTCCTCTTACCGCGGCCAGCATGGTCGGAGTAT
>CAZPZJ010000054.1:0-5800 GCA_964591055.1 uncultured Leptospiraceae bacterium
CCGTTTGAAAGGGTCTCGTGCCAGCTGCTCGCCGTCAGAAAAGGCGCATGCATCAGCTATACCGACAGGCCGGGAACGCTGCTCGAGGACACTCGAAAATACAACCCGACATGGATCAACACAACGCCCGACACGCTGAAAAAAGCGTATCTTCCGTTTCAACAGGCGATGACTGCGAATTTTCTGAAAAAGCGCCTCTTCCAGTGGTCGCTTCGCCTTGGAGGGCAGGTGCTGGAATACCGCTGCGACGACACCGGCTGCTATAACATGTCAATGGAAATCGACCCCCGTTCAATGCTGCCATGGGGCCTGAAAATGCGTTCCCGCATGGCCGGGAGGTTCCTTGCAAAATTTCACTCGCTGTGGGGATACGGGTTGCGATACGCGATCTGCGGATTGTCAGCCCTTTCACCCGGGCTTCTGCGCATCTACCACGCTGCGGGTATCGCAATCACCGAAGGTTACTGTTCCACCGAAAGTTTCGGCCCCTGCGTGCTCAATCCCGTTTTTGCGTGCAAGCCGGGTCATGCCGGCCCGGAAGCGTTCGGCACAAGGGTAAGGATTTCAGCAACCGGAGAAATGGAGCTTTTCCACCCGGGAGCGCTCCCTGACTACCTCAACAACAGTGACCTGAAGGCTGCTTCGTTCACCACCGATGGATGGTACAGAACCGGCGATTACGCCATTCTGTCCGATGATGGATACCTTGCCATAACCGGCAATGAAAACGACCTGTTGCGCACGTCATCCGGCAACACATTGTTTGCCAGGCGGCTTGAAAACCTCTTCTCAACAAGCGCGGAGATCGACCAAATTTTTATCTCGGGCGATAAACCGGACTTTATTGCGGCGCTCATCGTGCCCGACTTCAACCGTTTTATCCGAATATTTGAAGCGAAAGGCATCCGATACAACAAGAACCACTTGCGATGGGACAATACGAGCGGAGTGAATGTATGTTGCCGTGTTGGAGAGGATTTCATATCAGCACCGTTGCTTCTGGAAACAATCCGCGAAGAGGTCGCCTCCGCCAACAGCAGTATCGAAGACTTCGCTCAAATCAGGCATTACACGATCCTGAATGAACGATTCAGCGAGTCCAACGGCAGGCTCACCGGGATCGGGAAAATTAAATACCACGCCGTCCGGGAGGCATATCGCGATGTGATTGACAAAATGTACAGATAGTTTTCAAATGTCACCCCAGCAATTTCTGTCCTTTTTCATGTGCCTCAGCGCACACCGTTTTATTGAACGAGGTTACGTCAATGACTGTTGAGGAATGCATCAAGTGCGTCCATCATGTCGATCTTGTCGCGGACTCCGCGCTGTGCAGGTTTAACACCGAAATAGAGTATAAAGTCGCATTCCGGGGAGAGATTGTGAACTGCCCGCTCCAATCAAATAAAAAGCGCTCCTTCTCCAAATTCTTCAAGAAATGACGAAGGGCGCCCCGGCCTCATTGCCCGCCGGAGTGACGGGGCAATGCCCGGTTCGCCTGTCACTGCGGCCGGGAATCCACCGGGAGGTTTTTCCTGATGTCGCCGCCGGATTGTACACATGCCATGACTGTTCCCCGGAAAAATCCCAAATCCCCGAATGAGTATCGCCGACAGGCATGGAACATATTTATGTGAATTTCCCCGGCATGCTGTCCGAAAATACCATTGAGTGAATGTCTGGAAATTCAGACTTGCAGGAATGACCGTGTTGAAGCGTGATCGATTTCTTGACATTATTTATTCATTGTAATGCAAACAATAACAATATAATAAAGCCGATTTTGTTAAATTTGATTGACATTGTTCCCGGATTATTTTACTATCATAGTGTTTCATGGAATTGCACTCCATCGCCCACCTGTCATGTGAAAGGAGCATGATTGATGATTGCCTCAAAGACTTCCAGGCTCGCCGCTCAGATAGAAAACGGCCAGACAATTGGATTGACGTTTCATTATCACAACAAAACCAATATCAGGTTCATCGGCTCTCTCATAAAGAAGATACTTTCTTATAACGATATCATTTATCTCAACGATACGCTCTTCACCGTATTGAGGGAAATCATCGTGAACGCGGTGAAGGCGAATTCCAAGAGGTTCTATTTCAATTACCACAACCTCGACATCACGAACGACACCCAATACCTCTCGGGGATGCAACAGTTCAAATCGTTTATTATTGAGAATCAGGAGCTTGTTGAAAACGAGCTGAAGAAATCAAATTACAGGGTCGGCTTCTACCTGAAGAAATCAGATGACGGCCTTAAAATATATGTCCGCAACAACACCCCCATCCATCCCGATGAACTCAAGAGAATTGAGGAAAGGATCGAAAAGGCGAAGACGTACAACGACTTCGCGGAAGTGTATGCCGACGTAACCGATGACTCAGAGGGGGAAGGACTCGGGCTTCTGCTGACAATCCTTTTTCTCCGGAACTCGGGCATCGGTGAGGACTCGCTGTCAATTAAGACCGATGGTAAAATAACGCAATCCACGCTCACCGTCCCCTACCAGCTCAAGCCGGTCAGCATCGTGACCGAAATCCAGTCGCAGATTGTCGACGAGGTCAAGGAGCTTCCCTCTTTTCCGGAACACGTTCTGGAAATTCAACGGCTTTGCAATCAGCCGGACGTCAACATCAAGGTGATCTCCGACAAGATCATCATGGATCCCGCGCTCACCACGTCGGTGCTGAAGCTCTCCAATTCCGCGGGCTTCATCACGCGCAAGCGCATCGAAAACATCAATGACGCCATCAAGATCATCGGGCTCAACAACCTGAAGGCCATCCTCGTCGCTTCCAGCGCAAGAACGATCATGGACCAGAAGTATTCCGTGTTCAAGGAAATATGGAACCACTGCAACAGGACCGCGTTTTACGCGAGGCACATCGCCATGAGCTTCAACAACGCGAAGATCGCGGAAAACGTGTATCTCGCGGGACTGCTTCACGACCTCGGGAAAATAGTGCTCCTTTCAACGAGCGGCAGCCTCTCGAACTGGATTTCCGATGTGACCAGGAGCCATTCAATCCGCACTACCACCATAATTGAGGAGCTTTCCATCGGCATAAGCCACTCTTCCATCGGGGAGCTCATCGGCAAGAAGTGGAACCTCCCGGAATACCTGATCAGCGCGATCAAGCACCATCACTCCCCGCTGATCGCAGACGAAAAACACAGACCCATCATCAACATTGTCTATCTCGCCAACGAGATGTGCAATATCGAGTCCCACAAATACGATTACTCCTACATCGACGAGGAAGTGCTCGAGCTTTTCGACCTCAACGACGAGGAAAAGTTCAACCTGTTCCACGAGGAAGCCAAACAGCTTTACGAGGAGCAGTCCAAGCTCCTCGCGAAGGCATAGCCGTGATGAAAATCACATTGTGCGATGCCGATCGCCGCAGACTACCGTATTCATGATGACTTTTTTACCGGAAACTCCCGCCAGGAAAAAGCGCCTCTTTGTCACCGATTTTGACGGAACACTCTTCCGGTCCGACGGCACGGTGTCGCCCGAAGACATCTCTTCGCTCGGTGCTCTCGGGGAAAACGGAGTCATACGGGCCATCGCAACGGGCCGTTCGCTCTACTCCTTCAGCAGGACCAATCTCCGGGATATTCCCATTGACTATCTGATCCATTCAACAGGTTCAGGCATAAAGGACTTTCGCACCGGGGAGATACTGCTCAGCGTCAACATGCCTGAACCGGATGTTGTCACCGCCGTACGCGTGTTCACCCGGTTCGGCCTTGACCTGATGATACACCATCCCCTGCCGGACAACCATTTATTTTCCTACTGGACGGTGAACGGGCGCAACGGCGATTTCGCGACGAGGATCGATCTCTATCACGGATACGCCAGCAGAATCGACGATCCCGCGCGATGGAGCGGCCCGGCGGCGCAGCTTCTGGTGATGAGCGATCCCGACAGGATCGACGTGATTCTTCCTGATTTGAGAAGGTCGCTGGTCGGATTCAGCGTGATCAACACAACTTCCCCCCTCAATGGAACGACCCGGTGGATTGAAGTGTTTCCCGCGGGCGTTTCAAAGGGACATGCGGTGGAATGGCTTGCAAAGCATTGCGGAGTGGAGCGCGCCGACACCGCGTCGGTCGGCAATGATTACAACGACTGCGAGATGCTTGAGGCTACGGCTTCCTCGTACGTGGTCGAAAACGCGCCGGCGCGCCTCAGGGAAATGTTTCACACCGTTCCCTCGCACAATGAAAACGGCGTGTCTTCCGCAATCGCGCACTGGCTCGCGAAAGGCGGCTGATAACAGCCCTTTCACTCTTTCGACGTGAGGTCGTACATGATTTCAACCTCCCCCGACTCGTAATGCTTGACCGGTTTGACGGCTGATTTATCAAACACCTTGAGCATCTTGTCATTCTGGGCCAGCACGCTTGCGCTCAGTTTTTCTATTCCCCGGTCCTTTGCGATCTTAATGAGGTAATTCAACATAAATGTCGCAAGCCCCTTGCCCTGAAACTCCTCATCAACAAGAAAGGCCATATCGTAATTTTTTCTATCAGGATACGCCGCGTACCTCCCCTCCGCTATGATGCGTTCATTGTGGCCACGTTGGAGTACGGCGACAATTGACACGATTGAATCATAATCGACGTTGACGTATTTCTGCATGTTCTTGTGGGGCATCGAACGGATGTTTGTGAAATAGCGAAGGTACTTCGCCTCGTCGGAAAAGTTGTAAAAGAGGCGTCGCATCATGTCCTCGTCGGTGGACTTGATGGGGCGTATCTTCACCTCCAGGTTGTCCTTGAACGTCTTCATGGTCTCAAGCTCGATCGGGTAGTTGATCGCGTTCTTGATTGCATAGATCTGGTCCTGAAACAGCAGCCCTGTCTCCTTGGCCTGTGAAATCAGTTTTTCCCGATGATCGGGATGGGCGATATCGATCATCGCGAGTGCGCGCTCACGCATTGACTTGCCGAACATGTTCGCCACACCGTACTCCGTAACTACATAGCGTGTGGTGCCGAATGTCGAGCGTATGCGGTCGTTGTCCCTGTCGTGATTGATTATGATGTTGCTCTCCCCGTTCTGGTCGACCGACCTGATCGCAAAAATCACCTTTCCCCTGCCCGAGAGCGCGGTTCCCGCTGCGAAGTTGAACTTGCTCTCGTAGCCGGAAAGCAGGTTGTCGCCCGAGTAAAACACAATGTTGCTGCCTGTGATGTCGATCTTCTCGACGTTCATGATGCTGATGAGGTTCGGGACGCGCTTGATGTTGTAAGGATCGGCGAGCTTGTGCACTGGATAAAATCCGAACATCTGGTTATGGTCCACGTAATCGTACAATCGCCTTGTTCCGTAGCAGTAACTGGTAGACACCTGCCCGCCTCTTTCGCGTCCCCGTTCAGTTGAAATCGCGCCGGACTCAATGAGATCAATCACCCAGTCGGATATGACATTGGTGTAGATGCCGAGATTCCTCTTAGTCCTGAGATGGCTTGCGACGGCGTCGAACATCCTTCCCACATGAAGGACCACTGTCGATCCGTCATGGATCAGGTTCGCGATGTGCCAGCCAATCCGGTCGATTTCCTGACCGTAATCCCTGTTCTCCCGTTCAAGGAGGGGCGTATCGCTCTCTACGATGCAATCGACCTGGTCAAGATGGATTGACGTTTCTCCGTATGTAACGGGCATATTGGGATTGACCTCGGCTATCACCGTTTTTGCCGATTTCGCGACGAGATCCGCGATATCGATTGCGATCCCGAGGCTCATGTATCCCCGCTTGTCCGGGGGCGAGAC
>CAZPZJ010000054.1:5900-18239 GCA_964591055.1 uncultured Leptospiraceae bacterium
AAAAAAAGGAGGCTCGTCATGGGATTCATAGACAAACTGATGGACGCCGCCCAGAAACTGACCGGTGACGCGGGACAGAACCAGGGGGGTAACGTAGCACATAATATCGCCAACATGATAAAACAGGAAGGCATGGGCAATATCGTCAACAGGTTCAAGGATCAGGGGCTTGGCGATAAAATATCCTCCTGGATCGGAACCGGTCAGAACAGGGAAATTTCCGAAACGGAAATCCGACAGGGGCTCGGGGATGAAAAAATCCGTGAAATCGCACAGAGCTCCGGCATGAGCGAAGAGCAGGCCGCAACGGCAATCAAGGAAGCAATGCCGAGAATCATCGACCATGCCACCCCCAATGGCAACTACGATCCCGAGGATGACGGGAAACGGTAACCACAGCAAAGGAGAAAAGGCCCCGGCTGAAAAGACCGGGGCTTTTTGTATCAATCCGCTGATGCACGGTGCTACAAATCCGCCACGCCTGCAAAGATTCCCTCGTGAAGGTCAAGAGCGCACGCTTCGCCTGTCAGGACCGTTTCCACCAGGGCGCGATATTTGGGGAATTCATTGCAGAGATAGTGCCGCGATGCGAGCACTTTCCCGTAATAAAATGCGGCCTCATCGTCGCCGCGCGCAGGATCGCCGGATACTTCTTTCGCAACTCCGCCCGTGCGCTTTGCGAGCGCGGGAACCGTTACCGAAAGGCTCCATACGTGCATCCACGCGAGCGCCAGCATGTAGAGCGCATGCCTCACCGTCGTGGCGAACGCCAGGATCTCTCCGAACCTGAATTCCGAGGATTGCCGTTTCATCATCTCCACGCACTCGTCGAACAGGCTGATTCCATTCCTGAGCGCATCGGTGAATCCTGATTCGACAATTCCCCCGGCTTTCTCGATGGTCTTTAAAACCCTCTCCCTGAACACGGAATAGTTATACTGCCCGGGATTCATGATGATCTTGCGCATTACCAGGTCTATTCCCTGAATTCCATTAGCGCCCTCGAAGATGGCGAGAATTTTGGAGTTGCGCATCATCTGCTCGATGGGGTAGTCAGAGCAGAAACCGTATCCCCCGAACACCTGCATGGCCTCGCTGGTTACGAAGACGTTCATGTCGCTGCAGCCCGCCTTGCAGACCGGGACCAGCAGCTCCAGCAGCGCCTGCGCCTCCTTTGCTCCTTCCCCTTCCAGGATGGACGCCAGATCGATCTGGTGAAACATGTAATATATGAGAAGGCGCTGCGCGTCCACATGCGCCTTGATTCCCAGGATCGTCCGCGCGATGTCGGGGTGCGATATGATCGGCGCCATCGGAGCGTCGGGATTGCTCATGTCCCTGAGGGATGAGCCCTGAAGGCGGCTTTTCGCGTATGCGACCGCGTGCATCATCGCCGCTGACGACACCCCCTGCGCCTGGATGGCCGTCCCCATACGGAATGCGTTCATCATGTTGAACATGATTTTCATGCCCTGCCGCTCCCCGCCAAGCAGGTACCCCGTGCAGCCTCCGTTTTCACCGAACGCCATCGTGCAGGTGACGCAGCCCTTGATGCCCATCTTGTGCTCAATCCCCGCGCAGACGACATCGTTCGGCTCAGTAAAGTTCCCGCTCGCGTCCTGACGGTATTTGGGGACGATGAAAATTGAGATGCCTTTTGTGCCTCCAGGATCGCCCTCGATCCGGGCGAGCACCGGGTGGATCATGTTCGAATAAAAATCGTTCTCACCCGCGGAGATGAATATTTTCTGCCCGGTGATACTGTAGGTGCCGTCCGCCTGTTTTACCGCTTTCGTCGCGATCCTGCCGACGTCGGAGCCGGCAGCGGCCTCGGTCAGGCACATCGTCCCGCCCCATTCGCCGCGCATCATCCGGGGCACAAAGGTTTGTTTCTGCTCCCCGGTGCCGAACTTGTCGATCAACATCATCGCGCCGTGTGCGAGCGCCGGATACATGAGAAGGGGCTGGTTGGCGGCGCTGATGAATTCCAGGTACGCCGCGCCCACCGCCTGCGGCATGCCCATCCCCCCGATGGCCGGGGAGTCTACGATGCCGAGAAGCCCCGCATCATATATCTTTCTGAGGGGCTCTTTTATAGCGGTGGTGCATGTCACCTGCTTCGTCTCGGGCAACCACGTGCAGCCCTCCCTGTCCGCGCGGGCGAATCCCGGGTAGCACTCTTTCACGGAAAGGCTTTCCACGAGGTCCAGCACGGAATCGAAGGTGTCATGGTCAAAAGCGCTGAACCTGTCGAATGACGTCAGCGAATCCACGTCCAGCATTTCATACAGCACGAAACGCACGTCCCGGGTGTCGATCAGGAGGTTCTTCATCACGGTTCTCCGTTTAAAATAATCCGCGGATCCGGTCGATTTCCACCCTGGCGCCGTTGACCATGTCCTCGATCACCTCACGACAGGTTTTCACTTCATAGATTCTGCCGAGCGACTGCCCCATCATCATCGGCGCAACATCAACATCGCCGGTTTCCCACGCCACCCGGCAGCGCTCTCCCGTGATGAGCGGAGCAAGCTCAGTGATGCTCGCGCCACGCGACTCGGCCTCGAGGATTTCCTGCGCCAGTTTGTTCTTGATGGCCCTTCCCTGGAGTCCTATCGATTTGCATATCAGCGTGGTGTCGAATTCCTGCCGTTTCACGATCTCCTGCTTGATGTTGTCGTGCACCTGGCATTCCTTCGTTGCCATGAAACGGGTCGCCATCATCACGCCTTCCGCACCCAGGGCGAGAGCGGCAGCCATGGATTTGCCGTCAACGATGCCGCCCACCGTCACGACGGGAATGCTGAGCTGTTCCGCAATTTTCGGGGTCAGCACCATCGTGGTGACATCGTCGTTGAGAGGATGCCCGCCCTCCTCGATGCCCGCCGCATAAATGCCGTCATAGCCGGCCTCCTCGGCGTGCCTGGCGTGGCGAAGGCAGCCGACCTTATGGAACATCTTCACGCCGGCCTTTTTCAGCATGTCAACGTATTCCCTGCCGAGCTTGTCGATCGGCGTGCCCGACACTTCGATACCCGCAACCTTCTCCTCGGCGCACACGGTGAGGTTCCGGCGGTGATCGTCCATGGTGATGTGGAATGATGGAAGTATCGTTACCCCCACCATGAACGGCTTGTCGGTGAGCTCCCTCGTCCGGCGGATCGCGTCCCGCAATTCATCGGGTGTTTTGTAATTTCCGGCGGTGAGGTTTCCCATCCCCCCCGCGTTTGAAACCGCGGCCGTGAGTACGGGCTCGCCCACCAGATACATCGCCCCGCATATGACCGGATACCTGATTCCGAACATCTCGGTAATTCTCGTCTTCATGGCATTCCTCCTTTATTGTCACCGTTTTCGTCCGCGCGCGACCGGCATCCTACGGTGTGGATTCAATCCCGCCCTGAATGCTCTTCTGAGACTTGAACATGGCGTAGTCTATCACATCCCTTCCCATTTCGTACATCGTTTTGATGATAAAGTTCTTGTCGGCCGCCCGTATCAGCCCTACGCAGATCAGGGAGGCGAAACCATGCGTGAACATGGCCATCCGGTTGAACACCTCAACGCGCTGGGGCGCGGGGAGGGCGGCAATCAGCTCGTCCTTTTCGGCCTCGGCTTCAAGCGATTTGAAAAAGCTTTTCACCAGGTCACGCGCGTCGCTGTTTTCAAGAAACATGGAATGGAAAAGCTCCCTGTTGTCCCTGGCGAACAGGGTAAGCCCGGTGCCCATGTTGAGAAACACGCTTGCGGTGTACCTGGTTCTGGCGTATTCCAGCATCAGCACTTCCGCCCTGCGCATGATCTCCCGCTTCAACTCGTCCATCGATGAAAAGCACGAATACACGGGCGCGGTTGACGCCCCGATGCGCTCCGCGATGCGCCTTGAGGTCAGCTCACGGAACCCCTTCTCTCTCACGATCTCGAAGGCCGCATTGACGACATCTTCTCGGGCAAAAGTGGTTTTAGGCGGCACCGGTATTCACCTCGGGCATAATATAACACTCTTTATGTAACGCTTGTTATTTATCAAGCACTTTTTCCTCCTTTCATCAATTACTTTCCTTTTTAATCATTTCTGAGGGAGGAATGGACACAAGAATCCACGCCCAGTTTGATTGCGCGTGAAGAAAAAGCCCGCATAGTAGCGCCGGTATTCTCTAGAAGTCCAGGGCCCGGCACATCCTTCGGTCATTAACCCGGCGTTCCATGTTCTGCCGTCTGTCCTCACCGCTCCGCGACATGGCGCGACGATCCTCAATGCGTCTTTCGGAAACCCGCCGGTCAATGAATCTTCTATCATGAACCGCATTCGACATTATCTGCCCCCGTACGGAAAACCTGTATATAAAATACAGTGAATATTTAATAAAGACAACCCCTGCGGCTTTTTTACTCTTTATCGACTTGAAAGATTGTGACGGGGAGATATAGTACGACCGCATGGGACCGCATGATGGCCCGATACACATTCTCCTCCCGTGTATAAAGATCAACGACGGGTATTGAGGTATGACACACGGCGACATGAATAATCCGGCGGAAGAAGTCCTGAACTATCTCTACAGCACCACAAGCAGCCGGAAACAGGCAAGCCTGTACTCGCTTGAGGTCGAGTTCGGCCTGGACGGGAATGAAATCCGCTCAATAATCGAGGACTTGCGCGAGGCGGAGTACGCCGTTGAAACCGAGGAGGGGGTGTTCATTTCGGAGAAGGGCGTTCACTACGCGAAAAGCAGATGGCCGTAATCAGCGCTCTGCCATCCTGCCGAACTTCTCCTTGAACACCTCGTAGTCGAGCGGGCTGTCGATATCGTTTTCCCATCTGGCGGCATTTTTCCTTATGTGGTACAGAATACCGCCGTACTGATTGATATCTATCCTGTAAAGCTTGGAGATGACGTCCCTGACGGCCTCAATATAATCCGTCTCCCGGATGCACCGGTTTTTCACCTGCCGGATCATGTCAAAGTGCTTGGTCCTCCACAGGTGGTAGAGTATGCGGGAAAAGGTGCTTGGCGAAAGCGCTTTCCGCAGGTTGTATACAAAATTCAGCGTTTCATACTCGATCAGCGGATCGATCGTAGGGTGCTTGATCATCGCGCCGGTGTTGCCCACCCGCGCCTGGAAACCGTCAAATCCGACAAAGCTTTTCAACTTGCCCTTGTTCGCGCCGCGTTTTATCACCTTGATCCTGTGGGCAAGCCAGTTGTCCTTTTTCATGTCTTCATACTCCACGATCCCGTACACCATGTTGACCGTGACCCCGCGGTGGTCCTTCGCCCTGCCGAGGATTTTACTGAACTCCCCGCTGATGTACTCAACATCGGCCGTCGTGATCCTCGGTGTGTCCCCGAAAAACACGTCAACCCTCTGGCCGTATTCAATGTGGTTGAAGTAAAAGTCCTTCCAGTGGCCTCCAACCGAATCCGTCATCTGATGTAGCACCAGGTTGGGATACAACGTTTCATCGATCTCCTCCCTGAAGCTCTCAATGTCGTTATAGAGATGAATGGTTTTATACAGCGGCTCCCGTGACGCCTTTTTCGAACCGGAAGTTGCGGCCCTGGCGTTGAACACCGCATCGATCACGTATTGGATGATAGGCCTGCCCGCGAGGTTTCTGAGGAACTTATTGTGCCCCATATAGATGACCTCGCCATCATATGCTTCCAGCATCTCCTTCTTCTTCTGACGCTTTGTTCTGGCGTCAAGCCTGTCGTAGCCTGCGAGTATCAACGCTATCGGTTTTTCGCCTGCGGCCGGCGCCGCGCTGTCCTGTTTCTTTCGCATCACTCCCCGCAATCCGCCCGGTGCTGAATTCCCTGCTTCACATTCATAATCAAGCCCCGCAGGTGCGCAATAAAAAAAACGAAGTTAAAATTTATATTTTTATGAACAAAATACGCATTGGATGGACGCTTTCTATGACAGAAGGGTTCATCCCGTCCATAATCATGATGCACGAAAAGGCTTCAATCAGATGATTCCTCTGAACTCGCGGTACAGCAGGAGATGATCACGCATAAGGCGGAGGGACTCACGGCCTTCGTCAACGCCATATTTGGAGATAAAAGAGCGCTCAAGCCTGTCCCAGTCGTAGTCGTGCGCCTCCAGCAACCGGAGCGATTCCTCAATGATCTCGACGAGCTCGATGATCTCGTTTTCCGAATAATCGCTCAACTTCGACGCGAGAAACGAAACCAGCGATCGTCTTTCCTCAAAAAGCATCACCATCCTCTCCATGTCGCATGACAGGACACTCTGGCCGGTCGGCGCAGCTGATTTCGGGCACGGTCAGTACTTCAGCGGGATCTTTCTGTTCGCTTTTTTAAATACGCGGCCGCCGTCGGATGTGACAATCTCACCATCACGGTACAGGAAATCCATGGTGCCGCCGTCGCTCCAGACCAGCTGGATGACATTGTCCGCGATGCGGTAATTCCCCGATACCGCCTCGTCCTTCGGCGGCTCCAGGTCGAGCTTGGTTCTCTTTTTAATCCACCGCTCAGTTCGCTTGAGATTGACAGACATATCGTAATTGAATTCGATCGTCAGCGTCAGCTCTTCCGATCCCATCTGCGGATCGGCAACAACGCTCCTGTTCTCCCAGACGGTTCCCGCGATGTCCTGCACCCTGAGCTTTTTGCACCCAACAACCGCGCAGGCCGCAACCAGCGCCGGCACGATGACATACCTGAATTTCATGGCGTCCCCCGTCGTTTTCCCGCAATCCTTCGGGAGCGGGCGGGAAAAATCAATCCTTATTTTATCCGCCGCCAGTCCGCGCCCTTCAAGTCAATTCCGAGCTGCCCTCCGGGATTCATTATCCCGCGGGGATCGAAGTGCTTTTTGAGCGTGCGCAGCACCTCCATCTGTTCCCGCCCGAGATGCGTTTCCATCCACGGTGCGATCATCCTGCCCACCCCGTGGTGATGGCTGAGCGAGCCGCCGCTCCGCGAAATGGAGTCGATTACGCCCTCCTGGAACCGGACGTACTCTTCCATCTCGCCGGTTTTTATCAGGAAAATGAAATAGAGGTTTGTGCCCTGCGGATAGAAATGCGAGCAGTGCGTCATGCAGATGGTGCGAGGCCTGCTCTTGATGAACTCGCGCACGGAGCTGTGGACCGCGTGTAGGTTGTCCCAGCGGACGCCGGTCTCAAGGGTGTCGATGAGGATGCCGTAGTCCTGCAGGTCTTCCCGCAGGTAGGGATCGCGGTACCTCCCGGGCTCCCACTGCCTCGTGGGAAAACCAGTGAGGTACATCGCCCCGTGCTTTTTGCATATCCTGTGAACGTTTCCGCTTACATTTTTCGTAAAGCTCCTGTCGCCGTCCGAAGCGCCGATGAACAGGCAGCGCTCCATGGGCCGGAATCCCCTGAGCGCCATGAGTTTGTCGAACACCGTGCCGTCGATGCCGTAGAGCTTGAGTCCGATATGCGTTTCCTCGGGATCGGAAATCCTGAACACCGACGGCATCCCGAACTCGCCCTGTGAAATTTCACGGCTCGCGCTCACCGCGTCGTCCCAGGTCCTGAAGATGTAGCCGAACCGGCGCCTGTTTTCCGGCATGTTCCGGAACACTTTGAGCGTGAGCTCCACCAGCACGCCGAACGCTCCCTCGCTCCCCTTGAAGATGTCGTTCACCTTCGGCCCCGTCGCGGTCGCCGGATACTCGAGCGTCTCGATGGCGCCGCGCGGCGTCACATACTCCTGGCTTAGCACCAGGTCGTACGCATCGCCGTAATACGACGACTGCTGCCCGGAGCCAAGCGTGACGATCCAGCCGCCCACCGATGAGTACTCAAACGACTGCGGAAAGTGCCCGCAGGTGTAGCGCCGCGACGCCCCGAGCATTTCAGGCGCGCCGTTGAGCGCTTTTTCGTAATCGGGCCCCATCATGCCGGGCTGCACGCGGGCGGTCTGATTGGTCTCGTTGAGCTCAAGAAGCCGGTTCATGTGCGTCGAGAGCGCCAGCGTGACGCCTCCCCTGGCCGGCCGGAAGCCGAAATTCACCGATGAGCCGCCCCCGTAAACGTACACGGGGATTCTCTCCCGGCTGCAATACGCAACAACGGCGGCGACATCACGCTTGTCGCGGGGATGCACAACCAGGTCGCAGACCCTGTCGACCACGCCGCGCCTCAGCTTCATCGCCTCCTCCACGGTCTTCCCGGTGGAATACCTGAGACGCGAGTAATCGTCAGAGGCGATGTTGTCTTCGCCCACAATGCGCGCAAGGCGGGCGACCTGCGTTCGGCTCAGCCTGCTTTTCATGCTGTAGCGCACCTGTTCGTTGCCGTCGGTTTCCCGTTTCCGGAAATCCGCGTCAGAAAGCCCGAACACGCTTTTCAGCTCATTGAACAGCTTTTCGTTGGGATGCTTGAATCCCGAGGGATCCCCCCATTTGAATATCGACCGGTAACTTCCGGCCGGCGGTGGGGACTCGATCCAGTCCGGGATGAAACGCCCGCCATGTTTTTCCGCCATCTTGACCTCCGGGTTTCTTTGACGCGATGGTGCGCGCATCACTGACGCGGCAGCTCGTACATCGCCTTTACTTCACTGATTTCCTTTTTCATCCGGGCGTCGCTCCACCCCAGCTCCTTTGCGGCGGCATTCGCGACTTTCCTCAGCACCTTCAGGCCAGGATTTCCGAGAGTGCCTATCCCTGTCCTCCTGAGCAGGATGTCCTTCAGGGTAAGCGCCATTTCCTCCCTTACCGCGTAGATCACCTGGGCCACCATCTCCCCGTCATCGTTGAGCGGATCCGCCAGGCTTTTCCCGGTACGCGCGATCCTGAGCACGCTGTTCACCTCGGTGCCGTATATCCGCCCGAGGTAATCGATGGTGCTCTCGGGAAAGTCATGGTTACGCAGCTTGAGCTCGAGAATGAACTGATTGATGTCCGGGATGTCGCATCCCGCGAGGAACTCCGAGCCGGTCACCGGCTTCTTCAACGCGCGCCCCAGCTTCCCCTGGATCACGTCAACGACGTGTTCCGCGAGATTCCTGCTGGTGGTGTACTTCCCGCCCTCGACCGTGATCAGGCCTTCAAGCCCGTCCCGGGCGTTATCGTAGATTTCGTACTTCCTTGACGACTCGTACACGTCCCTGGTCTGGTCCTCCACCAGGGGGCGAAGGCCCCCGTAGGTGAACATGATATCGTCAAAGCTGAGAAGATTGTCATTGCCGAAATTTTCGTTTACCTCGTTCAGCAGCTCGAGGATGCTCTCCCGCGACACGCGGTATTCGTCGGGATTGCCGATGAACTCCTTGTCGGTGGTGCCTATCAGAGATCGCCCCCGCCACGGGATGATGAAGTAGTGCCTTCCGTCCTTCGTGGCGGAGCCGACAATGTGCGAATTGACGAGCTTTCGCGTGATGAGATGAATGCCTTCCGACCGGCGAAGGCGCTCACCGTCCGTCTTTTTCCGCGCGTATCCGAGGACGATGTCCGCCCAGGGCCCCCCGCAGTTAATCACATACTCTGCCCTGACCTCATGGAGTTTATTCCAGACGAGGTCCCTGACCTTCACGCCCCCGACCCTCCCCGCCTCGTTGAACATAAAGCCTTCGACCTTTGCGTAGTTGGCCGCAACCGCGCCGTATTTGAGGGCGGACTTGACAAACGCGAGCGTAAGCCGCTCAGGGCAGATGCTGACGCAGTCATAGTACACCACGGCTCCGGCGAGGTCGCTTTTCCTGACGTTGGGCTCCAGCGCCATGACTTCATTCGCCGAAAGCGAACGGTGGGAGGGGATTTTTTTGCTCGCGTCCCATGTGCGCTTCTTGTCAAAGGAGAGAATATCGTAGAGCATCATCCCGATGCCAAGGATGAATTTCGAGTTTTTAAGGCTCGACTTGTTCGCGGTGAAAAGAATCGGCATCGGGTACACAAAGTTCGGGGCGATGTTTTCCATGGTCCGCCGCTCCCGCAGTGACTCCCGCACCAGCCCGATCTCACCCGTGGCGAGATAGCGCAGCCCGCCGTGGATCATCTTTGATGTTGCAGAGGAAGTGGCCCCGCCGAAATCGCTCTTTTCGAGGAGGGCCACTTTCAGCCCGCGGCTTGCCGCGTCGTACGCCACCGCCGCGCCCGATATGCCCCCGCCGACCACAATAACGTCGTATGTTTCATTCTTATGGTTCTCAATAAACCTTTTCATTTCCGTTTCTCCTTTGCGCGTGTTCGGGAGTCGTGATGCCCGCTCCCCGTTCCGGTGTCTATTCCCGAATCGACATGCCCGAGCAGCGCCTTTTCGGTATATTCAAGCACTTCGCTCATCACTTTCCGTGATTTTTCCGCATTGCCGCTCAGAATGGCTTCATACAACTCGCGGTGAAACCTGCGTGAGCGCTTTTCATTGTCCGGATTGCCGAAATAGATGGAGCCGAAATCGAGAAATACGCGGTTGAACGAGTTGAGGAGGAAAATATACGGCAGGTTGCCGCAGGCGCGGGCGACAATGCCGTGAATGGCCAGGTCCGCCTCTATAACGTGGATATCGTCTCCCATATCCAGTATTCCGGCCATTTCCTGAACATCCCTGTCGCTTCGAAATCTGGCGGCCCTTGCGGCCATTTCCGGGATCAACAGCCGCCGGAGAGTTTGCAGCTGCGCGATCAGCGACATTGAATTGTCACCGTTTCCGTATATGATCTCCTTCATCAGGTCGATCGTCCCCGTCTTCAGATAATCCCGCACGTAGATCCCGTCCCCGTGAATGATCTCGATCAGTCCAAGCTGCTCAAGCTTTTTGAGCGCCTCCCTGACCGTCGCCCTGTTCACGCGGAAGGCTTCGGCCAGATCGCGCTCAGGGGGAAGCTTTTCCCCGCACGCGAAATCCCCGTTCAGTATCTTTCCCCGCAGCTGCGCCACGATGGATTCGTGAAGCCGGTTCTTCGTCACGGGATTGAGTCCCTTTGTATTGTCAACGCTCATAATTGGCTCAATGATTCAATGGTTCGACCAATATTAATATACAAACAACCCTGCCCGCTTTCAAGTATTTTTTATCGCGTTGCGTATTAATTCCTATTCCCTGACCAGCACCAGCGGGCAGTCCATGACAAATCCCCTTCCGTAAGGACCCGGAAACACGCTCTTCCGCTGTATCTCCTGGAAGCAATCGCACACGACAACCTCCCCATCGTCCTCGATGTGAAAAAAGCACTCGCGGCATTCTTCAATCTCAACATTCACCGCTCGTCCCCGCTCCCTCCATACGATTATTGCGCTGGTTCAATTCAGGCTTTTACTTGACTTCCCCGCCCGCATTTCTGACAATAAACACGGAAGCGGGATATTTCAAGGGAAATCCATGTCCAAGAACGAAATCCGAACGGAGTCGAAAATACTCAACGAATGCCTCGAAGCGATGGGAGTCGTCCTGGAGTACGACATCCGCGACTACCCCAGCCACCAGCACGCCATGCGGGTGGGCGAATGCTGCGTGCTCATCGGGGACAAGATAGGGCTCCCGAGTAAAACCCTTCAGAAATTATATTACGCCGGTCTTCTTCACGACATCGGGAAAATCGGGATTGACATCGCCCTGCTTTCCAAGCGTGAGAAGCTTACCGACGGGGAGTTCGCGGTCATCAGGCAGCACTCCGCCTTCGGGAGCCGCATCATCGCATCACTTCCCGAGCTGAAAGATCTCTCACTCTGGATACGGTGGCACCATGAGCGCTGGGACGGGAGCGGGTACCCCGACGGACTCTGCCGCAACGAGATACCGCTCGAAGTGCAGATTCTCAGCGTTATCGACTGCTTCGACTCCCTCCAGACTCCCCGCCTGGACCGCGATCGCCTGTCCATGGACGACGCGTTCTCGATCGTCGAGCAGCAGACGGGCACTTTCTTCAATCCTGAAATCACCGGGCTCGTCATGGACATGATCTCGGAGAAGAGCTTCACCCCGGGGAAGCCTTCAGAAAAATTCCTTGAACTCAAGGCGAAATACGTTGACACTCCCATGCTTGAAATACACGACAGGAGCTGGGAAGGCTATGGAATGGCGGGATTTTACCACATTCTACGCCTCTTCGCACGGGTGATTGACGCCAAGCATAGCTATACCGCGGGGCATTCCACCAGGGTCGCCATCCTGTCCAAGTACCTCGCCGAGCGCCTTTCGCTGCCCCCGGAGGAGGTTTCCCGCATCGAGATCGCGGGACTGCTTCACGACGCGGGCAAGGTGAGCGTTCCCCGCGAGATACTGGACAAGATCAGCTATCCCGACAGCGATGAGTGGAATTTCATCCGCAACCACCCGGTGCACTCCTATTCCATCCTCAACAGCATAGGGGCGCTGAGCGATATCGCACTGATAGC